>JACQTD010000019.1 GCA_016210985.1 Acidobacteriota bacterium
GCTCTGTAAAGCACGACCTCGAGCGGTCGCTGAGGTGCTCCCCATTCTTCGGACAGAAAAATACTTATCTTTATCAAAAGAAGAAAAACTACCCCGCTGAGACGGGGACGAACAGCCAGGACAACGTGGACAACCGGAAGGAAGGAGTGTAAAAGGAATCCAGTCCCGGACCACCGATCCATTGGCCGGTTTTCAGGTGACGATAATTGGCCAATCTTTAGGTGACCACCGAGGCGATGGAGCCACCCGAGGCAGAGCAGTGCGCGTTTTCGTGACCGGGGTTCCCTGTGTCGGCAAGACAACGATCGGGAGGAGAGCGGCCGAGGTCATGGGCCTCGCTTTCTTCGATCTGGATAGTGAGATCGAGACGTTCTTCAATATCAGCATGGAGCGGCTTCGAGCGCGGTTCCTGACTCCTCATTCCTTCCGCAACGAGGCATCCAAGGCGCTGGTTCATCTGCTGGCACGCCCTGAGAGCCGGCAGAGCCTGATCGCACTTCCTCCGAGCGGACTGATGGGAGGGTATCTGCGGGCAGTCAAGAGATCCGACGGGCTGGTCATCGCGCTTTGGGATGAGGCGGCGAACATTCTCGAGCGGATCACCTTCTACGACATCGACTCCCGTCCGATCGAGCGGCGGTTGACCGAATCCGAAAAGCGGCTCTACCTCAGAGAGATCAAGAAGGACATGACCTACTACGGCAAAACCTATGCCCGTGCTCACCTGCGCATCGATATTGCGGGTCTCGACGTGGAGATGGCCGCCCAGAGGGTCAAAGAGTCCGCGATGGCGCATGGTTGAGAGCCTTTGGCAACTGCTTGCACCGGAGAGCCATTTGGAGGCGGCGATCGCCTGATACTGAGGCCTGAACCTCACAACCCCCACGACGAGTTTGCCGTCGAAGTCTATCGCGGGCAACGCAAACTCGGATACCTGCCTCGGACAGAAAATGCACACGTCAGCCGGCTTTTGGGTCATGGCGGCACAGTGTTCGCAGAGCTTGCGGATGTCGACACGTCGCTCTATTTCGAGGAGATCGCGATTCTGGTGTGGCTGGAGGAATCCGGAGATATTAAGGAGCGACTGGCTGCCGCGCGTCTCGACGTCGAGCATGTAGCGGAGGAGGTACTGCTCCCTGAGGTTGTCTTCGCCCTTTGCCTGCGGCAGATCAAGGAGGGACTCCTGCTCCACAGTGCGGCGCAGTTCCAGGTTATCGAGTGTGTCCTCGTAGGATTCCAGGTGGATGACCTTGACGCAGGCTGTGCTGCCGGAACCGGCAAAACAGTCGACGATCGTGCTGTCTTGCTTGGCTGCGTGGAAATCGTGACCGTTGACCTTCTGTGGCGACCTGGTTTTCCGCCACTATATCGATACGTGAACGCCAACAGGGAGACTGCGCTCCGGGCCGCGGCAGTACTCGATGCCTTGAACAAAGCCGACGAAGCACGGCAAGCCGAGGAGGCGGAGGTCGACGCCGCGGCACAAGATGCTAAGCGGATCCAACCGGGAGAAAGCGAATTGGTACATTAAGTCAACACGAAGGCGGGCTGTTTCCGTCCTGCTGGGCTGGGAGTCAACATGTTCATAATACGGCGGCCAGTTCAGAGAAGCGAGCCAATGGAGTCTTGGATGGCTCTATCACGGCGGGACTGGGCCAAGGAAACCTCACAACACCCGGGCGCAACTTCAAGCCGGACCGTATAAGAATTGTGGGCCGATCCCAATCTTGCTCCATAGGCACTGGAAGTCCCACTCCCCCAGCCAGACATCTAACCTTCTCGTTTTTCCGGCTTTACCAGTGAGGTTTCAGGGTACGACCACTGACTTCTTGCTCGTACCCATGGTCGAGCTCGTATCCTCCGGATACGGCCAGAGCCGGCAAGGATCATTTCCTTGAGGGAGGTGGTAGATCGATGTCGGATGAGAGACACGACCAGAAATTCAAATTCGCATTCACGGACAAAGATCTGCGCAAGATGGTCCCCATGAGCAGGGTCTCCTTCTGGAGGCATCAAAAGTCAGGCCGCTTGCGGTACCTAAAGATTGGAAATAAAATACTTTACACCCCTGAACCGGTCCAGGATTTCCTGCGATCCTGCGAGGCGGAAAAGACAAAGACTACGAAGCGCAGACCATGAGTTCTACGCCTGACGTAGGACTTGGAATCGGCCTGCCGTGGAATATCGCGTTCTCGGAGACGCATCTTGGCGCGATCGGGTCTTGTTCCCATGTATCGGACCATTGACGCTGCATTCTGGAGCATCCTGAAATGGCAACGATGGAAGCTGCAATCGAGGAGACGCTGCTCCGCCCGGAACGGGTTGTCCAATCCTTCAGTGATCCGCAGACCCACCTATACTATCGTCTGTATTTCCGCACAATTGTGGGTAGGAAGTTCTTGTGCGTTGTCGTGAAAACTGTTGATAATGACGCGTTCGTTCTGACTGCCTACCTGACCGATCGTATCAAGAAAGGAGTTACATTATGGCCGACCAACCAAAGCGCGTAAAAATTTGGTATGACCCTGAGGGGGACTACCTCGAAGTCATCTTCGACCAGAAGCCCGGATTCTTCCGTGAAACCGAATGTGACCAGGTGATGGAGAAGATTGACGAACAGGGCAACGTTCTAGGGTTTTCGGTACTCCGGGTCAGCGCTATGAAGGAGGGACCACTCGAGGTCGCACTTTAGGGAGCCAATAGGTCCCGCAGACCAACATCTCCTGACCCCCTTTGCCTGGCAGACCGGCGGGCTTCCGTTCCTGCATCTCCTGGTCGAGCTTCTTCCTCTCCATAACCAGCGACGTCATCTCTCATCTCGGCGGTCTTCCCACACTGACTTTGACCTCACCTCATCGATCAGGAAACGCACGCCCTGGTTGTCGGCAGGATTCAACCAAAGCATTCGATCGAAGACGCGCGCGGCCTCCTCAAAGCGCGAGAGCCGCCACAGGCACAGTCCGTAGCCGTGCATACATCGTAGAAACGGCCGATTGTCAATGTGCCCCCAGGGCAGGAGGCCATCGAAGTCCGGGGCCAGGGATAGCTCGCCTATGCGGATTCCCACCTCGTAGTGCCGGATCGCATCCTCGGCCCTGTACTCGAAACTCATGTTCCCGAGATGGGCGTGGGCGTCGAGGCAACGCAGATCGGCCTCACAGAGTTCCATCAGGAGCTTGTATGCGGCTGCGCTGTCGCCTGCGTCTTTGAGGTCGTTGGATTCGCCAATCGGGTCGGAATCAAAGTCGTCGATATCAAAGCCTGGAAGGATCTGTTCCATCTCGAATGCCGGTCTGGGACCGTGTGCAATGATCGTCTTGGCCCACTCCTCGATCGGCTCACCCTCCTCGCCCCAGTAATGCTCTTCCGGAATCCAGGCGCCCTGGGCTTCCAGCTTGAGCGGGACGAGACCCAACGCGGCGACGTCGATTCGCCTCGTCTCGATATCGCCGGACAGGTAAGGGTGACCCGCGTAGCTCCACTGCTTGCTGGGTTTCACTAGCGCGATCTCACCCGGAACGATGTCCCAAAGCCGAGTTGCGCGCAGTGTAATGACGCGGTCGCTTCCGACTGGCCGGCAACGGGCTGCGGTATTCTTGACCGAGAGCACAACGAGCTCGATCGGATGGCTTAAATCGAGATCCGTCGAGGTGACCTTGTGCTGCCGCTTGCGGCGAGTGGGAACAGCGACCCGCTCAGGGGAGGAACCGATCCCCAGCCACTTTCGGTAGGCAGCCAGGAAGTCAGCCCCCCTCGCTTGCTGAGCGGGCATGACCTCTGAGGCAGCGACCACGTGTTCGGACCCGTCCCCGCGCCGGCATCGGACCGTGAGCCCGCGCCGAGGGTTGCAATCGTAGTCGAAGCCGATCACCGAGACAGGCTCGCCGATGACGAATGCGTCGCACGGCAGCTCCACACCTCGCTGGATCGCAAGGTGGAAGGCCCGGAGCTGTTCGTCGTCGCCATGGGCGCCGGCGATAATCTCGGCGATCAATCGATCGAGGTCGGCCTCATTCGCGGGGCTGTCATTGTGCCGGGTCCTCATCCTGCGCTCCGCGGGCGGCCCTTCCACCGTGCCTTTGCCCGATCGAGGAAGGACGGTTCGTCACTCGGTCCTGATCCCGCTACCAGGCGCTCAAACCCGGTCATGAACCCGGTCTTGCGGCGATGATCGGACCGGATCCGGCTTACCGTCTTCTCCCAATCGGCGATGAGCCCGGCGCGCTGGTAACATCGCTTGGCGCGCTCGAAGTTCGACAGGGCGGCATAGTAGTACTTGCTCTTCCCGGCGTTGATGATCCGCATCCCCTGAGCCCGCCACAATCGAGCCGCGAGGTCGGGACGAGTCTTCTCAAGCGTCCTCGCGACCGGCTCGGTGGCGTAGTGGCTCAAGCCCTCAAGGGCAGGGTCCTCCACCTGACTCACAAGGTTTATGAGCCGGCCCGTCTCCTTCGTCGCCAGGAGCAGGTCCATAACTGCGTGGAGGTCGCCCCCTTCGGCTGCAGCGATGGCCTTGTCATGCCACTTGGCCCGGTCAGCTTTGGGCACGAACTTCATGAGCTCGTCGTAAGTATACTTACTCGGATGCCGATGGTAGTCGGCCCAGGCGGCATCGAGTGCCTCGTTGCCGCGTCCGAGTCTGGTCAGAAGCTGGCGCCTCAGTTTGGCGAGGTCGTCCCCGGCCATGGACCCATATGTGGTCTTTTTGTCCAGGTCAATTCCCCGGTCCACCCAGGCGAGGGCTTCTTTCGGCTTACGGCGGGTGACAAGCAGCGTGGCGATCACAAAGCAATCCTGCACCGTGAGGCCGGTCTCCTCGGTGAGGGCGACGTACGCTGCGATGTCTTTCTGAGTGGCATAGAGGGTACGAAGGACGCTACCCCAGCGGCCGCGAAGGTACGAGGCACCATCCTTGCGCGCGTCACCCGTTCTTGGAGCCGTGTCGGCCGCGGCATCGAACTTTTCTCGGGCCTGCAACACGAAAGTGGCGAGATTGGCCTTGTCGAAGACCTTAGCGGCGTGCTTTTCAAGCTGGTAGGAGAAGCCGTACTCATCGCTCTCCATCCACGCGAGCAGCCTGGAAGCGGTCTCGTCCGGATCGGCGCCATCTGCCTTGCGGCACTCGATCCAAGCGCAATACAGACTGCAGACGAACTGGCCGAAGCTGCCGCTTGAATCGTCAACCTCCTCCGCTTTCTCGTAGCACCCGGCGAGGAACGTCTCGAATAGGGTTGCGGCCCGAGCCGGCTCGCTGCTAGTAAGCCTTGCGATTCCGGTCGCGACATCTTCCAGGTCGCTCACAAACGACGAAGACGCCTGGTCCGAAATGAAGCATCCAGGCTGGAGTGCCAGCTCGAGATCGCGCTCGATCGCTTCGCTCCCGGTGCGAAGCCTTCGGGTCACTGGTCCCCCTCCCTCCCCACCTCGCCTGTCGGCGCGGCCATAGGTGGCGATCCCTCGCGTATCGACATTACTCGGAACCGAACAAGAAGCCACGCCTCTTCGCGGGTTCAGTGTCTAGCCAACGATGGTCTCCATTCATGACGGGACCTGGCAGAAGATTCTCAACATTGTGAGGTTTTGACGCCGGTGGCAGGTCACTTCCAAGGCGTCAGCCTCCGACTATACGGATTCGTACTTCGGCAATCGACAATCGATGGTCCCGATCACTCCACCCCGCCGGTTTCGTAAGCGACAACTTTACCCGCGTCGGTCAGATCAAAGACCACGCCGGGGGATGGATGCACCAGGAATGCTTGGAGCGCACGGAACCAGATATCAACTCGCTGCTGAATGGGAAGATTTTGCGGTACCCGAGAGATGATCACGATGGATCGGCAATCGGCGGTCACATCCTCGAACTCAGTGTCCTGAGTGAGGAAGAGCAACTCTTCGCGTGTGAGGCGCTGCCTGATTTGAAAGTCGGGAACTCCCCGTTGATCGAGCTCAATGATATGCTCAACGTCGTAACCATCAGCGCGGGGGCGATGATAGAGTGGCAGCGGGAAATTCTCATCGAGCAGAATCTTCACGAAGCCACTTTGACCGCCGGGGGAAGGTGAGCGGCCACATGTGCTGCGTAACGAAGGGCACTAAGAATCTGTTCGTGTGTCAATCCGTACGCAGCTTCGACCTCGTCAAAGCTTTCGCCGGCGGCGAGAGCGCCCACAACGGTGGCGACATCGATCCGAGTTCCGACTATGCACGGCTTGCCGAATCGGATACCTGCATCCATCGAGATGCCGGGGTAGACTTCCATGCGTATGCACCCTCCGGATAGAAACGTCTCTTCACGACACTGCGTCGGACATCTTCTTCCCCGGGATGGTACTCCCTCCTCGGTATCCTACGTCAAGATTGGTTTGAATTTAGGCCGCCGCGTTGGCACTCCAAGGCGCGAACTCGAGCAGCCTTATCGTTTGGTTCGTAGAAGCAAGAAGGGAAGGCCGAGAACCTGATCCGATCCGTGAAATAAAAGCATCATTGCAGCAGCCTGCAAATTTTTATCGACGGTGATCAGTAATTCGAAGTGATCCGAAATCAATACAAAGCGAGGATGAATGGGCCACGACCACTGAAGTCCGCCACCCACCCTCGACGACCGGTCCGGCAAGGGCCTGTCCGGGTACAAACAGTACCCCGCGCGTACCTCACGAGTACCTCGGCAGGTACAAACTGTGGCCTCATCATCTGATCGGAATAACCCTTTCTACGAAGCGGTTATGAGCAGGCCTGTCCGGTAATCCGGCTTTCCCAGGATTAGGGGCGCGGGTTCTCCCAGCAAGCGCTATGATCAGTTGGAAGACCGAGATTTTTCTCGTACACTTGCAGGGTTCGCTACAGTTTCTGAGTGGTTTTTGACCGTGGACAAGGGAGGCCCCCTGCGCCAGCAGCAACTAGGGCGGCTAATCGAGTATACAGACGATGAGGGTAACCTCCGGATCATTGCACATCTCGGTCATGTGATTACCTACCCGGAGGTCAAAACCATGCCTACCCCGAGAACCATATACAAGTCGAACCATAGCAACCTCCGCCTTAATCACAACGAGTCATCGCCTCTGATTGTCTGGATAGGCCACCCCGTCACGTTCCCGCGCGATAAAGGAGAACCATGATGGAGACTTTGAGTTACGTTAAACCAGATCGAATTATCCTCAAGAACCATCCGGAGTTCAGTGAGCGTTGGCTGCAGGACAGAATCGCCGACGATCCAAGCATTCTTGGCCTGGGAGATCTCGTTGTGAAGGATCGGGAACGGATGCACCCGCGAGCAGGGCGACTCGACATGCTACTCCAAGACGCTGAAACCAACCGAAGGTATGAAGTCGAGATCCAGCTAGGCTCGACCGACGAGTCACACATCGTCAGGACGATCGAGTACTGGGATATCGAGCGTAAGCGCTACCCTCAGTATGAGCATGCCGCCGTAATGGGGCTGTCCCGTCGGCGGTTGAAAGTTGATGAATAGGGGTGGCAGTTTTCTCACCCGGTTCGAGTAGAATCGGGAGCTTTTAACGCCAATTAAAAGGAGAAAACCGCCATGAGGGATCGTAGCATCAAGCAGGTTTCGGTTGTAGATGGAACAGATCGGGAAGGGCTAGTTTCAGTTTTAGCGGAGCACGGGCAGCTATTGGTTCCATTGATGGAATTGATCGAGCAATCCAAGAAAGCATGGTCGGATTTGATTGAAGTGACCGGCCGAGCGGCGATCGAGGCGGTCTTACGGCTCTCAGCCGAGCAGGTCACCGGACCCAAACATCAGGGGAAACGGACGAAGGCCGAGATCGGCTGGTATGGGAAACAACGTGGGAGGGTGTGCCTGAGCGATCGGAAACTGGCGGTTGAACGTCCGCGGCTTCGGCGCAAGAACGGAACCGGAGGCGAAGTGGAGGTTCCGCTGTATCAACAACTGCGGCAGGAAGAAGGCTTGGGCGATCGGATGATGGAGGTACTGATGCGTGGCGTCTCGACGCGGCATTACGCTGAAGTACTGCCGGCGATGGCCGACACGGTGGGGATTGCGCGATCGAGCGTGAGCCGGAAGTTCATTCAGGCCAGTGCCCGACAGCTTAAGGCATGGTGTGAACGGCCGATCAAGGGGGAGGAAATCCTGGCCGTCTACATCGATGGGGTGGTCTACGGGACCCACCACGTTATCGGGGCCCTGGGCGTAGACGAAAAAGGCCACAAACATGTGCTGGGGATCAGATCCGGAGCCACGGAGAACGCTACCGTGGTGAAAGACCTGCTCCAAGACCTCGTCGACCGGGGGTTGGATCCGACGCTGAGCTATCTGTTTGTCATCGATGGCTCCAAGGCGCTGCGCAAAGCAATCACCGAGGTCTTTGGATCGCGAAGTCCGGTTCAGCGGTGTAGGAATCACAAAGTACAAAACGTGGTCGATCATCTGCCCGAAGAACACCGGGACCAGGTCAAGGCCACGATGCGAGCGGCTTATCGGTTGTCGGAGAAGGAGGGGATGGCCAGATTACGCAACCAAGCCCGCTGGTTGGAAAAGGAATACCCCTCCGCGGCCGCAAGCCTGCTGGAAGGATTGGAAGAGACGTTTACGGTAAACCGGCTGGGATTCTCCGAGGGCCTGCGCCGGTGCTTGGGCACGACGAACATTATCGAGAGCCCGCATGTTTGACGTCAACTATTCTTTTCGCTCCTTGAAGATCTGGTCCCA
>JACQTD010000149.1 GCA_016210985.1 Acidobacteriota bacterium
CGTCGTAGGCGCCAGGCGGGCCATCGCTCCCAAAGGAGCGCTTGTATCCCGCTACGGCGCTCGCCATGCAGAGCGTGGTGTTTCCATCGTAATGTCGGGCTCCAAAACCAAGCCGGCCAAGCTTGCCCAAAGCGTAGAACTCTTCCGTAACCAGCTGGCCTGTGCTGATGATGCCTAAAGCCTCGGCTCCGTATGTCCGTTGTACGGTACGGAAGCGCTCCACCAGCGTGTCGAGTGCCCGGTCCCAACTGACCCGCCCCAGCCGCCCGTTCTCTCTCAATAAGGGATACTGAGCCCGGCTCTCCGCGTCCAGCGTGTGATGCTCAACCAGCCCCTTTGGGCAGAGTTTGCCCGCATTGACGGGGTGATCCCGATCCCCTCGAACGCTGACTGCCCGGCCCTCTTTCACGCCGATATACATCCCGCAGCCCACCGAGCAATACCCACACGTGGTCGCCACCCATCGATCCGCCGATTTCTCAGTCGAGGTGTACCCGACGACGGGATCGTTCGTGTAGCTGTATTTCCCGCTGAGAATGTCGAGTCCCAGAAGACGTTTGATCTTCATGCCGTTTCCTGTTGCGATCCGAAAAACGACATGGCCACATTCCTGGGAACCACGCTGACGAAGAATAGGTGACGCCCGAGCAGTTCCGAAGCTAGCCCAGCCATCAGGGCCCCGAGCGGGTGGTCCAACAAAGGAAGGGTAATACCGCCGACGATGAGCAACGCAAACCTCCACAGAAGCAAGCCTCGCAGTTCCTTGCTGAGCAACCTGGACGACGCGCTGAGTTCAAATTCCTCGGAATTCGCCAGCCATAAAAATTTCATCATTTGGATCATGAGTTGGGCGGCCGACGCCGCCACGGCGGAGTAAACTAGCCATCGGCCTGGGGTCCGGACGGTCAACGCGAAAAGGGATCCCAACGTCAAGGCCGTAAGCACAAACTCCAGAATCGTATACTTGGAGTTCCAGGCCGGGCGTGCGGGGACCAGGTAGATAAAACTGGTCGCCGTAATCCCGCCAAACCCCAGGAGCGTGGTGATTCCTCCAAGAACCGCCGCTGAACTCAGATCAGCCCACAGTGCCAGCGAATACACCGTTGCACTGAGACCAAATGCGGAAAGCAAAACAATTTCACGGCTTAGCCAGGACCTCTTCCACATTTTCATGGCCCGATACGCATAGATCGGGCGGCCCAAATGCATCGGGGACACCAAGAACGAAATCAGCCCCACGGAGAGAGCTGAATAAACCGCAAACGAGTGGTTGCCAGTTCCTGCCAAAAGGCTGAACAGCCATACCAAGGAGAAGGCTCCGACTGAAAGTTGTGTCAAAACGGTCATGCCGACTAGAGCGTGGTGCGGTTTTTCCGGCCGTACCCGGAAGTAGTCAGCTTTCTTCAGATCAACGGGCAAGTTCGCGGGCAGCGTGATCCGCGTCGTCGAGATGGTATTCTCCGCGCTGGGTAACCCGGGCGCGTTCGCCGATTCCTGGTACTCCCTCCGCCACGCCTCGACATTTACAATTTCGACCTGGATCGCCTCTTGCGGGCAAGCGGTGACGCACGCCGGCTCAAGTCCCTGGAGGATCCGGCCGCTGCACATGTCGCACTTGCCGACTACGCCGCGCTCCTCGTTGAACGCCGGGACCCCGTAGGGGCAGTTCCAGATGCAATATTCACATCCGATGCAGAGCTCAGCGCTGTGTAAAACCAGTCCCGTTGATTTGTCCTTGCGGAACGCATCCACCGGACAACCGGCCAAACAGGAAGGCTCCAGACAGTGATTGCAACCCATCGACATGTGCAATCGTTGTGTGTTTGGATACGACCCGCCTTCGACCTCTCCGACACGCCTCCAGGAAATGTTCGGTGGAAGGTTGTTCTGTTCGGCGCAGGCGACTTCGCAGCACTTGCAGCCAATGCAGTTGGACATGTCAAAGTGAAAACGATACTGCTCCCCGTCCTGGAGCGGGATGGCGGGAATTAGGCTCCGCCTTTTTTGCTGAATTGCCGGGTTGGGAGATTTTGCCTGACCCAGAATCACAAAAGGATTCGCTCGCGCATCCTTGGGATCACTGACCGGCACCGGCTCGTCGCCCGGTACCGGCCATTTCCTCGGTGTTAGTGCCATCTGAGAAGATCTCCTTCCGTTACTCGTCAAACATCACCCCGGAATCCCGGATCCCAAGGACCTGAAAGCTTTGAGGCGGTTGTATGCCATGCCGAGTCCGGCGATGGACGGAATCATGCACGGTCCATTCGAAACCCCCGGATTACACGGACTTCAAACAGGAAGCGAGAATGACTCGGCCGCAAGCGCAACGGTTTCTGGCATCAACCGCCTTCCCAGCTTTTCGAGCTCGTGGCCCTTTTCGACTAGCCGCCGCATCTCTCCCATTCCTTTCGAAGTGCCCAGGAGTATCCCTCCCATGGGAATTCCGTTTCTTAAGATCAAACGACGATATGTTCCTGTCGCTTCGTCGATTTGGATTCTTGAGGTAACCTCACCGCCATCCTCCTCAATTTCCCCGATGGAGACGAGCGGAATGTCCAGACACTTGAGAATCGTCACAGGAAGAAACCCCTCGAAGATCGAGAATTTCCCAGCAGCGTTGGCGGCAGCGACGGACGCCTGTTCGATGGCATTGGCCCAAAGCCCCACTACTTGACCCTTCCACTCGGCGACGTCTCCTGCGGCAAATACGTCATCGGTGGATGTCTGCATCCGGTCATTTACCAGCACCCCCCTGTTGCAATGGATCCCCGACCGCTTCACCCATTCAATATTTGGCTTGATGCCCGTTGAGACAATAACCAAATCCACTTCGAACCCCCTTCCGTCGGAAAGCGTGATTCCTTCGACGCCTGCTTGGCCACAGATTTCTTTCACCTGAACGCCAACGTATGTTTCGATTTGTCTGCCGCGTACTTTCTCCAGCAAAAGCGCTGCCGCGGTATGGTCCAATTGCCTGGGCATGAGTTGTGGCAGGAATTCGAACACTCGCACGGCACCGCCTCTTTTCCGTACTCCCGAAGCTGCTTCCAGTCCGAGAACGCCGCCACCGATGATGGCCACCCTGCGTCCCGGCGCGGTTCGTTCGATGATTTCGTCCACATCCTCCAGCGTTCGGAGCAAACAGACTCCCGGCAAGCCTTCCCGGTAGAAGGGCGGCGTGGCGGCTGAACTGCCGTGCGTCAGGACGCAGACATCGAATGGCAGTTCCCGCCCTTCGCTGATGACGGCGACCTTCTGAATCGGATCCAACCCGATCACCTCGGTCTCCGTCAGCACCTCGATTTCGTTTTCCTGATACCAGGAGGGACCACGTTCGAAAAGCGCAGGGCGCTCGATCTCCTTGGCTATGAGACGCGTTAGGTTGAGCCGGTTGTAGAAGGCGTGCTTCTCCCGGGTGACGAGAGTGATGCGGGCTGTGGGATCGAGCGACCGACCCGTTTGGGCTGCGGTGTGTCCTGCGATACTTCCGCCGATAATCAGAATCCTCCTTCGCCCGGTTCTCGTGGCGTATGGCGTTGAAGGCCCGACGGCATGCTCAGCGGGTGCGGCCTTACCACCACGAAACTGACTCTGACTGGAGCCGCAGACAGGGCAAAGTTTCGGCGCAAGATCACCGGCGTGCTTCGACTGGCAGGACCGGCAGATCCAGATCCTTCGCTCGGCTCCGGCCGCGTTGTCCTCGGCTGCGGCCGGCACCGTCTTCGCTGCCGGGGCTGCGCCCGGGGCCGACGGCTCCGGTACAGGTTCGAACTTGGACCGTAGCGCGGAACAGACCGGGCAGAAAAAGGGAGGATCCGCTCCAACGTGCAGGTGGCTGCAACTGGTGCAATGCCAGGTGGGCAGATCTCCCGTGAGCGGTTCAGCCCGGTGCCCTTCGAGTTTCCTCTGCCAGTACTGGCTGAAGTTTTCATTAGGATAGCGATGAAGATGAAATTCATTGATCAGCTTCTCCAGAAACTCCGCAAGCTGGGAAAAAGGGACAGCCTTTTGGTAGAGAATTCCAAGCTGAACCTGCCGGCCAATCCCTCCCCCGAGATAGACATCAAACGCATCCAGAACCCGGAGACCCCGGCGGACCTTTACGCCCTTCAGGCCGATGTCCGCGGTGTAGCTCATAGCGCAGGAGCTGGGGCAGCCGCTGATGTGGAGTCGAATCCCGTAGAGCTGCACGTTTCTCCGCCGCAACGTCTCCATCAATTGATAGGCATAACCCTTGGTCTCGGTGACTGCGATGTTACAGAACTGCTTGCCGGTGCAGGCGACTACATTCCGGGTGGCGCTATCCGGCTCAAAGCTCAAACCGTACCGTACGATGGCGTAGGCAACGTCCCGCCGCGCGGCGCTAGGGATGCCGGGAAGGAGGATATTCTGGTCGTAAGTGGTCCGCAGGGTCCCCCATCCAAACTGCCGCGCCACCACCGCGAGACCTTCCAACTGGTCATAGGTCAGCCGGCCGACCGGCACCGAGATCCCGACCGCCCAGAGGTCATCCTGCTTTTGCTTAAACCAACCAATAAAGTCCTCTTCCTCGGAAGGTGTGAACGGCGGGCCGGCGAAGCGTTCGAGCTCATACCCCAATCGTTCCTGGATTTCCAGCAGAACTCGGTCCGGCCCTAACCGGACAATCAAATAGTGGAAACGAACCTGATTTCGATTGTGCCGGTCGCCTAGCTCACGAAAGCTTCGCAGGATCGCCATGGTCACATCTAAGACCTGATCCGGAGGTACGAAAACCGGGATGTAGCAAGCCAGATGGGGAGACTGGCCTTGATTTCCGCCGAGCAGCACCTGGAATCCCAGCTCGCCGTCCGGCTTGCGGTTGGCAACATAGGAAAGATCTTGCGTCCAGGCATGTGTCGAGAGACGTCTCCGTCCGGTGAGGGCGATGTTGAACTTCCGGGGCAGGTCTGAAAATTCCCGGTTGCCGATGATCATGGCATGGATCTGATTGGCAAGCTCCCGAGTGTCCAACAGTTCCTCGGGATCAAATCCGCTAAAAGGATGGGAAGTAATGTTGCGGACGTTATCGTGTCCGCTTTGCAGTGAGGTCAGTCCCACTTTTTCCAGGGCCGAGCGCACTGCAGGGAGCTGTTCAATCGTCAGGCCTTGGATTTGGATGTTGCCCCGCGTGGTGACATCGAGCAGGCTGTAGCCTGATTTGTAAGCGATGTAGGCCAGTGCGCGCGCTTGTTCGCTCGTCATTTCGCATCCGGGTATTCGGATGCGGCACATGTAGTGATCATTGTCATTGTTCCTTCGATAAAAGAAACCATGCCACTTCATGCGCTCCAGATCGGGCGTATCGATTTTCGACATCGGCGTGGCCAGCTGGGCATAACGCAGCACATCCGGCCAGACATCCAGGCCGTGCTTGGCGGATTTCCAGGCCTCCACGGGGCTTTTCTGAGTGGCCGCATCGGCCGCGGCGGGCTTGGCAGGGGCAGCGGGTACGCGCGGAGACTTAATCATCCGGACCCATACCTTCCCTTCTTCCACTTTCGTTTCGTAGGTTCGCTGGCGATATGGCCGCTCCGTCAGGCACTGCCCGCTTTTGCAGTCGAACTTCCAGCCGTGCAACGGACAGGTAACGGCGGTTCCCTGAACACTGCCCTCTCCTAAGGGTCCGCCCTCGTGCGCGCACGCGTTGTCCAGGGCGAACCACCCATCGCTCGAGGAGACCAATGCAATGGCCGTTCCGCTCGCCGTGACCGTTCGTGCCGTGCCGGAAGTGAATTCCGCCGCATCCGATACCGCTACCCAGTCTCCCCTTGACGGTTGATCCCGATCGGCACCAACGCCGGCCGATTCGGGTACCTCCACCAGGACCTCGTCTTTCTCGATCTTCACGGAGTAGCGGCGCTGCGTGACGCCTTTTTCCGTGAGGCACGCCCCGCTCTTGCAATCAAACTCCCACCCATGAAGAGGGCAAACAATCCTGTTCGCCTCGACCATGCCTTCGCCCAAGGCTCCGCCGGAATGAGGGCAGGCATTGTCCATGGCAAAGAGTCCGTCGAGCGTATAAATCAGCGCCAACTCCTTCCTGCCTGCACGCACGACTCGCGCGCTCTCCGGTTTCAGATCGGCCAGCTTAGCGACCGCTATCCACATCGTACCCTCCACAGGAGCGATCAACGGATCTGAAAAGAGCCCAGGAGGTTTCCGATCCGTGCCCGTTGTTGAATCTCAAGCTTGGCCAGTCGCCACGCATAGCGTGCTCCGCTTTCTCGTTCCTTCAGGTTTCGCCGGGCAATAAAAAAGTCCATTGGCCGGCTGCCAATGGACGTCTCGGTCCCGGTCCGGATTCCTCTCCCACTTCCGCAAGGAAGAAGCAGGAGATTCCCCTCGAGCTACAACGAAGTAGCTATTTGAATTCAATCAAGCATGCCAGCCAGGCCGTTCTAAACCTCGCGGCTGCCAGGCTTCTTCAGCTCCGAGGCCAGAATGATGGCTTCGGCCATTTCCCTCATCGGCTTCCGCAGGCGCCGGCTTTGCTGCTGAATACGGAGGTAAGCCTCCTCCTCACTGAGCTGGGCTTCAGTTTGGAGAATCCCCTTCGCCCGTTCCATGACTTTGCGTGTCTCCAGGGCCTCTCTTGCCTCCAACGCCTGTGCGACAAGCCGTGTCTGCTCGATCGCCAAGGATGCTTGATGGGCGATGATCGAGAGCATGTGTGTCTCTTCCTGCGTCAAACGATGCCGGCTCACGGTGTAGCAGTTGATTACGCCGAGAACCCGGTTTTTGGCAATCAAGGGAAGGGACACTAGTGACTGCAATCCTTCCTTCTTGGCCAGTTCCGGGTATTGGTAGTCGGGTTCGCTGGCCACGTCAGGGATCGTGACCATCTTGCCGCCGCGCACGACCCGCCCGGCAAGACGCCGGTCAATTCTCAACGGAGGCTTCTTCAGATAGGCTTCACTCGAGGCCCGCGCAGCTTTGATGACCAGTTCTTGCTTTTCCTGGTCTACCAGCATAATGGAGCACACCGAGGAGTTGGTCATTTCCGAAGCCAGGTCCACAACCAACTTCAGGATCTCATCCAGGTAAAGGTTGGAAGAGACCGTCTCGCTCACCCGCAAGATATTCTCAATTTGCTGCGCCCGCTTCTGCGCCGCTGCAAACAGCCGCGCGTTCTTGATGGCATTGCCGACCTGCTGGCCGATGATCGTCAGGAGCATGATCTCGGGATCTGAATGGCGATGGGCCACGCGATGCTGAACATTGATGACGCCGATCACCTCGTTTTTTGCCGTTACGGGAGCCGAAAGGAAAGCCTCAAAGCGGTCCTCGGGCAAATCCGCAAAGTACTTGAAACGGGAATCTCGATAGGCTTGTTCGGCGACGGCTACTACCTCTCGCTCTTGAGCCACCCACCCTGTAATGCCCTCTCCTAACTTCCATCGAATCGACGCGAGCTCGCCGGGATGGGGATCCTTGGCCGCTTGTAACACGAGTTCCCCGTTGGCCTCGTCGAGCAGGTAGAGCAAACAGCTGTCGCCCTGGGTGACCTCATGCACCAGCCGCACCGTATCACTCAAAACTTCATCCAGCTCGAGATGGCTGTTGATACTAGCGCTAATCCGATGAAGCGTATCCAATTCCTGATGTTTCCAGGGCTGCCCCATAGGGATCTCCATGATCTCATGAGCCATAGCTGCTTTTTCCCGCACCTTCTTTCCTGCCGGGCCGGCCGCGTGCGCCGGTACACCCGGCCAGTCTTTCCTCCCGTGAACGGACGAATGATCTCATCGCACAGTGGCAGGGCGTACCACCCCTTTTCCTAAATGCAAGAATAGTGCCAGAGACCGTTTCCCTCCGGGAGAAAACTGGCCCGCATGCGCCGTAACCCGGTATTTAAAGGCCTCGGGCGTCGCCCGAGCGACTCCGAGATGGATGATCCGGTTTCGGATGGAGATAACAAAACTGTGTTATCCTATGCGCAAACCGACAATGTCGTAACCATAGAAAGACGCTGGCCGGCCGGCACGTTCGACCCGGCAGGTCATCCAGCCGCGGAGCGCTCCTCTCAGCAAGCCGCTGGGGCCGTCCTTCACGCTCGTCACGCGGATCACGAACGCAGCCCGCGAGTGAGATCTTCTGGATCTCGATTTGGACCATGGGGCCAAGCGCGAAGATCTGGCTCCGTAGCTGCGCAACGCTCCGCGCTTGTGGCGCATATTGAGGGAGAAAAACAATGTTACAAAAAGGCAGAGCAAATATCTGATAACTACATTTATGTATGTGACTCCGGCCCCGGCCCAATCGTGCTCGAAGTCTTTGAGGATCGTGCAGGCCGAGCGTTGAAGCGTGGATGGCGTGGCCGGATTGTCGGTAAGATTCGCCGGATGCCGGGCCCCGGAGAACTCGGCTATGAAGATCCTGGAGGGTCGCCTGCTCGGGTGAGAGAGGCCCGCTGATGGAAACTGCCATTTTGCCCCACAACCTGATGCGTGGTTGTGGAACACACCCGGCGCCTTTACTCTGTTGCTGCCGGGTGGATCTATAACGATGACGAGCGGGGCTGAGTGCTGGGAGGAACGATATAGCCGATCGGGTTACCATGCGGGTACAGAGCCCGCTCATTTCCTGATCGAGGTCTGTCCGCGCCTGCCACCGGGCCTGGCGGTCGATTTGGCCATGGGCGGGGGTCGCAACGCGGTATTCCTTGCCGGGAAGGGCTGGAGAGTCATCGGCATCGAACGATCTCGAACCGCTCTCCAAAAGGCTGCCGAACTGTCACAGTTCCGCGGTTTGCCGGTTTCAAGTCCGGAGAATCCGGAACTAGAGTTCACGGATGGTCCCCCCGGCCTGGTTCTCCTCGAGGCGGATCTCGGGTGTTTAAACCTTCCCGCGGATCGATTCGACGTAGTGATCTGTTTCAACTACCTCCAGCGGTCGCTGTTCGACTGCCTCGAACGGTCGCTTCGCTCTGGAGGGATGCTCGTGTATGAAACTCACACGGTCGAGCAATTGAGGTTCTCATCAGGACCGCGCAACCCGGACCATTTGCTTCTCCCTGGAGAATTGCGGGAGGCATTCCCCGATCTCGAATTGCTCCTCTATCGGGAGACGAGTGAAGGAAAGGGGCGGGCCAGTCTCCTTGGAAGAAAACGGTAGGACTGACCACAATGGACGGAGAATCCTTAATTTGTTGGATGACTCTCCTCGCTTTCACTCCGAAAGCAGATAGTATGTTCAGACCCTCTGGCTGAAGCAGATGAAGGCAAGAGGGGCCAAAACGTTCAAAGCACTACTAAATGCAGCACTTGCAGGCATCGGGTCCGAAGGGGGAAAATGCGGTTTGGAACACAATTTTCCGGTCATATTTTGGCTGGGCATGGGTACAACGAGTGTCTCAAGTTTGTTGGCACTGCGCGAATCGTTGGATCAGCAAACGCATTGGAGGAGTGTCATTCTCACTCTTGAAAAGCCGGTGAAATAGCGAATCATCTCAGAGCGCCAAGTCCTAATAGTGGTCGTGGATGAAATTCCACAACCGGTCAATCTCCCACCTGTTCCGGAAGCATAACCTCTCCACGGAGGTAACAGAGGCTGAAGGTGACGGCCCCGCCCATCTCCCGGGAAGTAATTACGCTTACAGACGCCCTCATCCTCCGGTGGTATTCATCCGTGTGTGACAGGAGGCGAATCGCGATGCAGGTTTTGATTTCGTTGCCCAGCGCTGGGGACACTGGAAATGGAGGGACGATCGATCAGCTGATATTCCAAAAAGTGTGCGGCATACCTCTGCTGACACGCGTTATCGCGTCGGCCGTTAAGAGTGGAGGAGCGGAAATTCTTCTGCTGCGGCCAAAGACTCTGGCGGAGCCTCGGCTGAAGGCTTGTTTAGATTCAAGCCTGCTCTCTTCGATCCCGGTTCGCGCCCTGGCGCTGGATCGAGCCTTTGACC
>JACQTD010000151.1 GCA_016210985.1 Acidobacteriota bacterium
CTTATTAACAGTATAATTGATAGAATTTAAAGAGTTTGGTGAAATTCCTCACAACCATGAGCCCGTGTGTCCCAAGAATCTGTGAAAATCCGAGGAAATCCCCGTCGAGGAGATCCTTCCGGGTTCAGATTCAAAGGCTTTCCGCAAATTCACTGAATCAAGCAGAAGCAGCTAACTATAGGCGAAAGGTGAACTTCGATTAGATTTCCACATTCCCACAAGGCTTACTATTACTACTAGGTTTCATAGAGCCATTCTTATATCCATTAGTCGAAAGTAGGGAGAGCACCGTGGTTCACTTCAAAGCCAAGACACCCATCCTTGCTGCGGAGTTGGGGTTGATTCAGTCTGTGGTCGAGAAACGGTCGACCATCCCCATCCTCTCGCATCTCCTTTTGGAAGCCAGTGGAGAGTACCTTAAGATCACGGGAACGGATCTGGACCTCGGGCTTACCACATCCTGTCCGGCGGAGGTTGAAGCCGCCGGCAGTGTAACCGTTCCCGCGAAAAGAATCTTTGAAATCGTGAGAAGTCTGCCGGACGGGGAGGTCTCATTTCAATCGGATGCCTCGAACCGAATCCACGTCTCCTGCGAACGCTCGCGATTCAAGCTGACAGGTCTCGACCGCGAGAATTATCCGCAGCTTCCTCAATCTCCCTCATCGCCCGGCCTGAGCATACCCGCCGGCATCTTTCGGGAGTTCGTCCAACGGACGATCTTCGCAACTACGCAGGAGGAATCCAGATACGCCCTTTCCGGCGTTCAGATGGAAGGGCACCCCGCGCTTGGGACCATCAGGATGATTGCCACGGACGGGCATCGGCTGGCCTATGTGGAGACCCAGTTGAAGGATGCCCGAATACCGGATCTCAAACTGCTCATCCCTAAGAAGGCGCTGGCCGAACTCTTGAAAATCGGGAGTCAGCCGGACGAGCCGGTGGAAATCACCAGGGATGAGAACCATATTCACTTTAAGCTGGGCAGATGCCAATTGAGTTCGAGGGTTCTGGCAGGTCAGTTTCCGAATTATGAAATGGTGCTTCCCAAGGAGAATCCCAAGATAGCCCACGTGGCCGCCAGCCTCTTCTGCGCCGCGCTTCGTCGGGTGTCGATCGTGACCGACGAGAGGAGTCGCGCCATCCGGCTCCAGGTGGCGCCTGATCGCTTCGATCTCAGCGCAGTGCGGGCCGAAGGTGGAGAGGAAGCGCGAGAGGATTTTATGGTCAGCTACAGCGGGGAAGAGTTTGAGATCGGGTTTAACAGCGGATTCCTGTTGGACTTCTTCTCCGCTGTCCCCACGGGGGATCTTCGCATGGAATTCAAAGACGCTCGGGGACCCATCTTAATACGTCCCATCGAGGAAAAGTACGATTATAAATACGTCGTAATGCCGCTCAGAGTCTGAGCCTTCCGCCGGGGCCGGACCGGAGCGGCCCCCTGCAGGGGGCCGCGTCGAAAATCCAAACTACTTCGGTTGCTCAGTCGGCCCTTTGTCCTCGATCTTCGCCGCATCCGCGGCGCCTTCCTTGAATGATCTGATACTCTGACCCAATCCTTTGGCGAGATCGGGCAGCCTCCTGGCACCGAACAGCAAGATCAGGATAACCAGGATGATGATCAGCTCCGGCATCCCAAGACCGCCTAACATGAAGCTCAACATGGATTCTTCTCCTTCAAACCGACAATACCATTTTACGTGCCCTCTACCTGCCTTGTCAAAGATGCAGGCCCACCCCTCGTCAGGGGTGGTTGCGCGCCGACTGCTCGACAAACTGAATCAAGCGCTTGAAATCACTCCGCGTCTCCCTGCCAGATTGATCCACCGCGGAGATCAAACCGTCAATCTGCCTGTCCAGATCCAGGAGAAACTCCCTGGCGCCCGGACTGTTGTGCTCGAGGTGCTCCGAGATCAGTTTTCTGGCTTTCTCAAGCTGCACCCTCGAGGAACTATTCTGCTTCTCTCGTAAAACCTGCAACCCGTGCGCCAAGTGCATCCGAACTCCCATGAGCACCAAGTGGTAGTGCTCTACCCGGAGGTTCAGCCTCTCCGCCCGCTCCAGGGCTGCACCGGCCTCCTGATATTTCTTCTCTTCCAGGAGCCTTCTGGCTTCTGCTATCGCGGACTCCGTCTCCTTGACCGGCGTCTGCAACACCAGAACATTACCCGAAGTGGCCACCCCGACGGTCGTACCGTCCGGACCCCCGGCCTCACTCGAGGTCTTCCCGGCGCAGCCCGTCAGCAACGACAACGCCAACAACCAGCCCAGGTTGGAAGGCTTCAAGCGCATCTGCCCGGAAAACGCTCGGGAGCGCTACTTGGAGCTAATAACAACACCCTTCGCATCGAATGAAAGCTTCGGAGAGAGATGCTTGTCACCCTGCTTCAGCGTCGCCGCACCCTCCGACGCCCGGTGCTCGATCTCCTCTTTGCTCATGGGTTCCATAACCAACAACCCCTCGACCACGACGTGTCGGCCCGATGAATCCTTGGGTACAAAGAAAGTGTGATCCGACATATCCACCATGAGGTGTTTGTCCCCGGATCCCAACGTAAGCCAGCAGCCCTGCTTCTGACAGACCTCGAGGATGGTGCCCTCGAGCTGGATCGTCTTCCCCTGGTATGATTCCGGGTGTTCAAAGACTTCCTGAACGGGTACGAGCTTGGCGTCCGTCAGTTCCTTGCCATAGCGCTGCCCTGAGGAAGCTCCAGCCGCTTTCTGATCCTGCGACCCGCCCAGCACCGGCGTGGCGCCCAAAACAGATACTGAGATAAGACACGTCAGGAACAGGTACCATGCATTACGCATACTTCATCTCCTCGAGATGTTTGGAATCCAATCGCCATTTTGACAAATTGTGCGACGGAGTGCAACTTGTGACGCACCGTCTCTCCCGCGGGATTATACAAGGTTTCACGCCCGCATTCATTCTCAGTTGTTCATCGCCCGGTCGAGGGCTTCGATAACGGAGCCCGAGGTGATCACTTCGTTCAGGGCTATGGGTTCGGTCAGCCTCCCTGCCGGGAAGATCACGTAATAGGGAACGCCGGCTCTTCCGAACTTGGCCAGCAGCCGTGTAATCTCGGGATTGCGGTTCGTCCAGTCGGCTTTCATCGCGACCACATCGGGTTTACTCAGCCGTTCCCGCACAATCTCGGACCCGAGAACCGTCCGCTCGTTGACCTTGCATGTCCAGCACCAATCCGCGGTGAAATCGATAAAGACCGTTTCGCCCGCCGTAACGCGTCGCTCCAATTCCATCAGCGAAAACGGCTTCCAGTCCAATTGCCCGGCGCCGCCAGGGATTCGACCGGCGGTAGCCGAGACGGGGCCGGCGTCTCTCCAACGCAACTCGACCTCGAATGCCCAAAAGTAGGAAAGCCCCACGAGGAGCAGCGCCGCGCCCCAGGTCAGGATCCGGCGCTGCGCGCTGGTCTCGAGCGTGAGCCTTCCAATCAGCCATGTTCCGACCGCCACGGCCAATAAAAAGACGCAAGTCCAGACGATCCCTTCCGCACCCATCTGACTTCCGAGCACCGACAGCAGCCAGATCAGCGTGGCGATGAGAAGGAATCCCATGGCCTCCTTGAGGCGAATCATCCATACCCCGGGTCGTGGCACGATCTTCAGCCAGCCCGGGTTCCAGGAGAGCAGAATGTAGGGGAGCGCGAGTCCAACGCCGGCCGCGGTAAAGACGAGGAAGATCACTCCCGCCGGTTGGGAGAAGGCGAATCCCAATGCCGTACCCAGAAACGGTGCCGTGCACGGAGTGGCGAGCACGGTCGCCAGTACGCCATTGAAGAAAGCGCCGGTCGCCCCCTCCTTCTGCAGCACCCCCGTCCCGATGGCGGGACCCGTGATTTCAAAGACGCCCAGCAGATTCAGCGCGAAGACCAGAACGATGGTGCTCATGAGGACCACGAATGCCGGGGACTGAAACTGGAATCCCCAGCCGATCTGCTGCCCCGCTGCGCGCAGCGCCACCACAGTCGTAGCCAGCACACCAAAAGAGACCAGCACACCGCCGGCGAACCAGAGCCCAAGGCTCCTCGTCCGCTGACGGCTCTCTCCGGCCTGATGGACAAAGCTCAGAATCTTCAAGGAGAGCACCGGCAGCACGCAGGGCATGACATTGAGCAGCAGGCCACCCAGGAGCGCCAGCGCCACTATGAGATACATCGAATATGAGGTATCCGCCTTTCCGCCGATTTGAAACGGCCGGTCGAGCCAACCCGCGCTGCCGGGTAATGCAGCGAGACTCCCGGTTGGCGGAGCCGGCGACTGGCCATGGTCGCCCGGTGTTTCCGATCCGGCCGCCGGGCCGCTTTCGGCGGCGTCGGTCTGCATCTCCTGGCTTGAGGCCGATTCCGGCCCGCTCAGTTCCAGGGCGGTGCGCAGATCGAAGGCGCCTCGCGAGGTCGCGAGCACCCCGCTGATCGTTTGCGGCAGCGGCTTGCCGCCGCTGGCGGCCACCGGAATCAGAATCGCCGACCCCTCGGTCTTCAGCTGACCGTAGTTGATGGCGAAGCCGGGTAGTGCCCGGGGAAAGAAATCCTTGATCGCACCCGCTCCGCCGGCAAGGTCGATCCGAATCAGCCACTTCTTCCCGCTCTGCCTGGTGGCGACAGCCGATTTAACGGTGAACGGACCCGCCCCGGATGGCCGCGGAACCTTGGCTTCGAATCCGGAAATCAGACCGGCGTCGTCGCTTGGAGCCGATTTGCCTACGGGCAGCTGAAGTTCAACCATTGCGTCTCCCGGGATACAGACGGTTTCGCAGACCAGCCAGTCGAGGTCCGCGGCAAGCGCTACGGTCGTTTCGGTCAGTTTCGCCGGGGGAGTTACCCTTGCGATCAGCATGGTCTCGTCCTGATAACCGAACGAGATCATCTCCCCGGTCTCCACGTAACGGTGCGGGGCCGGCCAGCGCAGCGGCGCGACCTTGAATCCCGGAGGAACCCGCCATTTGACGCCTATGGGAAAGCCGGCGTCGCCCGAATTCTCCCAATAGAGATGCCAGCCGGATTGGATCTCGAAATGAACGCCGATCATGAAGGGTTTCCCGGCCTCGATCGCCTTAGTGCCGGCCACCAGGCGTGGCCGAACCACGTTCTCCGAATCTTCGGTTTGAGCCCCTGCCGTGGCCGCGAGGGATAGGAGGAACGGAATGATGGCAAAGCGGGCCAGTTTTCTCATATTATGACATCGCCGTTCATTTCGAAGGGGAATTATCCCCCAGCGCCGCCGGTTCCTCCAGCAGTTTGACCAGCATCTTCTCAATCTCCTCGTTATGCTGATTCTGCTGTCAGCCAGACTGTTGCTGATCTCCGGACGGAAATCCAGGCGCTCGCCGGCAATCGTGATTGCCCCCGGCAGGTTGGATGCCCAATCCGCACAATTGATCGCCCCGATTCTCAAAGCCTGATCTCCAGCCGCCAGCGTGGGAGCCTTCTGGAATCGAGTCAGGGCTCCCTGCTCTTTATTCAGCAGGAGAAAGCCGGCCAGAGCCCGATCCCTGCAGGGAGCTTGTCCAGACCCTTCTACTTGATTGACATCCTCGGGCAGCAGATACTCTGAACTTCGGGTGCACGGAGGTTCCGACATGTTGGATCAGGAAGGACCGCGGCGGGGCTTCGAAGGCGCCGGTGGGACGACCGGCGGGGTCGGTGAGTTCATCCTCGGATTCCTGCTCTCCATTGCCGGTGCATACCTGCTCACCAGTCAGGTCATGGTAACGACGGGCTTCTGGCACTGGTGGGGATACAGCGCATTTGGATTGACCCTGATTCCGCTCGTGATCGGCGTCGCATGGCTTTTCTTTGATGGACGCTCTATGGCCGGAAGACTGCTGACGGTCGCAGGCGGCGTCATCATCCTGGCGGGGGTCATTAGTCATCTCGAGATCTACTTCCGCCCCACGAGCCTCTTCAATACGCTTCTGATGCTGGTGATGCTGTTCGGAGGCCTTGGCTTGGTAGCCAGATCCCTGAAACCGCATGGTGCACGGGATTCGGTTGAAAAGAACTCCGCTGACGTGATCAGGTGACTTGGTAATGATGCAAAGCAGGTTGTACTCCCATCCTTGATTGCCCGTGGCTCGTGCACGAAAACTGGTCCTGGCGGCGGCCCTGCTACTGCTCCTTCCGCTTGTATTCGTGAGATCGATCGAAGACTCCATGATCTACTTTCCATCCCGGTATCCTGAAGGATACTGGTCGCCGGAGAAGCTCGGCCTCCAGGTGGAAGATGTCTACTTCGTAACCGACGACGGCGTACACCTCCATGGATGGTTCGCCGCGTCCCCGGGCGCACTTCAGACCCTCGTCTGGTGTCATGGGAACGCCGGCAATGTCAGTGATCGGATAGGGCAGATCCGTCTCTTCGTGGAAAAGGTGGGAGTGAATTGTTTTATTTTTGATTACCGCGGTTATGGCCGCAGCGAGGGGGTGCCCAGCGAGGAAGGACTCTACCGGGATGCCCACGCAGCGTTTGATTATCTGGCCCGATCGCGCGGCACCCGTGACGGACGGATCGTGATCTATGGACAGAGTCTCGGCGGTGCAGTTGCCGTAGATCTCGCGGCCGCCCGACCCTGCGCGGGTCTGGTGCTCGAAGCCACGTTCACTTCGGCGAGGGAGATGAGCCGCCTGATTTTTCCATGGGCTCCCATCGGGTTCCTGCTCAAGTCCCGGTTCGATTCGGCTGAGAAGATTGGAGCCGTGCACGTACCCCTGTTGATGTTGCACGGGGATCGCGATCAAACGATTCCGATAGATTATGGCCGGCGGCTCTTCGACGCAGCCCATGAACCCAAGCGGTTCGTCGTACTTCCGGGCTCAGACCATAATGATACCTACATCGTGGGCGGACAGGGTTATGTCGATGCCTTTCGCGAGTACCTCAGCAACCTGGCGGGATCAGGTCCGTAATGGGGTAAGGCTATTGAAGCACGAAGATCTTCTTGCTGTCGCCGAGATCGCGGGCGGCAGGCGTGATGATCGACTTCTGGCTGACCAGAATCGTCCGGTGTTCCGCGATCGCCCGCTTCACATCTTCCTCGCAGACGAAATCCGCGACCGAGGGCGATGAAGACTCCCGTCCCCGGACCGTCGTGTCCGCGGGGACCGGTTCCGCCCCGGCCGGCTCCGCCGGGGCGGCGGGCGGCTGTAGTGGCGCCGGCTCCGACGATCCGGAATGAGGAGAGGCAGGCACCGGCATGGCAGGCGGCGAGGCCACTCTCTCCAGCCTGGACGCGAGGACGCGCTCAACGAGCGATTCGATCATCGACCGATCGATGCGGATACCCGCTTCCGGTTTGCGAGGCGTCGTTGCGCCCCCGGATATCGCGGGAGCGCTCTCGATCCTCGCCTCGGCGACGGAGCGAACCGCGAAAGCTACGCGCTTGATGTCGAGTAAATGCCGGGGTGAAATGTTGTCCGAAGTGATATTGCCGCCCCAGGATCCACACCCGAGGGTCATGCTCGGGGACAATTCGGTGGTCAGCCCGATCGATCCGTGCGGAGACGGGGTATTGATCACGATTCTTGAGGCCGGCTGCCGCAATGAGAATTCGCGCACCACATTGCGATCCCCCGCATGGACGGCGAGCGTGTGCCCGGTTCCGCCGAAGCGCAGGAGACGCTGGCAGACTTCCGCGCCGGCCCGCCAGTCGGGAACCGAGTAGAGGGCCAGAATCGGTGATAATTTCTCCATGGAGAGCGGAAAGTCCTTCCCCACACCGGTCAGCGGCGCGATCAAAACTCTCGTGTCAGCCGGGACGGCCAGTCCGGCCGCTTCCGCGATTTTCACTGGCGAGCGACCGACGATCTTGGGATTGACCGTGAAGCCGGGCATCACCACGATGCGTTCAAGGGTCCGAATCTCATCTTCACTCAGGAAATACGCACGGCGCTGCTTCAACGCCTCGCAGACCTGATCGTAGATCGGAGCGTCGGCCACGATCGCCTGTTCGGAGGAACAGATGGTGCCGTGGTCAAAACACTTGCCGATGAGGACGTTCTCGACGGCTTCGCCGACCTGCGCCGATCGATCGATGTAGGCCGGAACATTTCCAGGTCCCACGCCGAAGGCCGGCTTGCCGCTACTGTAGGCGGCCCGAACGAGTCCAATGCCCCCGGTGGCCAGGATGATGGCGGTCTTTCGGTGTTTCATCAATTCCTGAGTGCCCTCGATCGTCGGGCCATCCATGCAGCCGATGGCCTCGGGCGGCAACCCTTCACGAACGGCGGCCTCCCGCATGATTCGTGCGGCTTCACAGATACACCGCGCGGCGCTGGGGTGAGGACTCAGCACGATGCTGTTGCGCGCTTTGAGCGAGATCAGGATCTTGTAAATCGCGGTCGAGGTCGGGTTGGTCGTGGGAATGATGGCGGCAACCACACCCCTGGGATCGGCGATCTCGATGATGTTCGCGGTCTCGCTGATGACGCCGACAGTCTTCTGCTTCCGGAAGGCGCGATAGACGTCCTCGGCCGCAAAACGGTTCTTTTCGGTCTTATCCCGGGCGATGCCGAAACCAGTTTCGGCTACCGCCAGTTCGGCCAGCCGGGCGATCTCCTTCATGGCCGCCTCGGCCATAGCTTCGAAGACGCGATCAATCCGCGCCTGATCGAACTCGATCAGGACGCGCTGCGCCTCGGAGGCACGAGTGACCAGATCGCGCGCCTGTTGAATGGACACGAGATCCCGGTCACTTATCACGACTCGTTCTCCGAGAGATGGGGAAGCATGCCTGCGAGAGCATCGGGGAGATTCGGAAGGGATGCTCAGGTGGACTGAACCAGGGCGACGTTATTTCTTGGCGGGACTCCTGCGCGCTTCAGCTTCGGATTGGCCTTCCAACGTGCGCCCGCCCCGGGCTCCCGGCAGCGCGCGTTCATCGTCCCCGGACAGGGCGCCCGCCTCACGGGCCTCCGCGTCGATCACACCGCCGCCATTGGGCAGGATTCGTTCAACCTCGGCATGCGGCCGCGGAATGACGTGGACGCTCACGAGTTCGCCTACCCGTCGGGCCGCCGCGGCACCCGCGTCGGTGGCTGCTTTCACGGCCCCCACGTCACCGCGAACGAAGACCGTGACATAACCCGCGCCGATGTATTCCTTTCCGATCAGGCGGACATTCGCCGCCTTGACCATGGC
>JACQTD010000148.1 GCA_016210985.1 Acidobacteriota bacterium
CTCGCCGTGCTGCCTTTCAAGCCATTGAACGCCGATGGCGAGGATGAGTACCTGGGTCTGGGCATTACTGACACCCTGATCTTCAAACTCGGCAATATTCAGCAACTGATCGTCCGGCCCACCAGCGCCGTCCGAAAGTATGCAGCCCCTGATCAAGACGCGCTGGCCGCCGGGCGCGAACAGCAGGTGGAGGCGGTGCTGGAGGGCAGCATTCAGCGATCCGGAGAGAAGATTCGCGTAACCGTGCGGTTGATGGATGTCAAGGATGGGAAATCCTTATGGGCGTATCAGTGCAGCGAACAAGAGTGTGCAGATATTTTTGCCATGCAGGACGCCATTTCAGCGCAGGTGGCCCAGGCACTGTTACTTAAGTTGAGTGCTCCGGAGCGGGCAAGACTCGCGAAGCACTACACGGAGAACCGGCCGGCTTACGAACTCTACATAAAGGGACGTTACTTTTGGAACAAGCGATCCCGGGAAGGCTATGAAAAGGCCATTGAGTATTTCCGGCAGGCGATTGAACTCGATCCCAATTACGCACTGGCTTATGCGGGTTTGGCCGACGCCTACACGATCATGATGCTAACGGATCATCAGCTCTCTACCGGGCATGTAAGAGGGTCTGTTGTCAAAGCCAAGGAGGCCGCGAGGAGGGCTCTGGAAATCGATGATACGCTCGCGGAGGTGCACGCGTCGTTAGCGAAAGTGCGGTTCAATTATGATTGGGACTTTGCTGAGGCCAGGGAGGGTTTTGTTCGGGCTATTGAGCTGAATCCGAATTATGCACCTGCTCATTACTGGTATGCCGGGCTTCTGGGTGCGTTGGGCCAGTATGAGGAATCGGTGGCGGAGGCGAAACGGGCCCAGTCGCTCGATCCGCTCTCCTCCGTCACGAGCGGCCTGCTGGGAAGCCGCCTCGAGGCTGCGGGTCAGGTAGACGAGGCGATTGCTCAGTTGCATAAGGCCCTCGAGTTAGATCCGAATTACTCCAGTGGCTACTTCATGCTCGGACGGTGTTATATCAAGCAGCGCCGATACGAGGATGCTATCGATGCGCTGAACAAGGCGATCGCATCAGGGTCGGAAGAGAGCAAGGCGAGCCTTGCCTACGCGCTCGCCTTGTCGGGCAGCAGAATGGAAGCACAACACATACTTGACGAGTTGAGTGCCCGGGCGGAGAGCGAACCGATCGCGTTTTATGTAGCCATAGTCTACGCGGGCTTGGGAGATCGGGATCGGGTCTTTGAGTGGCTCGAGAGGGCCTACGCAGAGCGGTCGCCAACCGTGCTCTGGTTCCGGCTGAATTCCGATCCCTATTGGGATGGTGTTCGCTCCGATGCGCGATTCCGAGACCTGTTGCGTCGAATGGGCCTGCCGGAAGTGACGAGTGACAAGTGACGAGAGGGGAGTGACGTGACAAATGAAGATGAACGCCAGGGGCACACTAAAGATAGATAGAAGCCACGCAGGCTGTCAGGTCGGGATCAGCGGTTCGATGAGTTTGGGCGGGGTTAACTGGAGTTGACGAGGCCGGGTGCGGTTGGTTGGAGGGTTCGTCAAATGCTATGATCGTATTCTATTTTGGTGATCGAACAGAGGATCTGATGAGATCAAGAATGGCGCAAAAACTGGACCGGCTATTACTCGAACTACCGGAGAACTCTCTCCCACCAGTGATCGAGCTAGTCGAGCGCCTGAGCCATCAGACGCGGAGGGGAGCGGAGGCTCGCACCGGCAAGACGACCCGCAGGAAGAAACAGCCTGGACCGGCAAGATTGTCTGGCGGTCGTCAAGGGGTAGAGTTGTTATTACGTGAAGAAGTGGGGTTCGGAATCATGCCCGCCCCCCTGGCGCTCGTGCAGCATGCAATGGCCGAAGACGTCTATGACCTTGAATGACCTCCCTTAACTGGCCTAAACCAACTGACCGCCGGCCGTTGACGACCGCTCCCCGGACACGGGCAGTTGTTGTCGATATTTCGGATGCACCTCTTGGGAATCGGACCGAGAGAATATGGGAGCATGCCATGGCACACCCGACAGTATACCGTCTCCGGCTGTATACACCCCTGCTGCTTTCCGCTTTGCTTCTCGCTCTCGAACAACCGGTCTCAGCTCAGACGGCACAGCTCACGGGCCGTGTGACCGACGCGAGCGGTGCCGTGATTCAAGGGGCCAGTTTGACGGTGACCAACGTGGATACGACCGTCAGCAAGCAAACCATCTCCAATCAAGAGGGAATTTACACTGTCCCATTCCTGCCGCCCGGTAACTACATGATCACCGTACAGATGATCGGGTTCAAGCCGGTGCGGAAGCCGGACTTTCGGCTGTCGGTCGATCAGGTGGCGCGTGAGGACTTCGCCCTCGAGGTGGGAATGGTGGTCGAAGCTGTGACTGTCGAGTCCACCTCACCATTACTGGAACGGGAAACGGCTTCCGTGAGCCAGGTCATCGATAATAAGACGATCGTCACACTGCCGCTTAATGGTCGCAACTATTCTCAGCTCGCCGTGCTCATGCCCGGCGCCATTCCTGACCAGGTTGGGGCCTTCTTCTCCGATGGCTTCAATCTCAATGGGAATCGGGCGCTCTATAACAGTTTCCTGATCGACGGCCTCGACAACAATAACCATCTGCTGGCGATCAAGACAGGCTCCACCCAGGCGCTGCGGCCCTCGATCGATGCGATTCAGGAATTCAGAGTGGAGAGCGCCAATTACAGCGCCGAATATGGCCGGGCCGCAGGCGGCGTGATCAGTGTGGTGATCAAGTCCGGGACGAACAAGTTTCACGGATCCGCCTTCGAATTCCTGCGCAACGACAAGCTCGACGCCAACGATTTCTTTTCCAATCGTGCTGGACTTGATCGGGCACCCCTCCGATTCAACCAATTCGGCGGAACCCTGGGCGGGCCGGTCCTTCCCAATCGTCTCTTCTTCTTTGCCAGCTATCAGGCCACCCGGGACCATCGAGCCAAAACGGAGACTACGACAGTACCCACCCCCGACATGGTACGTGGCCATTTTGGGAACGTGACGATATACGATCCCCTCAATGTCGTGGGAGGAGTTCGACTGCCCTTTCCCAATAACCGAATTCCGGAAAACAGGATGGATCCAGTGGGCCGGAGGCTCGCCGCTCTCTACCCGGCACCCAACCAGCCCGGAACGGTAAACAATTTCGTGGCCAGCCAATCGAGAACCGACGACGCCGGTCAATTCGATTTGCGGGTGGACCATCATCTCAGAGCCTCGGATACGCTGTTTGTTCGGTACAGCAATCTGGACCGGGACACATCGCTGGCGAGTCTTTTCGCTGCGCCAGGGAATGGTTTGTCGGCTGGAGGTTCAGCCGCCGGTGGCTTGAGCCCCGCACTGAAAGCTTTCAACGCTTATTCCTTCGTCGCAGGCGAAACCCACATTTTCTCGGTCGCTTTGGCCAACGAATTCCGTATCGGTTATACGAAAAATGAATCGAATGAGCGCAATCCGGCCGCCAAGTCGCTTTACGGGGAGTTTGGCATCAAAGGAGTACCGCCTTTTGATGCATTGACGGGCCTGCCCAATATCAACATGATGGGGAACTTCGCCAACTTGGGCGATGATACCTTCCTGCCGGATCGGAGACGCTCCCGGGTCCTGCAGATCAACGACAACCTTTCATGGGTTCGTGGAACCCATGCAATGAAGTATGGCGTGGAGATGCGATTACGCAATAATTTCGGACATATCATGGGCGGTGCCCGCGGGATTTTCAATTTCAATGGCCAGTTCACTTCCCAGCTCCAAGCAGCACAAATAGGCGGTTCAGCGGCTCTGGCCGACCTGCTGCTTGGTCAAACCAGTTCCGCCAACCTGAGCACTCAACTCCTGGGAGACTTCCATGATCGGTACTGGGGCTTCTATGGGAGTGATATCTGGAGGCTGACCCGCAAGTTCACTCTCAATCTGGGACTGCGTTACGAACTGCAGACGCCTTTGTGGGAGACCAACAATCGCATGGCCAATTTTGACCTCGACCGTGCCAGCCCGACGTTCGGAACGCTTGTCCTGGCGACGAATGGCAATATCCGTTCACGGACGTTCTCCAACATGGACACGAACAATTTCGCGCCGCGCATCGGCTTCGCTTACCTGGTCGATGCCCGGACCGTGGTTCGCGCCGCCTTTGGGGTATTCTACGGCGGGCGGGGGTTCGAAAATGTTCCCGGAACCGGGGCGTTCAATCCTCCATTTAACGTGAACATCCCCATCCGTTCTGGCAGCGGGGCAGCTACGTCCAGTCTGGTACTCGCCGATGGCTTTCCCGAAGGGTTGCTTGACCCTCAGAATGCTCGAAATCCCAACCTCTATGCTCAGGCGTCGGATTTCCCCTTCCCTGAAGTCTATCAGTGGAATCTGGGCGTGCAGCGGGAGTTCACCGGCGATCTGCTCGTTTCGCTCGCCTACGTTGGGTCGGGTTCAGGGAACCTGAACGGATTTATCGACCCCAATCAACCCCCGCCCGGTCCGGGCGCGATCAATCCCCGCAGACCCTTCCCCGCCTTCGGGAGCATCTCTTTCCAGTCTTCCTTCGCCCACGCAACTTATCACTCCCTGCAAGCCAAGGTGGAACGACGCTTCACTCGAGGCTTTTCGCTGCTCTCGTCCTACACCTGGAGCCACGTCATCGACAATGCCGTCGCGCTGGGAGACCAGGGTCCTGGAGGGTCGTTTTATTCGCAGGAACCCAACAACACCAGGGCGGAGAAGTCGTCCGCCTCGTTTGACATTCAGCAGCGCTTCGTGACCAGTGTCATTTATGAACTCCCGATAGGCCGCGCCGGCAGTATTCTCGGAGACTCCTCGATCGGCCGGGCGATCCTCGGAGGCTGGCAATTGGGAGGAATCTTCGTCGCACAGGGCGGCACGCCGATGACGCCATTTGTAGACGCCGAGCGGCACGGGCTCGCCAATCCGGTATTCGGCGGAAGCCCGTTCCGGCCGGATCGGGTGCGTGATGGGATTCTTTCAGGAGATGAGCGCAGCGTGGACCGGTGGTTTGATGTCGGGGCATTTCCGCTGAGCGCCCGGTACATCTTCGGCAACTCCGGCCGGAACGTACTGCGCGCGCCAGGTTTTATCAACCTGGATTTTCTGGTGGCCCGCGACTTCAGGATCACCGAGTCCACACGACTGGAGCTGCGGGGCGAGTTCTTCAATTTCACCAACTCCGTTCACCTTGGACGGCCGAACCTGAGGATCAGCACTCCCCAGGTGGCCGGCCGCATCACCACAACCGCTTCCCCCAACCGCCAGGTCCAGATCGGCTTGAGGTTGGTGTTTTGATGAGAATTACACGGCGCCTAAATCACCAGGCTGGATTTCGTACCGCTCCTCTAAGCACAGACTCGGATCACCTGTTGTCAGGCGCTCGGCCCTGGTTTTTGCGAACGGAATGAAGCTGTCAGTTTGGAGTTCGAGCTTTAGCTTGGTTGTGCATCGCGATGGGCAACCTAAAGGTTGAACTCCAAACCAAGCTCTCAGTGAAAAGTGAGCCTCAGGCGTGCGCTCCACATGCGCGGGGCTCCGAAGTGGGTCCCTTCAAACGGGTTTCCGAAGTTGTAGGCGAATTGCCGGTCCGCGATGTTCTCGATGTTGAATTGGACGGCAGTGGTCACTCGCTCATCACTAAAGAGATCTGCGCCGGCTGAGATTCCGAAAACTGTCCAGGGCTTTACACGCTGTCGATGGAAATCTACGAGGTCGGATCCAGGGGCGCCGCGCAACTCCACCAGGCGATCTTCGTCCACTTCTAATGGCACGCCGCTCTCGTGGCGACCGAAAAACGAGGCCCAAAGTCCGGTCCCGCGGTGGTAATAGGTGACGCCGAACGACCCGACGTTCCGCTGATCATGATCAGGGATGAAACGGGTTCCCGGCCCGATCTCTATCACATCATCGGTGAGAAACAGGCCTCCATTCACCGGTCCCGTTTGGAGAACTCTCGAATTGGTATAACTAAAGTAGGCCGAGAATCCCTTGTAATCCTGAACGTCGACTCTGACTTCTATTCCTTTTGCCATCCCTTTCGCCACACTGTTCGGGAAGATGACCGTGCCTGCAAAAAGGATGTTCGGATCATTAACATTTCGAAAGAACCGCCACCAGTATGCCGAATCCAGCTTGAGTATCCCGAAGAGATCCTGAGAGAAGCCGGCCTCGAAGGCATGCATCCGTTCCGGGTGTATGGGTGCTCCGCCTTCGCCGGTTTCGGCTGTGAAGGGCGATAAGCGCCGCGCCTGCTCGGACGAAGCCAGCAACAGATTCTCCACCTGGGCTGGCATGAACATGCGGTTGTAAGAGCAACGAATGGCCGTGTGCGAGCCCGCCAGGTAGTAGACCGCACCTACGCGGGGGCTCAACTGCTGATCGCTCGTCAGCAGGTTGGAGTGATCATAGCGCACGCCGGCCGCAACGCTGAGGTTTCTGACCGGTGAAAAGGAGTCCTGAAAGTACCCAGAGACCTGGCCGCGCACTCTTCGATCGTGAAAGACAAATGGACGCTCAGGGGTGAACACCGCAGCAGCATCGCTGATGGCTTCGTCCTCGTGCGGTCCCGCCGCCGTGACGGCAAAGGTGAAGAACTCTCGTGGCGTGACCCGGCTGACCTCCACCCCGGCTTTCAGGGTGTGGCCTCGGTACTGGTGGGTAACACTGCCGATAAAGCCCTGTCGAACATGCCTTCGGTCCTGCTCCGTAAAAATTGGAGTGTCGAACGGGCTGCCGAAGAGTCGGGAATGATAAGCGTGACGGTAATAGGCAAGGTGGCTGACCGTAGACGGGGTCCAGGTATGAATCCAGCCCAGGGATTGGCTATTGTCTCTCAACTCCTGTCGTTGTCGCTGTCCCGCCAGCTCTTGAAGGATGCGGTTGGGCACATTGAAATCCGATCGGTTGAACGAACCATTGAAAAGCACGGTATCGCTGTCCGTCGGATGCCAGTCCGCGCGAAGGTTCAGCTTCACCGTCCCTCCATGGTTGTGGAGATTGCGCGGATCAACAGGATCTAGGAACCGATCCGACCGGCTGGAGGAACCCACGGCCAGGAACCCGATTCTTCCCTTCAGTCCTCCAGCGACCGTGCCGACTGCCTCGCCAGACTTGAAACTGCCGGCGCCGAGACTCATCGCCCCTGAGACCGGCAAGTCAATGGCTGACTTCGGTTCCAAGGTAACCACGGCTCCCGAGCGGCCGCCGAACTCCGCGGGAATATTGCCGGTGATCACCTCGAGGAACCTGACCGCTTCAGTTTCGAAAGTGTTTGCGGATATGAAGTCACGCCGGTCGACAGTGGGAATGCCATCGATTATGTACAATATGCCATCGTCCACACCGCGAAAGTGGAGCAGTCCATTGTTCTCCGTCGCGCATCCGGGCACACGGGCAAGCAGGTGCTGCAGGTGACCGACGTTGGTTGCACCCGGGCTGCGCCGGATCGCAATTCCATCAATCTTGGTTTCTGTACTGGATGAAGGTTCTTTAACCAACCCCGCTCCAGCTTCGATCGTCACCCGCTCCTTGGCGGGAGCGACGCCAAGCCTCACGTTCACGAGCACTGGCTTGCTCGATCGAATTACGAGGTCCAGATCGACAGGTTGGAAGCCGGGCGAAGACACTCGCAAGGTGTAGGGGTCGAACCGTACGCTCTCAAACGCGAACTCGCTATGGTCATCTGATCTCGTCTCCGTGCGCTGGCCGGTGGTCGGATTCTCTAGTACGATTCGCGCTCCGGGCAACAATTCGCCTTTGGGATCGGTCACGATCCCCCGAATCAGACCTCTTCGAGTCTGCCCGTATGCCTGAGACCGGCCGAGCAGCACGGTCAGGGCCAGAGCCGTGAGGATCGTGCATCTGTACAGAATCACCTTCCCGTCAGGCGCAACCGGAATCCCGCGTGGATGATCATTGGGCTTCCCAGAGTAGTGGGATTTGTTCCAACGAGGTATCGCCGGTTAAGGAGATTCTGACCGGCTAGAAAGACCTCGAATGACTCGCCGATCGGACGCGAGATGCTGAAGTCAGCAACAAAGTAGCCGGGCAGGGAGAACCGGTTCAAATCGTCGTCGAACTGCCGGTCCACAAACTGCCCGAAAACGGCAAAGTTCAGGTACCTGGGATTCGTGTAGGCGATTTGCACAGAAGTCCTGTGTTTGGGCACTTGTGGCAGGATTCGGCCGACGAGTTGACGGTCGGCCGGGAAGCTCGTGACCTCAGCCGCGTCAAAGATATACGCCCCGGCAATGTTCCACTGCGGCGAGAATTGATATTCAATGTAGCTCTGAACTCCCCAGATTCGGGCCTCGCCCAGGTTTCGCCGCTGGCGGGTGATCTGAGACGGCGCCGAACTCAGCGTGACATTGGACACGGGATCCCTGAACCGATTCCAGAACCCGGTAATTCGAAGCACCATGTTCTTCCGTGGGGCATAGTTCATCCCTGCCTGGCTTCCGAACAAACGCTCAGGTCCCAATTGGTCATTGGCCAGCGTGAGCACGTTGCCCACTCGAAATGGTCGGTAGAGCTCGTTTAGGGTCGGTGCTCGAAATCCCGAACTGAGGTCTCCCCACACCGAAAGGCCATCGGCAAGGTGGTATAGCGCGGCGAGGCGAGGACTCCCCACCGAGTTCCGCTTGTCCGTAAACCGGGTCAGGATTCGCTGTCCCGCGGAAAGGATAGTTTCTCGCTGGGAAGCATCGTAGTTTTTCCAGTAGTCCAGGCGAGCACCCACAGTGAGTTGCAGCCGTGGAATGGGTGTAATGATGTCCTGGACAAAAGCGCCTGCGGTCCGCTGGGAACCGCCGGCTACTCGCAGCCGGACAACTGATTGCCCTGATGCATCGAAGACGTTTTCCTGGCTCTCGCCGTCGATCGAGCGCCCGTCGGCGCCCGCGATCAGAAAGTGGGATCGTCTGATCCGCTTGGACCATTGGACTGACCCGCCTAAACCGTCCGTGGGAACCCGCTGGGTCAGGGTCAGCCGGCCGGTATTGCGGTTGTTCGTTACGCCGAGGAAGGTGCTGTCAAATGTCTGAAAGTGCGAGAACCACAAGACCTGCCAATCGCTGTTATCCGGGGTTCTGAATCGGAGCCCGCCGCCGAGGAATTTCCACTGGGTGTTGTTGTGTTCGAGGATTTTCCCGTTGTTCCTCCCCTCGCCGAAATAGCCCCCTTTGAGGAAAGCGTTCCATCGAGGGGATGGGTTGAATTCCATTCTTACATTGAAATTGCGATAGTCCTCGTCCGCCTTGGTGTCAACCAGGCCGCGTACATTCTCGGGTACAACGCGATAGCCGTCGGTGTGGAAGATACTGCCTTCGACGCCCGCGCCGAACTGTTTCCAGACATCACTGGCGAAGAAATCGAACTTCGCAGTGCCGCGGCTGCCGTATTGGGGCGAAAGGACGAGCGTTCTACGCTCGGGACGCTTGGTGAGAATACTGATCACCCCGCCGATCGCGTAGTTTCCGTATAGCGTGGAAGCGGCTCCCTCCACGACCTCCATACGGTCGACGCTCGTCAGCGGAATTCGGGTCCAATAGACCCATCCTCCAAAAGGATCGTTGAACGGCATGTCATCGAGCAAGACCAGCGTGCGGCTCACACCGCTGGGTCCGACTCCGCGTAGCGATACGCCCTGCGCGGTGGGATGAGCGGCCAAACTGCTCGTTCGCCGAAAAAGGCTGAACGCAGGGATCTGCCGAAGTACATCATCCGCGACCAAGCCCGCGGATTGTTCGATGTCCTTGCGTCCGAGGACACTCACGCTTGCGGCGACATCGCCCAACAGCCGCTCCGTCCGGGCGGCCGTCACGGTGATCTCCTGGCCGAAATGTTTGGGCTCCAGCCGAATGGCCACCGCCGCCGCTTGTTCTTTCGACAGGTCTACTGCGAGCGTAGCCGTCTCGAATCCCATGGCCTCCGCTCGCAAGCTGTATGTGCCCAACGGCAGCCCCTCGAAGGCAAATCTGTCCGCGGTGGTTAGGGCGGATCGGGAGCTCCCTCCAAGCGCCGGCGTGAGCGTCAATCGCGCGCCAGCGATCACGTGATTCCTCGGATCGAGAACCGTCCCTTCCACCCGGCCCCGTTGTCCGCTCCCTTGGCCCATAGCTCGAATGGAGGCCTGGCAGGGGGTACCTGCGATCTCCGCGATCAGGAATAGCCCGAATAGGCTGAAGGCCAGCCGGGAGGGCGTGTGCTTGGCAGAAGCCCGACTGTAAAGGAGGGCGTGCAGCTGAACAGCCACAGCTGATGCTCGGGCCGTTATTTCGGTCTTTGCTTGAAGGTATCTCAAGCGCCCTCCCTGACGGTCGGGCTTCTGCAAGGCTGGGCTTCCGCAAGGTTGGGCTTCTGCGTTCCGCATCATCGAGCCGCTCGGGCGCCCTCCCTGACGGTCGGGCTTCTGCAAGGCTGGGCATTCGAGGTCCTAACACCGTGCGTCCTCTTGAGCCGTCCGAACTCGGCGTCAATCGCAGCACGTCTTAGTTTCTCGAGCAGATTCGGTGCAACCTCCTCGAAGGGCCTGAGCGTGGATTGGATTCGATCGTCGATGCGAATGATAAAGTAACCGCCCGGCGTCTTGATGGGCGCACTGACATGCCTTGACTCGAGGGCGAATGCTGCCGATTCTATCGGTGGGTCGAGACGCCCTTTTCTCACCCAGCCGATGTCACCTCCACGCAGCGCGCTTGTGCGATCCGTGGACATGGTCTTGGCGACCTCCTCGAATGGCTCTCCTGTTCGTAATCGTGCTTCCACCGCTTCGGCATGTTCCTTCGTGGCCACGAGGATCTGTCGAATGTTGAGTTGGTCGGGACGCCTGAATTCGTCCGGGTGGGCTTGGTAATACAGCCGGGCATCGTCCATGCCCACCTTGTTCTGGATGAACCCGAGATATCGGATAGCCAGGAGTTGATCTTCTGCCGACGCCATCGCTTTCCGCACCGATGGATCACCTGCCAGTCCCATTCTCTCCGCGGAGTAGAGACTCAGCCGCTGGAGCACTGAGCCATCCAGCAACTCCAGTTGTGTCTCCACGGGCAAGCTTGAAATCTCTTCCGTCTCGTAACTCTCATAGGCGGATCTCCTCAAATCGCCCACGGTTACGGTTGAGTCTTCTACCTGGACGAGGACGGCGTCGGGGTCAGCGCTGCTCAGGTCCAGCTTCCTGAGGTCTTCGAGGCGTTTCACGTTCCACTGGCGCGACAGGGTCTGGATGGCAGCCGCCACCGCCTGCTTCTTCAATTTGGCAAGGATCTCATTGCGGCGAAGGCCGAAGTACTTCAGATCGTCTTTATGTTCCCGGAAATACTTGTGGGCGGCCGCTTCCGAGAAGTTAGGTTGAACGTGTCGCTGGATGTGGGCGTTTATGAGAATCTTTTCCCGGGCTTCTTCACGGGCTCGCCGGAATTCGTCGCTGGCATCAAGTTTCGCACTCCGGGCAGCCCGTGAGAACAGTTTGGTGCGGACCAAGCTCCTGATTAAGGCTGATTTCGTCTCCGCCGAAATCGTCGAGTCCCCCGTCTGATCCTTGACGAATTCCTCTAGGTCTTCGGCGCTTAGGATGGAATCATCCACCTGCTGGATAATCTGGGGTGATCCCTCATCGGCACGGCCCTGGCGTTGACCCCACGCGGCCTGATCACACAGACCGAGGAAGCCCTGCGATGCAACCAAGAATATTCCACCTGCAAAAAATACGATGCCACGACTCGGTTTCGTCCACATATCGACACCTCACCTCATTGAACGGGAAGAGCAAATGTGAAAACAGTGGTACCGGACTTAACAGAAACATACTGCCGGTCGTTCAGCATAAAGACCGTGGGCGGCGCCTTGAGCATGCCGGGCGTCGAGAAGTTCCACAGTTCCTCACCGGTCCGGGCATCGAAAGCATGAAGGAGGCCCGAGTTTTCGCCGACAAACACTACATCCCCTGCCGTAGCCGTGAGCCCGACTGATCCCGCAGCACTCGATTCGAGTCTTCTTTGCCAGACAAGGTCTCCCGTGTTCATGTCCCATGCGGTGACATACGCGCGTGGAGCACGAGCATTGGTGGCAGGAAAGGCTGTGGGGGCATCAATTCCATTAAAGTACAGAAGTCCTGTCCGGGGGCTGCGGGAAGGTGGTGCGGCGTTATTCCCCCCGCGAACTCCCGGTATGCGAATCACGCCCGTAGTCGGGTTTGGCGGGGCATAGAAGGATGTCACGAGGTGCTGGCTAGACGCAGGAATGTCCGTGGCGACCAATGGGACCGTGTTCATCAGCCTTCCAGAGGCGGAAAACGGAAAAGGCTGCGTCGGCCACAGAGAATCGCCAGGCACGACCGCCATCGTCGGCACGGCGTATTCTTCGATTGAAAAGACTGGCTTTCCTGTCTCCCGGTTCAAGAAATACAGAAGCCCGTTCTTGTTGGCTTCGGCCAGGGCCTTTACCGTCCGGCCCGCGACTTGCGCTTCAAACAAGATCGGCTGGTGCGCCGAATCCCAGTCCCAAACGTCGTGATGCACCTGCTGGAAGAACCCATCGCCGATGCCATCGCCATTGTAGTCAGCGCCCCACCCCTGTTTCGGCCTACCCGTGGCCACCTCTAGAGCGAGTATTCCACATGTGAAAAGATTGAGCCCGTGCCGGTTTGCGCCATACGAACCGTCGCCAAACCTCCCGAACGGCATAGGATTTGCAATCGCGGCATAGAGTAGTCCCAAATCAGGATCAATCGCCGGCGTCTCCCAGATTGACCCACCGGCGCGTGGGCCGGTTCCGACCCAGGTTGGACCCGCGATCTCCCAACCCTGATCTTCCGGACCCTGGGGGATGGTATTGAAGTGCCAGATGAGCCGACCCGTCTTGGCATCGAGAGCCAGGATCAATCCGCCAGGGCAGAGCCGTTCACTGGCGCCGGCACCCAGGATCACCATGCCCTCGTAGTACTGTGGCGCCATGCTCGACCAGAATCCCTTGTCGATGGGCTTCGTCACCTCCGGATATTTTGCCTTGAGAATATCCAGCACCGCATTGCATCGCCCCATGGTACCGAAGCTCTCGATCGGTTTTCCTGTTTTCGCGTCCAGCGCGAACAGGGAAGCGGCCGCCACGGCATAGATAATCCCGTCTCCATAGACCACGCCACGGGTAGCCCCTGTACCTCCCTGGTGCACTTCGTCAAGGGTAATCTGATCATTTATGCGGAATGTCCAGAGGGGTGCTCCGGTTTCCGCGTTCAGCGCGAAGACGTTTCCGGGATAGTCAGTCACATACATGATCCCGTCAACAACAATAGGGGCGCATTGGGCGTTGTTGTTCTCCCTGAGCGGTGGGTTTGGGATCATTTGCGGCACTTCCCAGACGCGAACCAGGGATTTAACGTTGGTCGTGTTGATCTGATCCATGTCAACGTATCGGCTGTTGGCCAAGTCCAGATTATGGAGCAGCCAGTTGGTGGATGTGGCCGCATCGACCTTGGGCGGCACATTCTCGTCGTACCTGGTCACCGTTCCTACGGTTGTTCTTCCGACTGTGACTCTTGTTGCTTCCTCTCCGAGCCCGGCTCGAACGGACTGATTCTCAAGCTCCACCGTGCCCTTGTTCTGAGCTTCGACCAGCGGCCCGCCCAGTGAAGCGATGAGTACCGTAGAGATCAGAACGCTTGCAAAACCCTTTACCCTCATTGATGTCCTCCCTTGCGGGGACGTCGGTCGGCCGAACCCAACTCCGCGCGAATTCCATGCGGTCCCGCCCACGGTTCAACTTGGGCCTGACCGCTCTTGGCTACACCTACTAATTCGAGAATTCCTGTGAAAAGCTGCCATGATCCGAGAATATTCGGCTCCTCTCCGAAAAGGGTGAAGCATTTAACCGACCCTCGCGTGCCCGCTACGCTCCACTGAGAGGAAGTTTCTAACTGGCCTATGGAACGCAGGCGCTCCCCCGAGGACCTCCGGGCGGAAGTTTGCGTTACATCATTCTTTCTCCTCATCTTGCGATTCTGGGACAACCATCGAAGTTGAGCAGCCCAAGCGGGAAGAACCAGCTACACCAAGCTACCTCTCGGCCCGGCACACCCGGCTCTCGCCACTCCCGATTGTGAGAACGCTCCACAACTGCTGATCGGAGGAAGGCCACCACCCATCAGAGCGCGTCGATAACGGCCTGGACGGAGGTAATCAGTGCATCTGCCTGGTCTGAACTCAGCCGGCCACTTCGCTCTAACGCCTCGACCTGATTGATGAACGCGTTGAGTTGGTTGATCGCAGGAGTGCGATTTCCCCGATCCAACTGCTGAATGGCTGCCTTAAGTATGTTGATCAGCCAGTTCGCCTCAGCTTTCGTCAATCCTCCCTCACTCACCTTAGCCTGACTCATCGCCGTGGCGTCAGACCCAATCTGGGAGCCGGGGACTAGCCGGCCCACCACCAGGTGGCGTGTCATAGGGTCGTTAGGGTCTTGGCCGTAAACCTCGACGGGCTCGAGATCGCCTGTGACGGGGTCCTTGACTTTACAAATCGTGCTCCAGGTGTAACCAACTATTTCGCCGCTGCCTCTGACATAAAGACGGAATACGCCCAGGCCGAGGCCGCCGGGGTTGGATCTTCGGGTGTCAAAATCCCCATGATAGCTGGAGCTGGAATCAATGACCTTCACCGTATACTGCTCGGTGCCCGGCTCGGGACTCTCTGGGCAGGCCGTCGTGGAATAAAACGTTGGCCACTCAGCCACCAACATAACGTGACCGGTTACTCCAGTAATTCTCTCTGAGTCGCCGCTGTCGTCGTCGGAGCCGTCCGGGTACTTGATGGCGATGATGTCGCCCGGCAGGATATCGTTGACGTTGTCGATAAGCGTGAAGCGGTTCTCCGCTTTAATCACGTCGTGGTAATCCTTAGCTTTGGGACTCGTGCCGATGGAGAACATATACGCGTGTTGCAGCAGCTCGGTAATAAGCGTGCTGCAGACAACGCGGACCATCGTATTCGGGGAATAATCCCACCCAGGGGAGTGGATTTCGGGAGGGCCACCGTAAGTGTTTACGGGGGCAGGGGGCTGGGGTGGCGTACCGTCCCACCTCAGGAGGTTCTCCGCCGCCGCCCGTAAATCTCCCAGCAGCATGACGGCTTCGTCCAGATGATCTATTAGAACCCCTGGCTCCAATCCCCTCATGTCATTCACTATTTCCTGGATCTCCTGAATGGCTGTTTGGGGTGTCTGGACCGTGACATTGAAAGAGCAAGTCGCCCTGCTGTTTGCAGCATCCCTGACGCCGCACGTCACCACCGTGGTGGTGCCAACAACAAACGTGGAGCCCGATGCTGGATCGCACGGAATCGTAAAGTATGCGCAATTGTCAGTCCTCGTCGGCGCCGTATATGTCAGTGGGACACCAGTGGCCCCTAAGGGGGCAATGGCCTCCTTGTCAGGCGGGCAGATGATCACCGGCGGGGTGGTATCCGCCACTGTCACATTTGCAGTGCAGACGGCTGAAGCGCCTTGATTATCCGTCACAGTCATGGTGACCGGAGTTGTTCCCAACGGATATGGTCCCGCCGGCGATTGACTGGACGTTACGATGGTTCCATCGGGGTCGAATGAGCCATTGTTGATCGATGCATCCGCCGAGCAAGTACTGGATCCTGTCGGGACCGTCACATTCTGGCACTGCGCGACGGGCGGCGCGTTCACGCCGGGGATGCAGAAAACGGTCAGGCCGTTTGTATCCCTTCCCGAAACGCATGTATTCAGCGTGCTGGCGTACTGTACGGTCCCGCTGTTGGTCACTGTGAAGAAAAAGAAGTTCTCCTGGTTGGCCGGTGCTATGAAAGTATAAGTCTCCGGGAGCAGCCGCAGAGTTGCCACCGTAGAAGTCGGGCCAGAGAAGAATCTGGATATACTGAAATCAGCCGAGGTCAATGTCCTCGCATCGAAGGTGATTGGGTAGCCGGAGACAGCCAGGGTGCTGCTCCCCCGCCCGCTGACGAAGCTATCCAGCGCCGAATCGTAATTTACCGTCCCGCTGTTGGTTACGGTGAAGAAGAAGAATATTTCCGAGTTGCCCGGAGCCTTGAAAGTATACTGCCCCGGTAAGAGCCGGAGGGTTGTCACCGCAGAAGTCAAGCCGGAGAAGAATGTCGAATGAATGATACTGAAATCAGCCGAGGTCAATGTCCTGTCATCGAAGGTTATAGGGAAGCCGGAGACAGACAGGGTACTGTTTCCCCGCCCGCGGACGAAGCC
>JACQTD010000157.1 GCA_016210985.1 Acidobacteriota bacterium
CGGTCGACACCTGGTTCGAGTCCCAGGCCGGGGAGTTCGGTGCACCGACTGTGGCTTGACTACACACCGGGATGGGGCGGCACGGCGCGGCGGGCCTGCTTGAAGTTCGAAGGGCCGGCGGCTACACGATCGCCCAGGACGAGGCGACCTCGGTTGTTTACGGAATGCCGCGAGAGGCAGTGCTCCTAGGCGCCGTCGAGCGCGTCCTGCCGCTTGGAGGAATCGGTCTGGCGCTCGCTTCCCTTGCGGCGGCGAACAACAGGACCCAGACATGACGGACACGGTCCTCATCGTCGACGACAGCCTGACCGTCCGGATGGACCTCGTCGAGGCCTTCGATGCGGCGGGTTTCCAACCTCTTCCATGCGCGACCGTGGCTGAGGCGCGAGAGGCTATCCTGCAAGGTCCCATTTCCGTCATCGTGCTGGACGTCCTTCTTCCGGATGGTGATGGAGTCGATCTGCTGAAGGAATTGCGGGCGTCACCGGCCGGTGCGTCAGCAGCCATTCTCATGCTGTCGACCGAGGCTGAAGTGAAGGACCGGGTCCGTGGACTGCAGACCGGGGCCGACGAGTATGTGGGGAAGCCCTACGACACCGGGTATGTCGTGGCCAAGGCCAGGGAACTGATTCGGGCTCGACAGGCGGTGCATGGAGCTGGGCAGCCGACCGTCCTGGTGATCGACGACAGTGTCACGTTCCGGGAGGAGCTGAGGCGCGCGCTTGAAACCGCTGGCTATACGGTCTTTCTGTCCAGCAGCGGAGAGGATGGGCTTCGGGTGGCAGCAGACCGACGGCCGAATGCGGTAATCGTCGATGGGATCCTACCTGGGATCGACGGCGCGTCTGTGATCCGGCGCCTTCGGCTGGATGCCGCGCTCCGCGGTGTACCCTGTGTGCTCCTGACCGGCTCGGAGGACAAGGGTGCGCAGCTGCAGGCCCTCGACGCAGGCGCGGATGCCTTCGTTCAGAAAGGGGAGGATGTCGATTTCATCCTGGCCCGCCTCGCGGCGGTACTTCGCACGACGTCCGCGGCTCCGGCGGAGGACGCGACCAGCCTGCTCGGGCCCAAGAAGATTCTTGCCGTGGACGACAGCCTAACCTATCTGGAGGAGCTGGGATCAGCGCTGAGGGGGGAGGGTTACGACGTAGTCCCCGCACGATCCGGTGAGGAGGCCCTGGAGCTGCTCGCGGTGCAACCGGTGGATTGCATTCTCCTGGACCTTCTGATGCCCGGCCTGAGCGGCCAGGAAACCTGTCGCCGCATCAAGTCAGCTCCGATCGTGCGCGATATCCCGCTCATCATGCTCACCGCAATGGAAGACCGTGCCGCCATGATCGACGGTCTCAGCGCCGGGGCCGACGACTACATTTCGAAGTCGGGTGAGTTCGAGGTCCTGAAGGCGCGGGTGCGCGCCCAGATCCGCCGCAAGCAATTCGAAGACGAGAACCGCCGCATCCGCGAAGAGCTGCTCAGGAGAGCGCGGGAGGCCGCAGAGGCACGGGCGGCTCGGGAGTTTGCGGAGACGCGCGCCGCGCTCGTGGAAGAGCTCGAGCGAAAGAACAACGAGCTGGAGGCCTTCAGCTACTCGGTCTCCCACGATCTGCGGGCGCCGCTGCGGAGCATCGACGGGTTCAGCCAAGCCCTCCTGGAAGACTACGCGACCCTGTTGGATCAGAAGGGAAAGGATTACCTCCGCCGCGTCCGAGCGGCGGCTCAGCGCATGGGTGAGCTTATCGATGACCTGCTCCAGCTGTCCCGCGTCGGGCGCGCGGAACTCAACCGGGACCGTGTGAGCCTTTCGGACCTCGCCCGCGCGGTCGCCATGGAACTTCGAAAAATGGAGCCCGACCGGCACGTCGAACTGCGAATCGAGGACGGGCTGGTTGCACAGGCGGACAGTCAGCTGATTCGGGTGGCGCTGGATAACCTGCTCGGAAACGCATGGAAGTTCACCGCGAAGGTGGCCGAGCCCAGGGTTGAGTTCGCTGCGGAGCCGCGCGACGGCGGCACCGTGTATTTCGTTCGAGATAACGGTGCCGGGTTTGACATGAATTATGCCGAAAAGCTGTTCCGCCCGTTTCAAAGGCTTCATGGCGAAGCTGAATTCCCCGGAACCGGAATCGGACTGGCTACGGTACAGAGGATCGTCGACCGGCACGGCGGTCGGATATGGGCGGAAGGAACCATCGGCTGCGGGGCGACTTTCTACTTTACCCTTCCGCCGGGACGAACTGGAGGCAGGTCATGATCCGCAGCCGCATCATTCTGCTCGTGGAAGACAATCCGGACGACGTCGAGCTCACGCTACGCGCCTTTGAAAAGAGCAACCTGGTCAACAAGATCATCGTTACCCGCGACGGCGAGGAAGCGCTCGACTACCTCTTCGCGCGCGGCCCGCATTCGGGCCGCGATCCGGCGCTGATGCCCGAAGTGGTGTTGCTCGACCTGAAACTTCCTAAGGTGGATGGGCTGGAGGTATTGCGGCGGATGCGCGCCGACGAGCGCACCCGGCGCCTCCCGGTAGTTGTCCTCACGTCGAGCAGCGAAGAGAAGGATGTACTAGGCAGCTATGACCTCGGGGCCAACAGCTTCGTAAGAAAGCCGGTCGACTTCAGGCAGTTCATGGACGCCGCGAAGCATCTGGGCTTGTATTGGCTCGTACTCAACGAGCCCCCACCCGGTTGAGGCGGATAAGAAGGAGAGGAGGGGTGCCGGGATGCGGAGCCGCCGCAAGCGTAGATTATGACGGAGGTGATTCAGCCAACGTGAAATAAAAAGTAGCGCCCTGGTCCACCTTCGCTTCCGCCCAGATGCGTCCTCCGTGGCGCTGGATGATGCGATGAACGATCGAGAGCCCGACGCCCGTGCCTTCAAAGTCTTCCGCCCGATGCAATCGCTGGAAGACCCCGAACAGCCTCTGGGCATACTGCATTTCGATCGCCCGATCCCTTTCCGCTTTGCGAAGCTCTTGAAGCACTTCCTCCACCAGCCCGGTTAGGCTCACGGACTCCCTTGACAGCGGCTGCCGCCCAAGGCGCGAAAGGCGGAGCAGATCGTCGATCAGTTGATCCATCTGCCGGGCGCTGGTGGTCACGCGCCTCAGCAGTCCCTGGGCATCTTCAGGTATCTGATTCGAGTATTCCTTGAGCAAAATAGTGGAAAAGCCGCTGACCGCCCGCAGCGGGGCGCGCAAGTCGTGCGACACCGAGTAGGAGAACGCCTCCAGCGCTTTGTTCGAGTCTTCCAGTTCGACCGTGCGCTGCTGCAACCGGTGTTCCAGCTCCGCCTTCTCCTTCCGAAGGCGTCGAACCGCAAGCGCCCGGGAGAGCACCGGTTGGATGGCGCTCAGTATGAACGGCTTGAGAATGAAATCGAGCGCGCCGGTCTTCATCGCCTCGACCGCCGCGTCGATGGTTCCCTGTCCGGTCATGATGATACCGACGAGATCGGGATCGACATCGATCGCGGCGCGCAACACGGCGATGCCGTCCATCTCCGGCATCATCAGGTCGGCCGGCAAAAGGTCAAATTCCGATTTCCGCAACGCGGCCAGAGCTTCCTTTCCGGTGGCGACGCCGGCTGTCTCGTAGCCGTGATCGCTCAAGGTTTCGCATAGCGCACGCCGGAGTGAGGCTTCAACATCCACGATGAGGATTCGGCCAGCTTTCGGGACAGACATCAGCATCCCCTCGCGTCGATTCGGCCCGGGCTCACCCCCCCCGGCTTCAACACATTGCGCCAGGGCCTCTCGCAGATCACGCAGCTTCGGCGGCTTGCTCAGCACGCGATCCACTCAGGGACGGCGGCGGCCGTTGCCGCCGGCACCGGCCCATCGCCCGCGGTTGCGTGAGACGGGAAAGTCAGCCGGACCGTGGTTCCCTCGCCGACGGCGCTTTCGATATCGATTTCCGCCAGGTGCGTGCGCACCGTCAACGATCCGCCTTCCGGCATGGCGTCTACGGCGTTAACGATGAGGTTCGTCATCGCCTCACGGATCTCGCTTTCGACGCCCCTGATCATAGAGAGATCCGGTGTCAGGTCCATTCGCATTCTGAGCGCGGTCGCTGTAGCGATTGCGGCGATAAGAAGCCGCCCGGCAAATCTGATGCGTTTCCTTCCGCCGCTGGCGGGTCTCAATGGGATTCGGCTCATGCTGCGCATCACCAGCGGAAGCCCGCCTTGCCATACACGCTGCGCGGAGTCCTGAGAGATCCCACTCGCGGCTGTCCGAATTCCGGATGGCGGTCTTCAATGAGATCCTGGCCGATGACGGCCAATTCCCAGTTCCCGGCCTGCCAGCCGATGCGCGTATCAAACTGCATGAGTCGGTAACCCAAGCCCCAAAGAACGCTCTGCCGGTCCCCGATGGGAAAGCGATGCTGATGATCGAAACATGAGGTGGTCAGGCTCAAGGCATCGCATTCCCGATTCCCCCGGAGTTCACGTAAATCGGGTTCGCTAACAGCGGGCATGAAGATATCTCTCCGGCCACATAGCGGAATCTCGAGGGAGGTTGCCTCATGCTGCTCACCGGAGACGACTCCCGGTTTACCCGGGCGAAGTCGGTAAGCAGATCCACCCAGATTTACCTTGATCCTCAGGAATGTCAATAGTTGAAAGGGAGTCCCAGCTGCCACAACAGGAAGCTCAGCTCGTCGGTCAGCTCGTCGATCTCTTTCGTGAGCGGCCGGCCGCCGGCGTGGCCGGCCTTGGTATCGAAGTGAAGCAGCACCGGTCTGTCGGAGGCGCCTGATGCCGCCTGGAGCCGGGCCGCCATCTTTTGCGCGTGCAACGGCGCTACCCGCGTAATCGAAGGCAGCAACACTTCCCTGACCGGAGTCCCGTCCGGTTCGAATACCTTCAGCTGCCTGGCCACGTCCTTGAGATAACCGATGCAGAGCTTTCCGCCGAAGGCGTACATCCGTTCAATCGGCGTCCCGGTCTCCGGGATGATCTCCCGCCAGTCGTCGCGCTTCGGATCCCGAAGATCGACAGCCAGGATTCTCTCGTTCGGCGCATTCCAGTTGGTCTTCAGGAAGAGCTGGTCGCCACCGAACTCCCCTTCGAACTTCGCGTCAATGTCATTGACAACCGTGATGATCTCTCCGGGCTTGACGAGGTCCTGGCAATACACCTCCGTCTTCCTGGCGGCCGATCCATGATAAACAATGATCAGGAGGAATCGTCCGTCGTCCGAAACCCTACAGCGGATAAACTTCCCCGGCCCGTGGCCCTTCCCGAAGATCTCCCGGTCCTCCCATGGATTGCTTCCCATCAGGTGGTAGAGGAACCTCGGGCCCTGATCACCATGACGGGCATAGTAGAAACCCCTCCGGAAGGATTCTTCGGAAGCCCACAACCGGATTCCGGCCGCGACCCCAGCCGAAGCCACCAGGACGGCACGCCCGGCTGATGCGCTGGCCGTCATCGCTTGTCTGCCGACCGAAGTCTACGATCAGTTATGATGCGCTCGATGTGAGTGGAATCTCGTATGGTTGCCAACTCAACGATTGCAGGCCGATCCAATATCTGAGTTTCGGCCAGTGATCTCCTGATTCGGGAGGAGTGAGCAGAGGGATCAGTCCCTGGATTCAACGAGCGAGATCAGCATAGCGGCGAGGTAGGCGAGAACGGCGGTTAAGGACAGGATAATCAGACTCATTGGCAGACCGCCGCTTTGCCTGGTCGGCGGCCGGCTGAAGGCCTGACGGACCGCCCCCAGCAGCTTCGTTCGGGAACCGCGTGAATAGCCGGTGAAGCGGGCATTGCACCGCGTGCAACGGAATGGGGCCCGGGAAAGGATCCGAAAAAGAACCTGTTCGCGAACCCCGCGTCTGCGCGACCGCCTGATCTCGCTGGATCCGCACGAGTGACACTTCATGGGCAGGGAGGCTCCTTGGGCAGAATAGCCCCCTCCTTCCGGGAATTCAAAGTGACAAAGTCGCTCGACTTCAGTTTCGTTCGCCAGAGTTCCATTCCCGTGCCTCGGTCGAGGGCCACGACCGAACCCGCGATTCCGATCAGAACCATCTTCGATGTCTGACTGCTCCTTCTCCCCTCCACCTCATCACTCCGCTCCCTTCAGATACCTGGCGAACCAGCGGACGATGGCGACGGCCGAGCGGATCCGATTGGGCGTCTTCCGGAACCGAACCAGTTGCGGGCGCACCAGCTTCGTCAGATCGACGCCGGCATGCGGGCTGCGGGTCACCTGCCGGAGCCCGCTTGTGCCTCGATCGTGAACCAAAATATCCTGAGGCGCCGCCGCTCCCGACGCCACGATCGCCAAACGACGGCCGTCACGGGAGAAGGCGAGACCGCCGCCGATCTCGGCCGGAAGCCGGACAGCCGGTAACCGCTGCGATCCGGCCAGGTCGAACAGTTGAAGCTCGCTGAGGCCGGCCACATTCCAGATCAGCGCGGCGGTAGTGCCCTGCCGATCCACTTCGAAGCCCTGCAATTCGGCATCATCCCGGGACGCGAGGACTTCGATCACCGGATAAACCTCCCCACTCGTTACCTCAACGAGGCAGGCTTCCATCGAGGCCGGATCCCGCCGGTTGGAGCTGATGATCACGAATCGCCCGTCAGGCGACCAGGTGACCATTCGATTGTTCTCCCGTCCGCCGTAATCGTTGATGCATGACCGGTGAATCATATCCCATCTCCTGCTGTCTGGAAGCTCGAAGAGTGCTCGCTGCCTCGCCACCACGCCCGGCCCGAGCTGGATTCCATCCCGGCTCGACTGCCGTTGACCACCGGATGCACAGTCGATATGTTTTGAGGGTCTCACGGAACGGTTACGGGGCTACGGCGAGAACCAGATGTCCGCAGCGAAGAAGAGTAAGGCAAAACCCGACAAAGGCTCGAGTCGGGAGTCCGAACGGACATCCGAAACGGGTCGCAGTCCGGCCGCGGCTTCAAAGGTTCGATCGGGAGCACCTCTACAGGCAAAACAACCGGAATGGAAATGGGTGGTTGCGGTCCTGGCCGTGACGCTGATCGCATTCCTGAATTCCCTCGACGGCGAGTTCGTCTTCGACGACTGGTGGCAGATCGACCGCAATCCGACCATCACGTCGCTGGCCAACATTCCAGACATGTTTACGCAAAGTGTATGGCAGTTTCTGGCGCCCAAGGGAGACACGGTGGGCCCTTATTATCGTCCCATCTTCAATGTATCGCTGATCATCAACTACGCCCTTTTTGGGAAGACCCCTTTCGGATGGCACCTGGTGTCGGTCGCACTCCACCTGGGGATTACCCTGTTGGTCTATCTGCTTTGCAGGCAATGGGGCCTGACCGTCGAGCTGGCCGGTGCAGCCGCTTTGCTTTTCGGACTGCATCCCACCAAGAGCGAACCGGTCTCGTGGCTCGCGAGCCAACCCGACCTGTTCGTCTCGACGTTCCTGCTACTCAGTTTGCTGTTCTATGAGCGTTATTACCACGGCCCAGGTGGCCGAAAGCCCTACCTGCTGGTGAGCCTGGCGTGTGCGGCACTTGCCTTCTTCAGCAAGGAGGTGGCCATCATTCTGCCCGGGCTTCTCATTTTCAGGGAATTGCTCGACTGGCGGCGCGGAGAATCCTGGAAGAACACGGCGGTGAAGCTCGTGCGGCGAATGGCTCCCTATGTTGCACTCGCCGCGTTCTACCTGCTGCTACGCTACACTACCCTGGGATTCATCAGTCGGGTTGAACCCAAGGCAGTCCACATCCAGACGCTCTGGGTCTACCTCACGGTGCCCACGGTCGTCCTCGGTTATCTGAGAATGCTCTTCGCTCCATATCCGCTGGCCATCAACTATGGATTGGACTACATCACCACGATCGGGAACCCGCGCTTTTGGGGATCCGTTCTGGCCCTGGCCGCGATCATTCCTGCCCTGGTGTTACTTGTGAGGAGGTCACCCGTGGGCCGGCGGGCCCTGGCTTTCGCTGTGCTTCCCCTCCTACCCGTGCTCAACCTGAAGGCCTTCAACCAGGACTTCTCTTTGATACAGGACCGTTACCTGTTTTTGCCGTCGATCGGATTCAGCATCCTGGTCGTCCTGGGACTGCACAAGCTGAGCGCCCGGTTTTCTTCGGGCGATAAGCTTTTCCGTTCGGCGATCGTTCTGATCGCGTTGGCCTATCTCGGACTCACCGTGCGTCAGAACGGGTTCTGGCACAACGATTATGTCATGGCCACCAATGCCATGAGGATCGCCCCCAACCGGCCGTTTCTACTCAATTACATGGGGGGCATGCACACCCAGCGCAAGGAATACATTGACGCCGAGCGTTATTACAGGGAGGCCCTGAGAATTGACCCCGACTACTTTGACTCCCGCTCGAATCTGGCGGACGCGCTAAGGGAGCAGGGCAGACTGGCTGAGGCTGTGGTGGAGTTCCGGAAAGCGATCGATGCCGGAGCGCCTTACGCTGATACCTACTACAATCTGGGTGTCGCGCTGACCAGCATGGGAAAACTGGACGAGGCCGAGGCTCCTTTGATTCGCGCGATAGAGATCCATCCCACGAAATCGGATGCACGATATAACCTGGCCTGGACTTACGAGCGGCGGGGAAAAGTCGAACTCGCAATGAAGACTTACGCGGAAACACTCCACCTGAACCCGGCCTACCCGGAACCCCGTATCAACCTGGCCGTCATGCTCACCAAACAGGGCAAGTACAAGGAGGCCCTCGAGCAGCTTCAAACCGCCCAGCGTTATGCCCCCAGCCATCCTGTGCTCCTCTATGCCATGGGGGATGCTTATCTGAGACTGGGCAAGCACAAGGAAGCGCTCGAGCCCTTGAATCAGCTCGCTCAACGGGAGCCACGGCACCGGCTGGTGCACACCAGCCTTGGGTTGTGCCATGAGGCCACCGGCAATGTCCGTCAGGCCAAAGCCGAGTTCAGGAAAGCCATCGAAGTCGCTCCCCAGGACCCCTACACCAACACCGCACGCGATCATTTGTCGAAGCTCCCCTGAAACGCTGACCTCCGAAACTGCGACCGATGTCACGCCGGCGCGACCCAAGCCGCCAATCATCTCTCGCAAATCTCGAGAGCCGCGTACGGTTCGTGTCACGACAACATCAACTTCGACACCGGATTGACTCCTGCCACGGAAGCGTGCAGGCCACCCACGCTCAGATCAACCCGGGTTCAACCGGGGAGATGTGCCTGGTCTGTCACGGGGAGAGCGGAGAGAAGGCCGTACGGTCTGCCCATGCCAGCGGGCTCATGAAGTCGCATTGATAGAAGTCGGCGGTTGGCAGTGGTCGGTGGCCAGTGGTCAGTGGCCGGTGGTCAGTGAGCAGGAAGCCGTCGACCGGGTTTGGGAGGGACGAAGCCAGGTTTGAATTGGAGGAGATCGTGTGGAATCACGGTTTGAGCTGTTGAAGTTACGGCCCGAGTCCTATGAGTTCTCATGCCACCCGACCCACCAAGCACTGACCACCGGCCACTGACCACTCGCACTTCACAGGTCAGGCGGGCCATCGTCGATAACGATTCGTTTGATCTTCGCCAACGCTTGGATCGCGGTCAGGTTTCGCTGATTGTAACCGTACCGCAGTCCTTCAACTGAGAAGACCGCGGCATCGCCGCCCATGAATACGTTGGGATGAACGCCATCGGCATCCATGCCCTGGTTGATCATCTCAGGCCCCTGGAGCGCCAGCCAATAGTTCCACAGCGGGATTTGATAGGCCCGAGTGAGATCGATGATCACCTGATTGTGGATCGCGACCCGGGCTCCGAACTGGGAGGCCGCATCGCCATCGAGGCGAGGCGGTATCGTGCTTAGCACCGGTATGACACCCTTGGTTAACACCTCGGAGAGAATGGATTCGAGCCCGCGCCGAAATCGTTCCTCATCATTGAAGCGCTCCAGATCGTTGGTGCCGTACATGATCAACGCGACCGAAGGCTTCAGCAGTTGGAGCTCGCACGCGAGCGGGGTGTGGTAGGGCGGCGGGCAGGATGATCGAACGGCGGCATCGAGCAGTTCCGGGTCCAGCGCATCGCCCACGGTCCATCCGGCCACGGCGCAGACGCTGCCCCGATTGAAAGAATTCTGGTAATAACCCGGGCTCTCCACGTCCTCGCTGGCGCAAAATGACGTGTTTCTAGCCGGGAGCACCATGCGCCGGAAGTAATCGATCACCGGGGCCAGATCCGAGTGGTTTTCAAGCTGCTCGACTCCGCAACCCACATCCCAGAGGAATGAGGCCGACTCGGTGATGCTGTCGCCGATCTTGGCGAAGACCTGGATCCGGTTACCCGCTTCCTGACCCATCCTCAAAACCGTCCGCAGGCGCTGTTTCATGGCCTCGTCAATCCTGGGAAGGATGGGAGGAACGGGCTGGAGTTGTTCAGCCGCGCTCGCACGCGGAGCGGCATAGGCACCCGGAGGGCTCGATGAGTCTCTTGGCCAGCCCTCAAGGTCCCGGTCCACCGGATTGGAGAGTTCACCCTCCGGTGCCAGGGGCGGCTGCGCCCGATCGCCGCCGGGAAAGGCCGGGATAGAGAAGGTCCTTGTCCCAAGCAGATTGCTTCCGGCCACCGGGCGGTAGTCGCCCCGGGTTGGATCCCGCAGCTGAGGCTCCATCGTATTGATCGTGTTCTCAGCCCGAAGCTGGGCCTCGTTGCAGGTTGGATTCGAGTTCCGGCATCCTTGATCCGGCTCCTCGATGCCGAGGGCATGACCGGCCGGTCCATTCCAGATTATGTTGCCGCGGATCTGGAGATTGACGTCCGTCCGCGCAGGTGAGGCCACGTTCGACTCCGGGCCGGTCTCCCGCGGGCCATAAACGGCAAAATGCTGGTATTCACTCCGGTAGTCCGCCGGGTTGTAAATCACATTGTTATAAATGAAAACATTGCGATCAGGTATCGGCTCTTCAGTCCCGGTCACGGCAATGCCCCAGCCTCCCGCGCCCAGGTATTCCGCGCATCGCCGCACGTCGCCGTCGCAACCCCGCAGGCCGAATGCGACCTCGATCGCGTGACTCCGCCGTCCCACCCGATAGAGCGTGTTGTGCGCCAGGAGAATGTTGTATCCCCCGTTGACTCCCATACCCGCGCCGTCGGTGTCGTGAACGATATTATTGAAGAACTTGATGTCGTAGGCTTCATAGTGGAGCCAGGGACCGGTCAGGAACTCGAATCCCGTGCCCTGGCCGGCGGTGAACCCGCCGGTCCCCCCGTCGTAAATCTCATTGGCTTCCACGCGGAAGTAAGCCGATCCGCCTTTCACGTAGATACACCAGTCTCCGGATCGATGGATGCGATTTCCGACCAGGTGGCCGTACTGTACGCCGACGAAATCAACCGCGTTGTCCCACGCCCCCGAGATATCGCACTCTTCCACGTAAACGTGACGGGATTGATTGACCTTCAGGGTCTCCTGCGGACCCTGATTGATCGAGATGTCGCCCGAGCCCGTAACGACCATCTGCCGCAGCAGTACATGATCGCATTTCTCAAGATGGAGGACATCGCCTTCGCCGGCCTCAAGTCTCAGTCCCACGATATAGAGGTACCGGCAGTCGTAGAGACTCATCGCCGGCAAGCTTGCCGTCCCGGAGCCGTCGGCGGCCTGGAGGATGATCGGGAACGAGTAGGAACCGTAGCGCGATTCCCAGTACCCGGGTACCGAGGCCGGAGGATACGTTCCCGACGTGAACATGAGCCGATAGCCGGTTGTCGTCAGCGCGCTACCCATCGGGATGCGACTCCACGCCTCAGTGACCGTGCGCAGCGCCTGACTGCGCGAGCCCCCGCTATTCGTATCGTTTCCCTGGGTTGGATCGATCCAAAAATCCGTCAAAACCGGGTCGCCCCAGTTGTAATAGCGTGGATCCGTGCTCTGACCACGCACCATGGAGTCGGAGTCTCCGCAGCCAAACGCGGCAAGGGTGACCACGAGGAAGACGATCGGACTGACCCCGAATCTCCACCCCGGAAAGAATGGCCGAGTTTCCATACTCTTCAATTCAGATGACCATGAACATGCCAGCTTCTCATCAAACCGGTAGCAGCATTCCCTTCTCGAGATCCCGGGTGGAATGGGCATAGGCCGCGGCATGGGGATCGTGAGTCACCATGACGATGGTCTTGTGATGGTCATGATTGAGCCGTTTCAGGATCTCCAGGACTTCGGTCGCGGAGTGACTGTCCAGATCCCCTGTGGGTTCATCGGCCAGGATGATGGTCGGATCGGTCGCGATCGCGCGCGCGATCGCGACGCGCTGCTCCTGGCCGCCCGATAGCTGCTTCGGCAGGTGATCAACCCTGTCCTCCAGACCCACAAGTTTCAAAGCCGTCATGACGTGGTCCCGGCGCTCCGACCGGGTCAGCCGGGTGAGCAGCAGCGGCAGCTCCACATTCTCGAAGGCGGTGAGCACCGGAATGAGATTGAAGGTCTGGAAGACGTAGCCGATATGCTCATTGCGCCAGCGCGCGATCTCCTTATCCCCGAAACGGAAAACATTCTCCCCCAGGACCAGCAACTCGCCGGAAGTCGGCTGGTCGATGGCGGCGATCATGTTGAGGAGGGACGTCTTGCCTGAACCCGAGGGTCCCATCAGGGCAAGGAACTCCCCTTCGGCGATGTCGAGGTTCACCTTATCGAGCGCCGTCACCTCGAAGCTGTCGCGCCGGAAGACCTTCGAGATACTTCGGGCCTGCACGATGCTTCGGGTACCGGTCGCGACTTTCTTCAAGTCTTCAGTCATCGAGCTCATAGTCTATTTCCAGAGTCGCGGTTGGGGCGTTGACCGGCCGCGTTACCTCCCTTTTACCTTGATCCCATCGCCCTCACGCAAATTCGCCGGCGGATTTATGATCACGTCCTCGCCGCCGGTGAGTCCTTCCACTACGTAACTACCGCTCCGTTGGCCCCTCACCCGTACTTCCCTCACCAGCGCCTTTCCGTTGAACGCAATGAATACCATCTTCCTCCCGTCACGATCCCGCACGGCGGCCGCCGGCACGATCACACCTGCGGCGGCCGCGGTGGCCGGCGTGCTGGTATCGGAGGGCAGGAACTCCACCTTGGCATTCATTTCCGGTCGGAGATACTCATCCGGATTGAGGACTTTCACCTTGACCTGAACCGTGGCCTTCTGCCGGTTCGCCTCGGGCGAGATCTCATCAATCATGCCCTGGTACTTCCGGTCAGGGTAAGCGTCGGCGGTAACCACGCCCTGTTGACGCGGAGAGAGTTTGGCGAAGTCATCCTGACTGATGTCGAGCTCAACCTGCAGGTCGTTCAGGTCGGCCAGGGAGACCACCGACCCTCGAGGTCCGCCTTCGGCGCCGCTGGCAAATTGCGCGGTTACCAGTTCACCCTTCTCGGCGGTGCGTTCCAGGATGGTTCCGCTCACCGGCGCGCGAATCTGGGTGGCCTCGAGGAGCGTCTGCGTGTACGCCAGCCGCCCTCGCATATCGAGCAAGTTGCCGCGCGCCCGTTCAATCTCCTCCGCCCTAGGCCCGATCCTGACCAGCTCATAGGCCTTTTCGAGCGACTTGACCTGCTGTTGCGCGCTGTCGTGACGAGCAACGGCATCGTCCACCTGCTGCCGGTGGACTACGCCTTCACGGGCGAGCGCCCTGGACCGCTCCAGCCAGATTTCGGCATTCTGGAGATTGGCTCTGGCCTGTTCGAGGTTGTGTTTCGCCTGCTCAACCTCCTGTGGACGCGAACCGGTCTCGAGCGCTTTCAATTGCGCCTCGGCGGCCATGACCGCGCCCCGCGACTGCTCGACCTGGGCGCGAAACTCCTGGTTTTCCAACCGGACGAGAACCTGGCCTTCCTTCACCTTGTCGCCCTTCTCCACACCAATCCAGGCAATCCTTCCGGTCACCTTCGAATTCACGTTGATCTTGTGATGAGCGACGATATATCCGCCGGCGGAGAGGACCGTAGCGGGCCCGGCCGAGTTCTCGGCCTGCGCGCGGGTCACTTCAACCTCAAGCAATTCGGGCATGAAGGCCCGGTAGGCGAGCGCCACAAGCCCGAGCAGGACGACAAATCCGATGCCGATCAGGATGAACCGCCTGGCCCAATTGGACGGCTGGCCCGCTGATCGGCGCGACTTGTCTATCCTCAAGGACTTGAGTTCATCCTGTTTGGTATCCGTCACCATAACGAATAACAGCTCAATCCCTCAAGGCGCTGAGGATGTTCTTTCGGGAGGCGTGCCAGGCCGGCGCCAGCCCGCCGAGGAGACCCATGATCAGCGCGAAAGCCAGGGCGCTGGCCAGGACTCCCGGCGTCATCTGGAGGCGAAAAACGACTTCGCTGAACGTTACCGCATTCGACGTCCCGGTGGTAAACCCGTTGAACGGCAGCATGAGCACAATTCCCCCCAGCGCGCCGAGCATCGAAAGCAGGATCGATTCCAGAACGAATGAAGTGAGTATGCTGGGCCGGGAGAATCCCAGTATCCGCAGGGTGGCAATCTCCCGCGCCCGATAGGCGACCGCCGCATACATCGTGTTCATGGCGGCGAAGCACGATCCGATCGCCATGATGAACGCCACCAGCGTACCGACGAACCGGATCGGCCTGCCCGACTTCGTCTGTTGCGCGTAGTACTCGGTCTCGATACGCCCATCGAGCTTCAGCCGTTGATCGTCACTCACCCGGTTCTTGATCGCCTCGGCTTCGGCTTCGTCGTTGGCGCGCAGGAGTGCGGTGGAGAAACCCTGCCGGTCGAAGTCCGAACTCATCTGATTCACATCCGCCCAGATCTCGGAATCGAGGGCCGAAGATCCCGCGTCGAACACACCGACGACGGTCCACTTGCCCTTGCCGAACTCCATCACGTCGCCGATCGAGGACCGGTCGAATCGCTGGTGCACCGACCGACTGACGACGACTTCCCGCTGGCCGGGCGTAAACCATCGACCCTCCGCCAGTTTCACCGATGGCCGGAGATCGAAGCCCACCGGAGTCATCCCGCGAACCGTGACATTGACCTCTCCGGTACCGTTCCGTCGCGGAAGCACGATGATGACGACCATCTCGCCCGAGGCGAGCGGCTCCCCGCGGGCATCGCGGGCGATGCCCGGAAGGTATTTCAAAACCTGCATGGCGTCGCGCGAGATGAAGCTCGAGAGTTCCGCCTGAGACCCCTTGCGCAGTACCAACACGTTCAGCGGGCTGCCGCTGGTCGCGAAGGCCTTGCTCAATCCGGTGAGCAGGGCGAGGATGAAAATTGCGATGCAGACGGTCAGCGCAATGCCCATCGCCGTCATGATGGTTGCGCCGAGCCTCAACCGAAGGTTCCGGATGTTATAGGTGATCGGTATTGCCATCTTCAGCCAATATGTCGCAACCCATCAACAATTTTCAACTTCGAGGCGTGGTAGGAGGGAACGAACGCGCTCAACAGGCCCACCAGGGCAGCCACCAGCAGGCTAACGATGAGGGTCGGGGCTGTTACCTTCGCACCCGCGAGAAATCCGCCCATCGCGGGAGATGACGCCGCCGCGCTAAGCAGCCACCGGGCGCAGAATGCGCCCAGCAGTCCTCCGAAGACCGCGAGCATGACCGATTCGCCCACGAACATCGACAGAATGCTCCCGCGTGTGAATCCGAGGGTCTTCAGCAGCGCCACCTCGCGGGTGCGCTCTCGGATCGACATCGCCATGGTGTTGGCGGAAACCAGGAGAATCGCGAAGACGACGGCCAGCCCGATACTGAGGATGAAGGCCTTAACATTTCCGAGCATCGCAACGAACCCGAGCTGGAAGGCCTTCTCGCTCTCGGTCTTGGTCGGCTGGGGGGCATTCTTGAACATTTCGTCGATCTGGCCCGAGATGCGGGCAACCGCGTCGGGTGAATCAACCAGCATGGCGAAGATACCGGCCCGCCCCTTCGCGTAGGGAACGGCCTCCTCGACATAGGTCTGGTTGAAGAGCAGCGCCTGCCAAGCCTCGTCAGCATCGAAGATGGCCCGGACGGTCAGTTCCGCATTGACTGCATAGATGTTCCCGATGAGCACGATCCGATCGCCGAGCTTCCACAGGTGCTTATCGGCCAGTTTACGCTCCACCGCGGCCCCGGCCCGGTCGCGCTGCCAGGCCGCGAGCTGCTCGGGCTCTACCTTCCAGTCACGATGCACCTTGAAGACTTCTTCCGGGTCGGTCCCGAACTGGGCGAACATGTTCTCCGGCTTGTCGTCTTTGTACTTTCCGCCGAACCAGTTCATGGGTACGACCTGAAGCACGCCCGGAATGGCACGGATTTTCTCGCGGTAGAAAATCGGCATCATGAAGGCCAGCGAGACCCGGTGGCGGGTGATAATCCGCAGCGCGGCGTCGGGGGACGGCTCATCCAGGTAGAAACCCCGCCAGATCGAGATCAGCATCGTCAGCAGCAGCAGGGAGAAGCTGATGCTCAAAACGGTCAGCAAGCTCCTCCGCTTGTTCCGAAACGCGTTCTTGGCGATGAAGCTCGGCAGGTTCATGGATTCAAAACCTTCGTCTACCGGAAACGACTTTTCGATTAAAAGTTACGTTACCGGCAGTCCAATAGTTCCGCATACGCCTACCCCGAATGCCGGCCAATATACCATAATCCCGGCAGGCGGAATGAGCCACGGATGCACGCGGATGGACACGGATCGGGTCTGGATGGGGGTGGCCCGAGGGTTAAGCGCCGCTTATCAAGTGCCGGACCATGCGGGGTGAGTTGTCTTCAATCGGGCGTATGATAGTCTACTGACTCACGCTGTTTGTGCATTATCCAACATCGCCTTCACGCGGCAGTATTTTTCGATGATGTCTTCTCCCTTGGCTGTCCAGATGAATGGTTCCGGATCCTGATTGTGATGCTGAATGTAATCATGGAACGCTTGGCTCAATAGGTACAGTTTCACTGCGCGGAGGTAGGCCGCACGGGTGAGCGCGTTCCGGATCTTGCCGAGGAAGAACTTCCCGGCGGCGAAGTCGGCGGCTTGGCCGGCACAGGCCAGGATCTCAGGAAATGTGGGTCCGGTGACCGAGGACAGCGGCCCGGCAGCCGGGACAAGATTGTTGGAAGGTTCCAAAGATGGCTTCATTGGGGAATCTGGTGATGAGCTTGTGGGAGATCTCTCCAGAGGTCGATGTAGTAGGGTAGCCAGCCTACCCCGTCGGGCTCTGGAGAGCCCTCCCACATTCGAATATGCATCACGCATGTTTGACCCTTGAGCCCCGGGGGCGAGGAGGCGGAGAATTTGAGAATGCGAGCTGAACTCGTGGCGCAGATTCGTAAACTGACTCAGAAGCGCAAACTGACTCAAGCCGAAGCAGCTACGCTCCTGGGCGTTTCGCAACCACGAGTGAGCGACTTGCTCCGCGGCAAAATCGAACTATTCAGCGTGGATGCTTTGGTCAAGATGCTGTGGAGGGCGGGGCTGGGCGTATCGATTGTCATAAAGGACCGAGCCCGGGTCGCATGACGCGGAACGGGATTCGAGGACTATTCTGCCGGGATTCTTGATGTGAAGCGTGTCTACGCACCTCCTCATCAAATGCTCATCGCGTGAGGTCGCAGTTTGCAACCTCAAAGCTCCCGCCTCAGCTCTATTAAGTTGGAACATGATGTCTTCAGGGAAGCGCCCGAGGGCTTGCCTCTCCAGCACTTTGGAGATCCGGGCCGTATTTCCCTTGACAAGCAGGAAAATTCATCTTAAAGATATAACAATCAATCGACTTGGAGAACGAGGAATCCATCAGCTGGAACGGCCAAGCCGGGCTTTGATAGGGCTTGTCGAACCCCGGTCTTCCAAATGTCGTTTCGTGGGGATGGGAAGATAGGCGGAATGAAGGCATTTACTCCTCGCGAGCACTTTGGCGTCCAAGCGACCCTTGTGAGTCTTCGGCGAGCCTGTTTATCAACCGAAACTGGCCTTACAATCGGACCTTCGATGCCAAATCCAGCGCTTGCTCGCGGAACGGATGCATGTGAATCGATCTGAAGAATGGAGTTACAGGGCGGAAGGCTGCCCGCTGATATCCATGGGATCGCTACGTGTACAAAGCTGCAGGCGGAGGGAACGGATGAAGCGCAGGATGAGATGGTTGGGCGCGCTGATGCTGCTCCTCATCCCATTCGTACTGGTCCGCGCCCAAACGGGCGGGTCGATCAGCGGCCAGGTCAATGACGCCGCGGGCGGAGTTCTCGAGGGGGCGACGGTCATGATCACCAACGTGGCCACCGGCGTCGAGCACCGAACTTCCACGGATGCCTCCGGCCGGTACCACCACGACGACCTCGCGATCGGAATTTACCGGATAAGAGTGCAAAAGGTGGGCTTCTCCGAGGCCAATCGAAACGTTTCCATTTCGGATTTGGGTGAGCGGCTGCAGGCGAGTTTCGAGCTCCAGCCCGGCGGCATCACCGAATCGGTGACCGTCACGGCCAGCCGTGGAGAGCGCGACGTGCTGGAAATCCCGGTCCGGGCCGAGGCGATCACTCCCGAACTGCTGCAACGGATCAACCCCACAACTCCGGGCGATGCGTTACTTAATTTGCCGAACGTGACCGCCGTCAATAACGGGCCGTTCCAGATACGTCCCCGCCTGCGGGGTCTCGACTCCTCACGGGTGCTGGTCATGCTCGACGGCGAACGGCTCAACACCTCGCGGGTGGCTACCGACAGGGCGGGCGTGGAGATCGGGCTGGTGGATCCGAGCCTGATCGAGAACATCGAAGTCGTCTATGGGTCGGGCTCGGTACTCTACGGCACCGACGCGCTTTCAGGGACCATCAACATCATCACTGATACCCCGCGTCTCGTGGATTCAGCGTTCCGAATCGGCGGTGGTTTCAACGGGTATTTCAGCTCCAATGAGCCCGGGCGCCGCGGAACCGGACGGATCGATCTGGCCGGAAGGAAGTTCGCGGTGCGCTCATCGCTTGAACTCGAGCGCTACTCAAATTACCACTCTGGAGAGCCGTTTGCGGAATCGAACGTGGGGCTGATCGAATCCGGTGAAATCCACCACAACATGTTCGGACCGATCAGCGATTCGTTCAACGCGCCCTATACCCGGACAACGAGCGAAGTTCCTAATTCACAAGCCCACGGCAGCGACGACAGCATCACCGGACGATGGTTCCCCACCGAGAATCAGAATCTCCGCATCTCGCTGAACCGGCGCCGGGCGGCC
>JACQTD010000158.1 GCA_016210985.1 Acidobacteriota bacterium
GATTAAGGATGCGCCGTGGGGCGGGCATGGCCTGGGGACGTTCGGACTGCAGTTCCCTCTGTACCAAGGAAAGGCTTTCTCGCAGGTGTGGGCACTCTCATTTATCCCCAACGCGAGTTTCACCTCCTATGCCCACAACGATTACTTACAACTTTGGGCGGAGGTCGGCCTGGTGGGGTTAATCGCCTTCGGCGCGCTGGTTTGGATTCTGCTGAAGCGGGGACGAGCATTAGCCGACGATCCGGTGGCGCTGGGATGCTGGGCGGTTTTGATCTCACTGCTCGTGAATGCTGCCGTCGCCTTTCCGCTGCAACTGCCGACCACGCTCATGTTGTTTGCCGTGCTGCTGGGGGCGGTCGAAGGTGCCGCTTGCAACAAGACTATTGTCCTGTCGCTCTCAGCGGCACCAGTTCGCATCTCGATCTGGATTCTCGCCGTGATCATTTGCCTCACAGCCTATCGTTCCAGTTATCACCGGCTGGCGGCCGATGCCGCCTTGTGGCGAGCGAGCGCTGCGCTGGAGGGCCATCATTGGGGCGAAGCGGAAAAGGCCATCCGCACAGCCATAGATCATGCGCCCACGCGCCTCGATGGGTATTGCATGCTTGGCCGATTACAGGTCGAGCAGGGCGAGTACGATCGGGCGCTCACCACTCTGGATCAGGCTATGAGACTAGGGTTCGATACGGAAGTCTTTGATTGGAAGGCAACGGCACTCGAACGATCTGGGCGACGGGCTGCTGCTGTCGCCACATTGAATGAGTTGGCGTGGCTGCGCCCAGACTTGAATTGGCCGCGCCAGCGCCTTTCTGCCCTCAACAGGGAGGATGAGAATCACGAGGGGGATAAACGATGAATATTAAAGTTTTGCTGATCACCGTGGCGATTTTTACGATTCTCATTTTCGGGGGCAATCACTACGCCGCTCGCACGGGCAGTGAGTGCGGTGATGATCCTTGCCAGGGGCAGCTTAAAGTCGTTAGGTCTCTGGAAGACCCTAAAGAGCCTAGCTGCTCCGTCATATTTGAGAATTGGTCTTTTGGGCCGATTAAAGAAGTCGAAGTGAAGCGGATCGGCGACGCCCCGAAGTGTATCGATGTAAGGAAGCAATCCGTCCTATTAGTGTGTGATAGAGACATTAGCTGGGCTATTCGATGGGGACGGGGCCCGGAAGCTTCTGGGGCTGCTGAACTCCTCAGTACCGTCGGGAGTCCCGGTCAAATGTATAAACTCGGATGCATCAGGCCCGGAGGAGTTCCAAAGAGGAGTTTTCGGTTTCTAGGGGATTGGTGGCGCGGAAAACTTCCGGATATGCCACAGTTCACGTTCACACAAGAGGCAACATCACCAGGAGCTGGCCAAGTACATGCGGCCAGCGACGACCTCCCACAGGATGAGGGCATTTCCGGGACATATCGAGTACGAGTGATCGATGGAGACGTGGGCGTTGAGAGAGAGACCGGGGGCCATATAGTCATTGTCGCTGCTGGCGAGGCGGAGGTACAGTCGTTTTGCACCGGCGACACCCTCCGATTGGCCGGCCCGGGCACTCTCGGTTTGCCCACCTGCCAATTCGATATTAGCGGGCGTTGGCAGGGAACCTACGCCAGGCGCCTGTCCGATGGGTCATTGGAATCAGTTCCCTTCAGCCTCACCCTTCGCAAAGAATCCGGCAATCTGCGGGGTGAGCTTAACACCCCCGATGGTACCTTCAATATTGTCTCGGGGTCTCATTCCGACCGCACGCTCGCGCTGCGCGCGGAAGGGACAGTTGCCGGTAGTCAGCGAAGAATACGCCTGAGTGGGAACGTCACGAAGGGCGGTATGATGCTCGAAGGAAGTGAGGATTCTCCTCCCAGCGTGCTTTACAAAATCATCGGCTTTGCCGAACGGTTGTATATCGCCGATAGCGCGCTGCCGCCAGCCGCGATCAACCAGCCCTACAGCTTCACACTCCTGGCCATTTCGCCCGGCGATGAAGCCTTGACATTCCGACTCGCAGGTGGGCAACTGCCGCGCGGGATCACCTTGGATGGCCAGACGGGTACCTTGAGCGGCACGCCGGCTGAACTCGGCGACTTTAATGTTATGGTTGCCGCCAGCGATTCCGCCGGGAAAATGTTTGAGCAGCCGCTCACTCTAGCTGTCAAAAGATTGGTCCTGACCACCCGGGTGCTGCCAGATGCTTATATCGGACAGCCCTACGCCGCCACCTTGAAAGCAGCCGGCGGGCGGCCGCCGTATCAATATCAATCCTTTGGGGCTGAACCGCCAGGGTTGAAGCTTAATCCCAACACCGGAGAACTGATCGGGACTCCGGCGGTTAATAGTCTAAATGTGATTCGCTTCTTCGTGAGAGTCCTTGACAGCCAAAATAACCGTGAAGACCAAAACGTGAGTTTGAGGGTGCGCGATACGACCATCCTCAACTCGCATTTTCTCCCGGACGCCACGCTGGGCGTGCCGTACCGGACACAGTTTCAAGCCGTGGGGAACTCGTCGCCAATACAATGGAGTATCCACCAAGATGAAGATGACATCAGCTCGATCGGCTTGCAGTTAAACCCGCAGACCGGCGAGCTAGCAGGCACACCGATTAAGGCGGGTAACTTCCTCCTTCAGGTGACCGCGCAGGATCAAAGGGGCCGTCAATCCCGAGACTTCATCCTGACGATCGAGGCGCCCGCGACAGGTCTGGCAATGCGATAGACGGGGGATAGGTTAATTCCGATGGGGAGGCTGCCGTCGCTGGGTTTGCTGATGTCGTTAACGAAACGAAAAATACGGTCCACTGGGGTCTTGTTCCTTCGCCGTCTGGGGCGAACAAATGCACGAGTGAAGCTCAGGCTGGAATATCGCCCCGCGGCTCCACGGCCTGGGATCCCGAGGAGAAGACCACGGCGAGCTTCTTCTCCCAAGGAGGTAAGATCCACAGGAGGAAGGCCAATACGACGAAAGGAGCGATCAGGAGCGCCAGACTCACGAACAGGCCCTCCACGCCCGTCATCTCCATCTTGTAGGTCGTCAGGCCGCGGAAGCTCTTCGAGAACATCTGACCGCCGACAACCACATTCCAACGGGTCGCGAAGATCCCGACCTGAATCAGGATCGCCGAGAGGAAGTAAAGAAGCTTCCTCAGCTCCTCGTTGAAATGGAAGAGTTTGATGCTGACCATGACGCCCAGCGGCACAATCATCCCGAGCAAGACCTGGATCACGACCAGGCTGATAAAGAGCTTGTTCATGACCAGGTCGGACAGAATCTTGATCGATTCCTCACTCTCATAGAGCCGGTGAATGAAGTCGAGCAACTCGAGAGAGAAGTCGACGAGGACGGCATAGAACAGGAAGGAGGCTATCTTGTCCAGACAGGCCATGTCGATCTTCTCACCCCGCCTCGGGGTGATCAGCATGTAGAGCAATAGCACCAGCGCAATGCCGGATACGATGGCCGAGAAGAGGAAGACGATCGGGATCAGGACGGAGCTCCACCAGGGGTTCGCTTTGATCGATCCGAAAATAAAGCCGACATAACCATGGAGCAGGAATGCGGAGGGAATCCCGATTACGGTGATTACCTTGACGGCCTTGCGGTCGAACCGGAGCGCCCTCTCGCTCAGGTCGTTCGAGAAGAGCGCAAGCGCGCGGTGGACCCACCGCATCGGAAAGCGCTCGGCGCGGGCCCAGGTGATCAGATCTTTTCTGTAGGTGAACCAGATCTCCAAGAGCAGGACGACCATCAGATACCAGGCATAGATGAACCCGAACATCGCCATTGCCGAAGAGAGGTTGGGCGTCAGGAAGATCTCGTACGAGCGCTCAGGGCGGCCGAGGTGGAGCAGCAGGGGCAGGGGCGCGATCAAGAGAAAGGCGAGCGCCGTCAGAAGCGACAGCCTGTAGACCGCGTGCACCTCTCGAACATTGAACACCTCTACGAGGGAAGCGAGAATGAAGGCCCCCGCTACCAGCCCCGTCAAATAGGGATAGACCACCACGAGCATCCCCCAATGAATCTCGATCTCATTAGGGTAGATGTAGCCCTGCACCTGGCGGAGGAGGTCATTCCACGGATGATTCACCGTACCTCTCCATCCAAATCGGAATAATAGACCCTCGGTTCAGTGTTCAAATGCGGCTTCAGCACTGCGGTCTTGTTCATGCGTCTGAACCGCGTCAGCGGGCTTGCGGTGCTCGAAAGGTCGCCGAAAACGCGGGCCTGGGTCGGACAGACCTCCACACACGCCGGGAGCATTCCCTTGGTCACCCGGTGATAGCAGAAAGTGCATTTGTCGGCCGTTTTCTTCACCGGGTGAAGATATCGGGCCCCGTAGGGGCAGGCCTGAATGCAGTACCGGCATCCAATACACCGTTTATCATCCACGAGTACGATACCTTCAGGTGTGGCAAACGTCGCCCCCACGGGACAGACCTGGACGCAGGGCGGATTCTCGCACTGGTTGCAGAGCTTCGGGACGAAGAAGCTTCGGAGCACATCGCGGTCGACCTCCACCTCCCGTGGAGGAGTGATCCGTTCGTCGATGTTCTGAACGATCGTGTCGCCGTCCGCCTTGACGGAATATCGTTCGATCCAGGTGCGGAAATAGAACGGCTCCTGAGGAACTGCGTTCTCCTCCTTACAGGCGTCCACGCACCGGCCGCAGCCGATGCACTTGTCGATCTGGATTCCCATTCCAAACCGCTTGGGAGTAGCAGCGTTCCCGGCTGGCGATCCGCGCAAGCGGCCTGAGAGCGGTCCGAGGAGACCCAGAACGATCCCCAGGAGTCTGCTGATGAACAGCCGTCGCTTCATGGTCATCTGACCTCCGGCATGTGAGGGTAATGGCATTGCCAGCAAAGGTACTTTTCACCATGGGTGTTAATATCGATCTTCGGCGGCTGCAGGGTGGCCGTGTCTTTGTCGTGACACTTCCCGCAAAACCCGCGTTCCGTCGGAATGGAAGCCCGGGTGATCCGCGGCGCGACCTTGTGTTCCGCCGGCACGGTGTGGCACTCGGTGCATTCCAGCAACGCGTGAGGGGAGACCGCCTTCGTCCGGGCGATCTCGGCATGACAGGCAGAGCATTCCTCGGGCACGGACGGCGGCTGCGCCTGATGAGGATCGTGGCAGGAGATGCAAGCCTGCCGGGGGAAGTGCATGACCGGATTGATCTGGGCAAAGCCGGTCGGCCGGGACGGGTCAAAGTGGTGACAGGTCGCGCAGGATTCTCGTTTTCTGGGCGCCGCCGGCTTGACTTCCACCGGATTCTCCGTGTGGGCCTTGGCGGCGCCGTGGCAGGTTTCACAGGAGAGATTCCTGTGGTATCCGATCTGTTTCAGCCGGGCCTCGTCATGACACGTTCCGCACTCCGTCGATCCGGCAAATCGAATCGGCAAGGCCGCCTCCCTCGCGATCGTTGCCTGCACATGCCGGGAGTGATCTTTGAACTCCGTGGGAAGCGCGCCGCCAATCACAATAACAGCGACGATCAGAACAAGAAAAACAACGAGAACTCTGAGGAATGAATCCGGAAGCCCCCGCAGCCCATTCGCCATAAGTCCCCCTACTATCGATCGCGCACCGGCTTAAGCATCACTCAGGCCACACCCGGTGCCTCTGGGTGACAATAGGCATGCGGCGTACCGTAGCCGGTTCAAACCTCCCACCCTAACAGACCGTCGTCGGAAGCCGATACACGCCCGTCTTCAGGGTACATTGGCTCCCCTCCTAGTTCCGCCAGATGAGTAAGTAAGCTTGCTTCTGTTCCCCATCTCGGTGTGCCTGGACTCACACCGTTACGCTGAGACGCTGGAGTGGAAAGCACCACTGTGGGTTACACACCTGCGGCATTTCCCCCAATCGGTAGGTGATTTAACGCGGTCAGGCGGGTCGGTAAGGGTGAAATCAGTGCATTCGTCCCCCCGGGTTCACTCCACCGTTCGCCAGGCTACGTGCCTAGAATCATCCGATGTCGGCTCATATCCCGCAACTCTTGAACCAGTTGATGCTGGTTTCCTTTCTATCCATACCCATTGATGGGAGGTGAAATGCCCAAGGTAGGTTTGGTTTCCTCGCGGTATGGTCCTTGCATTCCTGGATAGCGCTCGGGGATACCGTGATGTGGGTTCGCGGTGTTCCCGGTCCTCTATCGCTTAGAGGTACACACCCTTTGTGGCTGTCATTTTGCTGGATTGGAGGAATTATGATGAATCGCATTCTCATAAGCGGGCTGCTGTTGGCTCTCACGCTTTCACCTGTTCCAGGCACTTCGAATTCCATCCCGCGCTTGGCGTGGAACGCGGATCTCTCCAGCTGGGTCACGAACCTTTCCGAAAGCGCGCTTCCTGACGAGGCGCGTAATCCTGATTCCAATCCCGAAGTGGCTGTTTCCAGCACGACCATTCACACCCTATGGGTTACCGAGCGGGCCGATGGGTCCGGCCATATCTACTATCGACGCTCTCTCAATGGGGGCCTGACTTTCGAGGCGAAGGTACTCGTCGCGTCCGACACGCGGAATTTCTGGACTGACGCCACTGTGAAACGCATGGCGGTGGACGGGACCACGGTTCATATCGCGCTCATATTCAACAACGCGAGCGTTGGCTACTATCGCTCGATCGACAACGGAGCCAGCTTTGAGCCTCGCAGGATACTCTTCACTGAACCAGGTGGGGATGGGACAAGAAGTACGGGAGCTCGGATCGATGCTTCCTCAGGGAATGTATCGATTGCCTGGCGAAGGGGAAGAAACATCATGCAGGGCCCGAAGGACTCCTCCATTGCGGTTTTGTCGTCCAGCAATGGTGGGGCTACATTCAATCAGGGCGTGACGGTGCTTTCCGACCCCAATGCCGATAGCCTCAGCGTTCAGGACCTGAGACGTATAGGTCAGAACGTCTATATCGTTTACACCCACACGGCTCGGATCGGAGTAACTGATGATTATTACACGGATCTTTGGTTTTCCGTTTCGTCTGATGGGGGGGTGAATTTCAACCACCATGTACTCTCTGAGCCTGCCAAGGATGGGTACCATCGAACTTCGCCAATCATGCAGGATCAGCACAGTGTAGCAAAGATGGCTATCGTGGGAACGAATGTCCATGTCACTTGGACCGGGCTGGATAGCGAGAATGTCTTTAGCGTCTTCTACCGGCGATCCACGGATCAGGGTGCGACGTTCGGGCCGTTGATGAATCTCTCCGGGAATCTGCTCCCACCCGGCAGAATCCCCCGGTATGGACTTGAAACGATCGCGGCGAAGGGGAGCTTCTTGTACGTGGTCTTTGTTGTGATCAATGCCAGCGGACCTGTGATTCCCAGCATCTACTTGAGGCGTTCGGCGGATGGTGGGGCCTCCTTTCAGGCCGGCGTACAGCAAATCGCCGACGGTCCCTGGTGGCCGGTGGTCCAGACAGCACCCGACGATCCAATGGGAATGCGGGTCCACATTCTCGGGGCCGGGCCGACCTATTCGTACTCTTCGGACGGTGGGGAGACGTTCCACGGTCCGGTCTTTCTTTTCCCCGCTTGGTCCTCACTGAGGGCTGACCGCCCCCAGATGGCTGTCGGACAGGATGGCACATTGCATGTGGTCTACGAGGGACTGTATTGGGCAGGGTATCCCAACCATGACCCCGATATCATGTACCGGCGTCTCGCACCTGCGCCTGATCCCTCGCCCTCCAACATGGCCCTCAGCCTGAGGTCGAGCTATGTCTCAAACACCAGAGAGTCGAGATATGACAGCATGCAGGTGGGCGCGAGTCCGGACATCAACTTCACGACCGCCATGACCATGGAGGCCTGGATCAAGCCGGCGCCCGGCAGCAGACTCGACATGCGGGTTATCGTCAAGCAAGAGGGCGACTATTCGCAGAATTACGCGCCCAGGGGATACCAATTCGGAGTGCACAACGGGTCCAACCGGCGACGGCCCAATGCCGGGATCTACACCACCTCGGGTGAGTTTATCAATTGGGGCGGGGAGGTGATCGCGGATGGCGTCTGGACCCACCTGGCGATGACGTACGACGCCAATGGAGGGACCAACAATTTCCGCCTTTACGTCAACGGCGGATTATCAGTTTCCCAGACCGTAACCGGACACCTCACGCCCGGCAGGGGATGTCTGTATGTCGGAGCCTGCAGGAATTCAGTGGACGGTTTCACGGGTGAGGTTGACGAGTTGAGGCTGTGGAACCGGGCGCTCCCCCAGTCGGAAATCCTGGCAAACATGGGCCGGGGCTTGGCGGGGGATGAGCCGGGTCTCGCGGCCTACTTCAACCTCGACAACACCACCAGGGATATGACGGGTCACGGGAATGACGGTGTGCTGATGTACAAAGAAAGCTTCGTCGACCGGGGATCCATCAGCAGGTGAAATACTGGCGAAAAGAACGCTCATGAAGGAGCAGCTGCCGTGTCCAACCATCGCCACAAGGCGCCTTATGTAGTTCGTCCACCCACGGCCGTATTGACGAGGGGGTTTGATCCAAGCCTCTCACTCGGTTCCGCGCGTCCGGCGGTTTTCCGGTCGTCAACCTACGTCTTCTCGAATCCGGAAGCAGCCGAGAGGGCTTTCTCCAACGCCCTGGGAAAGACACACCCAGCGGAGGGTGAGAGCATTGATCTCATCTACTCCCGGTTATCACATCCCAATGCAGAGATTCTCGAGGATCAGGTGGTTCCGCTCGAACCGGGAGCGACGACCGCCGGGGTCTTCAATTCAGGAATGGCGGCGATTTCCACCGTCTTCCTGACGTTTTGTCAGCCGGGAACAAACTTCCTCTACACCGCGCCGGTCTACGGCGGAACCCATCATCTGATGACGCAGATCCTGGCGCCACTGGGCATCAATGGCATTCGAATCCCGGCCGGCGACACCTCCGCGCTCCAGAAGGCGATGGTTTCGACCTCGAACCTGCGGATGATCTACATCGAGACGCCGGCCAACCCGACGCTGCGCATGTCCGATATCGGGGCCGCAGCCACGGCGGCCGAGCAGCACCCTGACCGGCCACTGGTGGTGGTAGATAACACGCTGATGGGTCCAACGTTTCAACATCCGCTCACGCTCCATGCCGATCTGGCGGTGTACTCGGCTACAAAATTCCTGTCCGGCTTCAGCGACATGCTCGCCGGGCTGGTGCTCGGGCGCGAACCTGAATTGTTGATCCGCCTGCGCGGCACGCGAGCCATACTGGGAAACATATTGCAGCCCGACGAGTGCTGGATGCTGGACGGCCGGCTCCCGACGGTGGCGCTGCGGATGAACCGGCAGAGCAAGAATGCCCAGCGGATCGCGGAGAGCCTGGCCACGCATTCCGCGATCAAGAAACTCAACTACCCAAGCCTGTTCGACGATCCTGAGCAGATCCGGATCCGGGACGCACAATGTCGCTATCCAGGGGCAATCTTTTCTTTCGAAGTCCACGGTGGGAAACGCTCCGCCTTCAATTTTCTGCGGCGGCTGCGGATCGCAAAAAACGCGGTGAGTCTCGGCGGCGTGGAGTCGCTGGCGTGCCATCCGGCCAGCACTACGCATTCGGAGCTGTCGGAGGAGGAGCAGCGGGAAGACGGAATCACAGATAGCCTGGTGCGTATCTCCGTGGGTGTGGAGGACTGGAGGGATCTGCTTCACGATTTCCGCCAGGCGCTTGAAGGACTGTGAATCCTGGCTGATCGGACAGATGAGGGAAGGAACTCCAGGCCGGGCTATTAAAGGAATTTTCCATTTTTCCTGATGAATTCGCATCCGAAGGCCGCGGTTCGTTGTGTCAAGAAAGCTACTGCGACCGCCTGATGACCGAGAACGCGAAGGGGCTCGTGTACGTGAACCATAGGAAAGAGGCTTGAATTGGAGTAATCGGGGCGCTTGCGGGTTGTTCATTCGGGGGGGCACCTGTTGAGGCGTTCCGGTGGCAGGCGGCTTCGAGGACGATCACTAACAACTTAACCTAATTCAAGGAGGATAGAAATGAAGAAACCTACTCGACGGGAGTTCGTCGCCTCACTGGGTGCCGGGAGCCTTTTCCTTGCGGTCGGAAGGCCCGGCCCGGTATCAAGTGTGTTCGGACAGGGCCTCCAGGCTGGCTATGCACAGCTGGACCCAACGAACCCATTCAACTTCATCCATCCGCTGAAGTTACCCTCGGATTCCGGGGTATTCGGGATGCTATCTCCGGAAAACATCACACTGACCGCACGGGAGGTGCGATTCGATCTGGCGCCAGGCGTCAGCGCCAACGGCTTTGCCTACGTGGCCTTTGAAAACCTCCGGACATATTGGAATCCGATTCTGAGAGCTAGTAAGGGCCAGCATCTGCATGTGACACATCGAAATGCCCTCTCGGAGAATTCGATTATTCACTGGCACGGTTTGTCGGTCGACTGGTTGAATGATGGGCACCCCGTTTACGAGATCTCACCGGGAGGGGTCTATCATTATGCATTCGAAGTGCAGAACCGTGCAGGGACCTACATTTATCACACCCACGCGATGGGACGGGTGGGAAGGCAGATGAACGCGGGGCTGGTCAGCGCCATGTTGATCGATGACGAAGCGGAGATTGCGCTGCGCGAGGCGCTCGACCTGACCCCCGGCGTGACCGATGTGCCGTTGATCATCCAGGATAGGCGATTCAATAACGGGACCTTCGATTACAACCCAACTCCGCCGGATCTGCTGGCCGGTTTTGTCGGAGACGTCATTCTCACGAACTTCGGCATCAACCCCACGATGGATGTGGACGCGAGAGTTTACCGCTTTCGCATTCTGAACGCTGCGAACGCCAGAACGCTGAGGATTGCGGTAACTCGAGGCGCCGAACTGGCCCGTTTTGACGTTATTGGAAACGACCAGTTGTTGGATCGGCCCTATCAGGTCCAGGAAGTCTTCCTTGCGCCCGGTGAAAGAGTGGAAGTGCTACTGGATTTGAGGCCGTACCGGGATGGCGACATCCTCTTTCTCCAGAGCCTGCCCTTCGATCCGATGCACCAGGAGCATGGAGGGCATTCAGTTCCCAACCGCGTCGGACAATTCTCGCGGTTGAGTGATGGAGAACAGTTCTACATTCTGAAATTGAATGTCAAGCAGACGACGACCTATGACCGGCGGGTACCGGACGTACTCTCGGAGGTGAAGGCGATTAACGCCGAAGGGGCGGAGATGCGTACGTTTTCCATCGTTGCTCCTGACTTCATGCCCGGAGGCGATTTCCGGTGGCGCATCAATGGACGACTTTTCAGTGCGGATGAATTCCCGGTCGCCGCGAAGCGAAACAGCACGGAAGTTTGGGAGATGCGCAATGCCAACATCAGCATGCCTCATCCCATGCACCTGCACGGATTCCCATTCCAGGTATTGGAAAGAAAGGGCAGTCCTGGTCAAATCCAGCGTCTGGCCATCGATAGCAACGGGCTGCTCCCAACGGACAAGGGGTGGAAGGACACTGTGCTGGTCTGGCCCGGTGAGGTTGTCACGGTAGCCATAGACTTCACTCATAACTTCGGTGGCGAGCAGTTATTCCTCTTCCACTGTCACAATCTCGAGCACGCCGATAATGGGATGGTAATGCACTATAAAGTCGTTTAGCGGCTCCCGAAGACCTGGTGAGGATTTAGCGCAGGTCGCGAACGACCCGGAATCCATAGTCGGCGTATCGGTATCCAGGCGGGATACTGCTCCTGGCGGACACGCGGGTGTAGTTAACGGCATGCCGCCAGGAGCCCCCGCGGGAAGACCGGCGGCCGCTTGGCGTAGTGTTAACCGGATTCGCTTCCGGAGAACGCTCGTAGAACCGTGGGTCGTACCAGTCGGCGCACCATTCGTGAACATTGAGGCACATCTCCTGTAGACCGTATCCATTCTGGGGTGTGGACCCGACAGGTAACGGATGCTCGCGGCGCTCGAGCAGCGCCGGGAATAGCTTTGCATCCGGCGGGCCACTTCCCCAGGGGAAGTGAATCCCTGCGGCGCCTCCACGCGCGGCTTTCTCCCATTCGGCTTCGGTGGGCAGCCGGTAGGATTCCCCAGTGATCGAGGTCAGCCACTCGCAGTAAACCGTGGCGTCCAGCCATGAAACAGACACCACCGGCTGATCCGGGTTGCCGAATACGGGCGTGTCGGCCAGCGGGGCCGGAGCGCGGCCGGTTGATTCCGCAAATTCCTGATACTGGCGGTTGCTTACCGTAGTCCTCGCTATGGCGAAGGAATCCACCCGCACTTCGTGAACGGGTCGCTCTTCCTCGCGGCCGGCCTCATCTCCCATTAAGAACCAGCCTCCAGGAATGGTCACGATCTCAGTATTCGAACGGCGTAACACGCCTGTCAGTCTGCCCGTCTATTCCTCGAACCGCAACGGAGCGGAACCGAATGGTTGCAGGAAGGTTGCCAGCGAATCCACATCGGCGGTAGGATTTTCTGTTGAAGTAAGGAGAGTTCTGTTATGCCCGTATCAAGCGTTACCAGTAAGGGCCAGACCACCATCCCTAAAGAAGTACGCGAGTTCCTGGAGCTCGAGGTCCATTCGGCGATCCTCGACACGGTCGAGAACGGTCGTGTCTACATGGCGCGCGCCCCCCGGAACATCATTGAACTCAAAGGCAGCGTGAAGTCCGACAAACGATTCGACCTGAAACAGGCACGAAGGAGTTACCGGAAATATGTTGCCCGCCGATTACCCAAGCCATCATGACCATGGAGACGATCTTCGTGGATTCCAATGTCTTCCTTCGTTAAACTGGCTACCTTCGATCTCAAGGATATGAAGAAGTTTGAACGCGATAGACTCATCGAGATCGTTTGACGATGCCGGCGGGTAATCATTTTGAAATCCGGCCAGGACGGATTAATGTTGGCATCTTACGGATCAGGCGGTCCTGCCGGCCGCCCCAGAGGAGGAGGAAGAGGCATGTCCGCCAACGTGATGCTGGCTCGGGAGGAGGTTCTGGCCATTCTGAAGAAAACCGGCGCCCTCCGCACCGGCCATTTTGATTCGACCCATGCAACCGGTCACACCAACCAGGTTTTTCAAATGCCTCTGGCTTTGCGTTACTTCCGCAGCGCAAAGGTGCTGAATGTAGGCTTGAGCCGGGTCCTGCGCGGCTGCGACGAGGTGGTACGTTCCTTACCCCACGTGAGCATCGTTTCGCCCAGTTCGGGCGGGATCCCGGTCGCTTTCGGCATCGGCGAGGTCCTGCAGGCCGAACAGATCTTCTGGGCCGAGCGGGAGGACGGCCGCCTCCGCTTTCGCCAGTTCATGGAGGTCCATCAGGGGGAGAAATGCGTGCTGGTGGACGACATGATCCGTTCCGGACGGACCATGAAGGAGATGATTGATCTGGCCAGGAAATCAGGCGGCGTGGTGCTCGCCGCGGCCGTTCTTGTGGATCAACAAATCCGGGAAGTCGACCTCGACGGCGTTCCCCTCTACAGCCTTGCCGAAGTCGGCACCAAGGTCTACCCCGATGTCAGTCGGTGTGAGCTCTGCCAGCAGGGCGTTCCGCTCGAGATGGTCAGGGGTTAAAGCGCCGATTCAGCCGGTATTGTCGTGATCGTCCTCATCCTCGTGATCGTCCTCGGTAGTGGGCGGGACAGGGAGCCTCAAGCTTCGGGAATCCCAGGCTCTCGCACAGCCGAGTACGAGGCCGATCACGACGACGATCACGATCAAAAGAGGCGCGGAATATAGACGTTCAACATCTTTCGCCACCACGGCCAGTCATGATCGACATCGTGACCCCACAGATCGAGGTTGTGGGGGACACCCTTCCTATTAAGTATGGCGGAGAGTTCTCGCGAGCGGTTGGGCGCTTCCCAGGCCCCCTGACCCGAGAGGATGTGGATCCGGCACTGGCGTAGCTGGCCCAGAATCCATGGGTCTTCGAGGCGGCTCAAGTAGTCGACCGGGTTGTTGAAGTAACAGTTGTCATCATAATACCCGTCACAATACGGCCGGATGTCATAGCTCCCGCTCATCGCGATCAGCGTCCTGAAGCGGTTGGAATGCTTAAACAGCGTGTTCGCGGCATGGAACGCGCCGAAACTGGCCCCGCTCGCGGCGATGTCGATACCCGGCGTCCGGCAATGGCTGGCAATGAAAGGAGCCACTTCCTGGGCCACGTACCGGTCGTAGCAAACCTGCCGCCAAGCGCGCTCGGCCGGCGCCAGACGCTCGTTCATCCAGCTCTCCCGGTTGATGCTGTTGATCGAAAAGACTTTCACCCGGCCGGAGTCGATATGCCCGGCGATGGCTTCGATCAGCCCGAACCGCTCGTACTCTTCACAGTCCGCCGCAGCCGTCGGGTACAACAGCAGGGCTGCCCCGTAGTGGCCGTAGACGGCTATCGGCATCTCCTGGTTGAGATTGGGACTGTACCAGCGATGGGATTCCTTATGCACGCATCCTCCACCCGGGCCGGGAGCGACTCCTGCTACGGTTGTGCGGACCTCGTTACCGGTTTTCGCCGCTGTCAGACCACCTTGTAATTGATCATCATCCCACCATCTTCATGTTCGAGGATGTGGCAGTGGAAGAGATAAATCTGCTCTCCCGGGAAGGGGTGCCTGAAGTCGATCACGTACCGGAGCGTTTCACCGGGCCAGACGAGCACGGTGTCTTTCCAGCCTTTGTCTGAGGGGAGCAGGCCCTTTTCATCAACAGCCTGGGCCCGCACGCTCCGGGGGCTGTCGATCCGCTCGAGCACCTGAAACGGATAACCGTGGATGTGCATGGGATGGGGCATACTGGTGATGACGTTCTTGATCTCCCAGATTTCGGTAGCGTCTCGATTCACCATGATCGGATACTCGGTCATCCGGAATTGCTTGCCGTTGATCGTCCATTGGGTAAATCCGCTGTTGCTCAAGGTGATCGGACGGGTGGACGCGCCTGCGGGATCCAACGGCGCGATCTCAGAGAGGTGGCCGGGCAAAACCTTGTCGTAGGTCACACGATTCTTTACATTGAGCTTGAGAATGAAAAACTCGACTTCACTCCCGAAACCCGTCGTGTGCATGCCGTGCATCTGTTTGCCCATCGGACCGAGATCGACGCCCAGGGTCTTCAGAAAGATGACGTCTCCCGGTTCGAGGTTTCTCAGGTCGACGAGCAGATCCAATCGCTCCGCGGTTGCGATGGTGACTTCGGTTGCCGGATACGGCTTGTCGAGCAACCCCCCGTCATTGCCGACGACGAAAAAGGGCAGCCGATCGGAGCCCTTCAGGAAAGCCAGCCGGTAGTTCCTCGAATTCGAGCCGTTCAGAACCCGAAACCGGTAAAACCGGGTGTCCACATCGAGGTAGGGTGTGATGGTGTTGTTCACGAGCAGGACGTCACCCAGAATGCCCATGAAATAATCATTGATGGAAACCGTGTAGACCACCGCACCATTATTGTTGAACAGCCGGTCCTGCAACAGCAGCGGGATATCCGTCGTACCCGGTTCCAGATCCAGGGCTCGGGCAAAGGCCTGCTCTTCTTCGTCTTCGACCAGCATGAAACCGGCCAGCCCGAAATAGACCTGCTGGGCTGTCTGGCCGTGGGGATGGGGATGATACCAGTAGGCCGCGGCTCGATTCAGGACCGTGAAGTCGTAGTCGTAGGTCGCTGACGGCGGGATAGCGTGGTGCGGATGGCCGTCGTTTTCTGTATCCACCCGAAGGCCATGCCAGTGAATGATCGACTCGGCGCCGAGCTGGTTCCGGTACGAAGCCTGGACACGGCCTCCTTTCGGCAGCTTGAGGATCGGGTTTTGATAGGTCTTGCCCTGTTGGGTGACTTCGTAGACCCAGAACTTGCTCTCCTTCCCCTGAACGAAACTGTAGTCTGTCACCTTTGACGTTATCGTGAACGGCGCCGAAGGTTCGAAAATACCGAGCAAACCTTCTCCTGCCGGCACCTTCAACGGATTGGTAAAATTACCGGCCTCCCGGGGATCCAGGGAGCCCAATTCCTGCCCTGGGGAGGCTGAGTGACGGGTCCGGTTTCGGAAATAGGCGATTCCGCCGGTGGACAGAATCAACCCTCCAAGGCCTGCTACCCGCAGAAAATCCCGTCGCGCCACACGTCCGTTTTGCGCGGCATCTACCCGCTCGCTCTTCATCGTCATCCTCACTTCCTGGTTAGGGAAAATAATTCGGGCGGCCAATTTCGAGACTTTTCCCCGGGGGCAAGAAACGCATTGGCCGCCCCGGTGTCGATTCGAGAATTCGACAGCGACCGTTGATTAGGGCTTGGGTTCAGCGTGCGGTATGGAGCTCAGGTATGCATAGATGGCCCGGAGGTCGCTCTCCTCCAACTGCCCATATACCGGCCCGGGCATGACTTGAAGAAGCGGGCTGATCAGTGGATGTTCCTTGTCGTGATCCTCTCCAGTGCGTAAAGTGTGGAGAAACTCCTCGAACGTCATGTCCGCGGGCAGTCCCGAAGTCTTGTCCGGCGTGATGTTGCGTGATTTGAAGGGGCCGAACTCCACACCCCCGGCCAGATAATTCTCCGTGTTGACTTGAGCCGGTTGTCCGGCAAAGGGGTCGTGCCCGGCAGTATAGGAAGGATTGGTGTGGCAATCATTGCAGCCGCCGCCCGCATTGACCAGGTAGCTTCCCAGACCAACCAATCTGAAGTCCCGCCCGCGCAAATCAAGAGGAACGGGAGAAATGGCAAACCCCTTGGCGATGCGGGCATCGTCGGGACGCTGAGGTCCCTGCGAACCGTCGGGAGCTCCTGATACAGTGCCGGTTACGACCAGGCTGCCGGCTCCGGCCAGCGCTATGACCACCAGAAGTACTTTCAAAGTTGACATGCGGAATTTTGTTCCTTGCATTTTCATCTCCTCGTTTTCAGCGGAATGAAATTCTTCGCTTTCTTCTTTTTTTAACGGCGGACCCTTCAGTGATCCCACCTCGCCACATCGGGGCGGGCACCGAAACCTAGTTGCTGAGTAACTCTATTACGCGCGAAGCCGGGATGCAATGGTTTGGCGTGTCAACCCATCTTATGAACAGGTCTACCGGTATGCTTGGCCAGCAATTCAGTCCGGCTTGTACTAAACTGCCCACGTCGCGCATGTTCAGCCCGGACCCAGTACCGACTGCCATTCAGGAGGAGCGCCGCAACACGCTGGGGTGGTGCATGTATGACTGGGCCAATTCGGCTTACATCACCACCGTTGCCGTGGGCCTCCTGCCCGCCTACTTCGCCCGTTCGATCGTCGGACCTGGGGGGGTCGCGATCGGAGGCACGATGGTCAGTGCCACTACCCTTTGGGGTATTACCGTCAGCGTCAGCGCGCTGCTCGCTTTTCTGATTGCGCCCGTGCTTGGGGCAGTCGCCGATTTCTCAAGCACCAAGAAGCAGTTCCTTCTTTTCTTCGCTTACCTGGGAAGCCTGGCGACCACCCTGCTCTACTTCTCCCGGACCGGAGAGGTGCTCCTGACGCTGGTTCTGTTTCTGATCGCACAGACCGCGTTCACGGCCGGAAACGTATTCTACGATGCGTTCCTGCCCGAGATCTCGAGCGGGGAGCAAATGGACCGGACATCGGGTCGGGGCTTCGCCTTCGGTTATATCGGAGGCGGCCTCCAGTTTGCGCTCGCGCTGGGACTTGTGGCCGGACACGAACTGATGGGAATCTCCCAGGGGGAAGCCGCCCGCATTGGAATCGGCACGGCAGGTCTTTGGTGGGCGGGATTTACTCTCTATACCGCGCGGTACTTGCGTGAACGGCGCCGGCCGGTTGAAATACCCGCGGCCTATCGAGCCTATCCACGATTCCTGGCTTACGCCGCGACGGGCGTTGCCCGGACCTGGGCTACGACCCGGCGGATATCACGGTTCCGTCACCTGCTTTTATTTCTGATCGCCTTCATGTTTTACAATGACGGCATCCAGACGGTGATCGACATGGCGACCATCTACGGGACCGAGGAATTGGGATTGTCGAATGAAGTGCTCATGCTGACGCTGCTGGTGATCCAGGGCATCGCCGCCCTGGGAGCGCTGGTCTTCAGCTGGCTGGCGGCGCGCATGGGAACTAAATCGACGATCATGTTGACGCTCCTCCTGTGGCTCGGGGTCGTCAGCTATGCCTACTTCATTCACACCGCAGCTGAGTACTTCACGCTGGGAGCCGTGGTTGGAATCGTGCTCGGGGGATCACAGGCCTTGAGCCGTTCCTTCTACGGGTCGATGATTCCGCCGGGCGCAAGCGCCGAGTTTTATGGTTTCTACACCGTTTTCACCAAACTCTCCGCTTTTTGGGGACCGCTTGCCTTCGCGATGATCCGGCAGGCATCCGGTTCAGCGCGGCTTTCGATGGTCTCCCTGGTGGTATTCTTCCTGGGAGGAATGGTATTGCTTCACTTCGTCGATGAGCGAAGAGCGCGGGAAGCCCGACTGGCAGTCGCGTTCTGATGGAGCACAGGTGGGACTCCGTAAGCGACGTCGATTCGTCCACTCGGTCGCCGGTCTGCTTGCGCTGGCCCTGGCGGCGGTGTTCGTGCTGGCGTTCCAGCTCTTAACGCCGAAGAACCCGGCGATCGGTTCCGTGGCCATCATGCCGTTGCTGAATGCGAGTTCAGATCCGGATGCAGAATACCTCAGCGACGGCATCACCGAGAGCGTGATCAACAGCCTTTCACAAGCGGCCCAACTACGGGTCATGGCGCGCAGCACGGTGTTTCGCTACAAAGGTCGTGAGGTCGATCCACGCGAAATCGGGCGGGATCTTGGAGTGGGCGCCGTGCTCATGGGCAGAGTGCTTCAGCGTAAGGATACCGTGGTCGTCCAGACGGAACTGATCGATGCCTCAACCGTGAACTCGTTTCTGGTCGATCCGAATCCTTCCCCCGTCTTCAGCGGATCGGGAGGAGGATCCCCCTTCGAGCGAATCAGGGCCACATTCAAGAAAATGGATGAGGATGAGATTCCCTTTCAGATCGAAAAGTGGACCACTTCGGTCGGTTCCAAGGTCTACCTGATCTATAACACGATGTATCATGAGATTTTCATTACCGGAATCGATCCGGCCACGGTTCGGAAACGGAAATGAGGCCGGCCTCCTCTGCGTAGGCCTGGCGGGATCATAAGGAGGGAAACGGCAATCCGCCAGGGCGGATTGCCGTTTCCTGGAGTTTCTACATTTTGCAAGTGGAAGCCAAGTGAATCA
>JACQTD010000150.1 GCA_016210985.1 Acidobacteriota bacterium
GGATTCTTGAAGGTGAAGCCGGAACCCATCACACTGCTGACGTAGTCCAGTTCCACGCCTTCCAGATAGCGCTTGCTGAGAGGATCGACAAACACGCGTATGCCGTTCATCTCGAGGATCTCATCATCGGGCTCCGTCGCTTCTTCGATGTTCAGTGAGTACTGAAAGCCCGAGCAGCCACCAGGAACGACGCGAATGCGAAGGCCGGCGGTTTCCCCCACAGCCTGCTCAGAGAGAAATTTCTTGACTTCGGCCGCCGCCGTTGAAGATACGGTCATTTGCATCGAGGATCTCCTCCTAAAGGGTTCGTGCGTCACCAGTAAATAGTGACACCCATCCTGTATCAGTCGCGACCGCGACGCCCATCATCACAATCGCATCAGTTTTGCTATATACTACGGCGCCGTGGTCAATCAAAGCAAGTTAGAATGTCATACCTCCAAAAGGCTGTCAAGCAAGGAACCTGTAGAGTCCTGCGCGCCATCTGACCTGTAATCTGACGGCGATGAAAATGTTTACCATTGACGAAGCCAATGCTTTGATTCCAAGGGTTCGGGAGATGTTTCTTGAAATACAGAACATTCGTGGAGCCCTTTCAGCGCTTGAACCCAAGATTCAACCGGCACGGGAGAAAGCCGCCGAAGGGGGAGGATCCGCTTACGGAAGCCTCTTTGTTCAATTGATTCAGAACTTCTCGCGTCAGATCCGGGAAATCGAAACGACGGGCGTCCTGATAAAGGATTTGGAGGTGGGTCTCTTCGATTTTCCGCATCAACTCGGCGATCGCGTGGTGCTCCTATGCTGGAAACATGGCGAGACCGAGATCGACTGGTATCACGATGTCGATACTGGGTTTGCGGACCGTAAACCGCTTCCCAAGGATCCTGGGCCAATCGTATGAGTACCAAGCAAGCCTTCTTTTCCGGTTTAATCGAGACGATTCATGCGGTGGTTCTGGCCACCTGGTTCGGGGGAATCACCGTATTCAGTTTCCTGGTCGCCCCGGCCGCCTTCCAGGTCCTGCCAACCACGCAGCTGGCGGGCGATCTGGTGGCTAACGTCCTCGCGAAGCTGTACCTGCTGGGTACCTTGTGCGGCGTGTTTCTGCTGCTCACCTCCAACAGCTTGCGGTCCAGGGGGCTGATGGGGATACGGCGCAGTATCTTCCTGATCACCTGTCTGCTGATTGCGCTGGCATCAAACATTTACGCCCAGTGGGGCATCGCTCCGCGGGTGGCTGAGCTCCGGAACGCCCTGAACTCCATGCCCGCTCCGGAAGCCGGCGACCCCCGCAAGCTGGAATTCGATCGCATGCACCAGCGCTCGGTACAGCTCATGACGGTCAACCTGCTGGCGCTGCTGGTTGCGGTCGCGCTCTCGCGCCGAAGCTCGGCCGGCGAGCTACCCTCCTCGCCGCCGTCTGCCACGACCCCCTCAGAGCCGCCGGCGTAGTCCCGGGCTCGACGCCGGCCGCGTGCGGGCCGCTATCACCTTTGGTAAGATACCGCTATGCCCGAAGGTCCCATTCTGGCGGAAGATGTCGAACGTTACCTCTACCAGCTCTTGCCGGAGCGGGATGACGTTTTGAGGCGGATGGAGGTCGTCGCACTCAAGCGACGAATTCCGATCGTCGGCCCCGCCGTGGGTCGCCTCCTGCTACAGTTAGCCCGGATGATCGGGGCGAAGCGGATCTTCGAGATGGGATCAGCGATCGGATATTCCACGATCTGGCTCGCGCATTCGATTCCGCCCGGGCAGGGGCTGGTCTATTACACCGATGGGAGCCGTAAGCATGCCGATGAGGCCCAGGGGAACTTCCAGCGGGCGGGGGTCGCGGACCGGGTCCGGATCATGGTAGGGAACTCGCTTGAATTGATCGATGAGGTTGAAGGCGACTTCGACTTGATCTTCAACGACGTGGACAAACATTTTTACCCGCAGGTCTTCCTCAAGGCTGCCTCACGCCTTCGTCGTGGAGGCGCGCTGGTGACGGATAACGTCCTGTGGAGCGGTCGCGTCGCCCGGGATGATGACGACGATTCGACCCTGGCTATCCGTGAGTACAACCGATTGATCTACGCGGCGCCGGATCTTTACACCACCATCGTGCCGCTGCGCGACGGTGTCGCCGTCAGCTACAAACTCTAGCCGGATTACTTACGGGGGACTGCCTCCGGTGAGAATCACAAAGGTTTATACCCGGGGAGGCGATCAGGGCCTCACTTCCTTGATTGGAGGACGCCGCGTGAGCAAGGCGCACCCGCGCGTGGATGCGTGTGGAGAGGTTGATGAGCTTAATTCCGTCATCGGCCTCGTTCGAGCCCATCTCGATGACCAGGATATCGACGAACTGCTGAAACGGATCCAGCATGAACTCTTCACTCTCGGGGCGGACCTGGCGAGTCCTCCCGATGTTCAAGGCCCCAGAATCCGGGCCCCCCACGTCGTTGCACTCGAAGAGAGCATCGACCGGTTTCTCAAACCGCTTCCCCCGCTTAAAGAGTTCATCCTGCCTTGGGGGAATCCAGCCACGGCCCTCCTCCATTTTGCCCGTACTGTGGCCCGAAGAGCGGAGCGCTCCATTGTCAGACTCACGGAAACGGATGACGTCTCAAGCGACGTGCTCGCTTACCTCAACCGACTATCTGATCTCTTCTTTGTGCTGGCGCGCGTGACGAACCAGAAGTCCGCAGCGGCGGAGGAACAGATCGATTTTGGACGGGAGCCGGGCTGAACTGCCTTTCATCTCGATCCCCTAATCCCCGACTCCCAGCCTCCGGCTCATCAGCCCTTCCCCCTGCGCGAGGGCTGAGCGGAGAACCCGCCTCCCCCGCGGGAGGATGGAGCGGAGATCCCGCCTCCCCCACGGGAGGATGGAGCAGAGTATCTCGGAGAAGGCATGCTGAACCCGCTCCCTCTCGCGGTCGGTGCCGACGTCCGGGAAGAAGGCATGCTGTAAGCTCTCCCTCCCCGTGGAGAGGGCGCTGAATATCTCGGTGATGAACTGCTGAATGCCCCTCCGCGTTCTATCCTCGACCTGCCTGATGACGGCCGGGTCGCGAATCCGCGATCCGAACCACGGTCGTAAACGCGAGGCCCGTCGGGTGATGCGCTTCTTCTGTTCCTCATCGAGCCGGAATCGTATCCGTAGGGATAGCTGCTTCGGGGTTGGAACCCCCGGGCGGAACCCCCACCCGACGGGGAGGCTGTTCTCGGTGCCGGACGAACCTCACGCGCAGGCGGTGCGATTCTGGGCGCGGGCTGCATTTCACGGGCCGGAGGTGCATATCGGGGTTCGGGCCGGGTCTCACGCGCGGGCGGGGCATACCTTGGTTCCGGTCGAGTCTCCCGGACCGGTGGTGAGGATCTCGTTTCAGGCCGCGCCTCGCTCATCGGGGCTTGCTTGGCCTCTGGCCGGGCTTGAGTTGCCGGTTGAGCCGTACGAGGTGACTCTGGGACCGATTGCAGCTGTCGGTCGGCCTTCCGGCTGCCGGGATCACGCGTCAGACCCTGATCCTGCGCGGTTCCAACGGAGGAGCCTCCCTTCTCCACCCGGTTCGCACGCTGCATCTCTCCGAGCTTGTTTACCTCCATGGGGGACGATTTCGCTCCTTTGCCCGAACCGATGGACTCCATCGATCGAACCTTGGAGGGATTACCCGGGTTTCCGGGCTGGGAAGCGAATTTGGGTGGAACCAGCTCCGTCGATAATGACTTCTGCGGCACGAAGTGAGCTGTTTCCAGCTTCAGATTGCCCTTAAGCTCCCCGGCGTACTCGAGCGGTTTCCCTCCCCCTTTCACGAAATCGGACTCCGGCATGACACTGATCCCGCGCTGAACCTCCTTGGGGAGTTTCGCGACGTCCGCCTCCGATTCAAGGGTCAAGCCGGCGAACCGATCCTTGCCTGTCGGCAGGCCGGGCGTCCCTACAGCACCGCCTTCCCGGCTCCAGGGAATCCACCCCACGTAGTTTCCTCCATGGCCTCGGAAGGATACGAACGTCACCCGGCCGGGATGGTAATAATGCCGATGACCGAACCCGCCCGGGTACCATCCCCAGCCGAAGCCGGCCGTGTAAAACCAGGAACCGAAATGATAGGGCGCCCATCCCCACGGTTCGTACGACACCCAGGTCCAACCCCAGGGATATCCCCAGATCCAGCGACCCGCCCGGAATGGCGCCCAGCCGTAGCTGACAGTCGGGAACCAGCAATAGCCGTAACTCGACACGTATTGCCAGCCTCCATAATAATCAAGATCGCTCGCGCCCCAAATCGTGGGGCTGACATACCTCGCGGTGGTCAGCCGTGCGGTCAAATGCTCGTCGCGATCTTCACACCACCGATCCCAATCGTCCGACGCGATGTCGCGGGTTATTGCGTAATTGGATGGATCCTGCGCGCCGATGTGAAGCGCCCGACCGGACTTGACTTCGAGCACGCCGCTTGCCCAGGAGACCTCAGCCAATCCCTTGCGGACCACCAGTTCGGTGTCACCCGCTTCGGAAACATTGATACGATAGACGCCCTTCTTGTTCACCGTGATCTGACACGAGGGCGTATCGACCTGGATCCGGACATCATCGTCGATACGGTTGGCGCGGACCGTCACGGTGCCGGATTCCACGCTGAACCGTGCGTCTCCCGTCGTCATTCTTCCCAATGACAACTGCGTCGCATGCGAGACCCGGACATAGTTATCGCTGTATAGCTGGATTTCTGCCCGTCCGTCAGGCCCGGTGGTGATCCGGTCCCCTTCGTCGAGCGGAAGGTTGATGGCTGCGGCCTCCCAGTCCTCGGTGGCACCGCGCTGGAAGGTGACTTCGCCTTTGATCAGACTGACGCGCGCCACCCCTGCATTAACCAGGTACGGCGCGTCATCCTGCGGGAGCGGATTCGGGAATGCCGGCGCCCCTGCGAATAGGATTGCAATGCCGATGGCAAAGCACTTGAACCTCATGGAATTATCCTCCGTTCTCGAAGGGGGGCAGACTTATTCTAGACCAACGACGGAGGAACGTAAAGACCAGCCTAATCCCGCCCAGCTTCATCATTTTGACCCCGGGAACTCTTCGTCGGTTGACCGCACGGTCTGCTGCCTCAGATGAATTCCAAAGTATGAGACGAATGGAAGGGGCGGGAAGTTGGCCTAATTCCTCACCGATATCTGTTTCCGTATTTCGCCCAGGCACGCCTTGAGGCGCTCGAGATCGTCTCCGGATTCGGGTTCGTTCATATAGGCCCTCAAACCCTGATAGGCCTCCGTCAATCGATCCATACGGTAGAGCACCAGCGCCCGGTCCCTCGTTTCCATGCGGGTACCCGGGTTGAGCCGTTGCCGCAACTCGCTCATTCGGAGCAGCCGGTGAAAGTCATTCCGTTCAAGGTAGATGTTTCGCAGGTTGCCCAGCATTCTCCCCAGGATCTGGCGCTTGTTCGAAGGTTTCAGGAAGTGATCGCCAAACTCCACCTTCCCGTCGGAGACCTGGTTGAGCATCGCTGCACAATCCTCGCGGCACAGCATCCGGCCTCCGTTGAAGGGATCCACCACAAGGTCGTTACGCTCTTCCCATTTCACCAGGAAATGCCCGGGAAATCCAACCCCCTCGAGCGGAAGGCCCAAACGCCAGCCGACCTCGAGATAAACGACCGAGAGGGTGATAGGGATACCGAGCCGGCGGTCGATGACCTCATTCAGGTAGCTGTTCCTGGCTTCATCGTATCGCTCACGGTTTCCCCGGAATCCCGAGGCGTCGAACAGTTGCCCTCCCAGTATTTCCAATACCCTGCGGGGCTCGTGCTCGTCGCCGATCGTCGTCCGGACTCCTTCCGCCATCTGATCAAGGTTTCGCAAGTATTCGGAGATGTTGAGTTGCTGATACTCGGATGCGGCGATCCACAGTGCGGACTCAGCCAGGTCGATATCCCAATGGGAGAGGCCGACGCCTTGCCCGAATCGTTTGATCGCTTCCCATTCCCAGTCGGACAGGTCGAAGGTTGTCATCCGGGACATGATATCATGAAGGGCTTTCTTCGCGATGCCGGCGATGGCTGCCGGGCATTGATCGGATCGTTGGGTCCGATGGGGCGACGCTGCGGGGACTGATGGCGAAGAAGGGCCGAAAGCCGAAGAAAACCAAACCCTCCTATCGATCGATCCGTATCCCCATGCCTCCCCCCTCCCGGACGATCGATTCAAAGAGGAAGCCCCGGGTCAGGAAAAAGCGGGTAGCGCCGCAGGATCTGGATTGAACGCCCGGTATTCGCCTAGTCTGGAAACCGGTTCTCCCGCGCCGCAACAGGGAGTTGAGAAACGTTCATCAGATCAAAAACGCTGCGACCGTGCGTAGCCGCCCGCAGAATGTCGGTCGTGGTGTTGAGATTGAGATCGAGGACCACCACGTTCGGCAGCCCGGCGTTGAGCGCAAACCATCGCTTGCCGCCGTCGGTGCTGCCGAAGACGCCGATATCGGTGCCGACATAGAGCACCCGGGCGTTGGGAGGAGTCCGGGGATCGAGCACGATGGTGTTCACCGGGACATCAGGCAGATTGCCGCTGATGTCGGCCCAGGAGACCCCTCCGTTCGTGGTACGGAACACATGCCCTGGAGAGAATGGGGTGGCGTTGTTGAAGCCGGAAAAAGTTGCATAGGCGATCAGCTCATTCTCCGGGTCAACCAGCACCCGCGTGACGAACCTTCCGGGAAGCGGCGGTCGCGTAAGATTGGTCCAGGTGGCGCCATCGTCGAAAGTGGCCTGAATCTGGCCATCACCCGTCCCGGCGTAAATGACGCCTCGCGGTCCAGGTCCGATGGTCGTCACCACTTGCCGCAGTGCCCCGGTTCCAGTGCCGCGCGTCAGATCAGGACTGACCGGCTCCCAACGGTCGCCCCGGTCACGCGATCGGTAGACGCGATAACTGGCGTAGTAGAGGGTAGCGGGATCGGCCGGCGACATCTCGAGCGGCGCGTAGAACAGGGCGCGATCATCCGGGAATCCGGTTCTGCCGATGGGGATGCCGTTGGTCTTGGGAAAGAAGAAGGCGCCGGAAAGGTCTGAGCGGGCTATCCGGCTGCAGCCGTTGCTCTGCGTGGTCGCGTAAACCGTGTTTGTGGACAGGAAATCTATCAGCGTATGCCCGCCGTCGCACCCCAGAATCCCGCGCCAGATCGGACTGCCGTTGTACCCCAGCGTGCCGTTATCCTGGGTGCCACCGTAAGCGATATTCGGGTTTGTCGGGTGCGAGGCGAGTCCGATGAATTGCGTGATGGCCACACCGGCATTGGTGCCGCGCCAATTCGCCCCGGAGTCGGTCGATTTCCAGACGCCTCCGTCGTTGCCCACATAGAGCGTTCGGCCAGATGCCGGGGGTCCGGATGCCGGGCCGAATCCGTAAGCATGCTGATCGACGTGAATTCCGCGGGTTATATCCGACCAGCCCGCCCCGCCATTGGTCGACCTGTGTAAGGTAATTCCACCCCAGTAGAGGGTGTCCGCGTCATCCGGATCGACGGCGATGGCGTTTTCAAAAAAACATTGGCAACTTCGCGTCGGGAGCCCGGTAGGAAGCCAGGTCGCACCGTAATCGGTAGAGCGATAGATGCCGAGTAGCAGGGAACTCAGATCCTCGCTGGTGTCTTCGTAGCTCGCGAACAGCGTGCCGGGTCTGGAGGGAGCTACGGCCAGACTCACCCTCCCGAAGTCGCTCGCGGGCAGGCCTTCTGTCAGCATGGTCCAGGTCAAACCTCCATCCCCGGACTTGTACACGCCGCCACTGTAAAAGGCAGCGTAGAGCGTACGGTTCGAGGAAGGATCCAGGGCGATGTCCGTAGCCGAGCCCAGTCGGAGCAATGTCCAGGTCTTCCCGCTGTCCCGCGAGACGAAGACTCCCTGCGTCGGCCCGTTGATTCGGCTGAAGTACGACGAACCGCGGGTGGAACTGGCGTAGATCGTCGTATGATCGGCCGACCCGGCGCTTACGGGATCGACGATCAACCTGGAGATCGCGTTGCGGGCAAAAGTCTCGGCGCCGAGCTGGGTCCAAGTCGCGCCGCCATCGGTCGATCGGAGGATTCCCGCACCATAATAGCTCAGCGCACTGAAAGTGGCCTCTCCGGTTCCGACATAGACCATCCGGGTATCCACGGGGTCGATCGCGATGGCTCCGGTAGCCAGGGACGGCTGGGTGTCCGTCAAGGGCGTCCAGCTCCCGGCGGCGTTCGTCGATTTCCAGACTCCCCCCTGCGCCGCGCCGAAGTAAATGACATTGGGATCCTTGGGGTCTACGGCAAGGGCCGAAACCCGTCCGCTGCTGCCGTCGTCGATCGGCGCCGGACCAATGTTTCGCCAGGGTCCAAGCGCGGCATTCCCTCCCGCCCGATTGCTCGTGACCAGGAGATCGTCCATCTGGGCACGCATCTTGGTCCAGGCGTGGAGCCGGGCGAGTGGGGGCACCGTCTCCATCGGAAAGGCGCGCTGGGTATAAAACCAGCTTTCCATATTCCGGCGGTGCAGGGGTCCTTCACCCCGGTCAGCGTGGGGTGAGGCAATTTTCTCACCGGGATCGCCGAAAGCCGCGCCTCGCATCGAATCCCACGGGGAATTTGGGCGAGGGTCGAGCGACGGGATGACCACGCTCACCACGATCAACACTCCCAGGAGGACTTGCGCCAGTAAAACAGCTTTGAACCTGTGTGCTTTTTTCACCTTGGATTCCCCGTGTTATCGGTTGGGGCGAGGGTCTTACCCGCCTGCTTCCCGCGCATGGCGTCGGCTCTGGCCTGGATTCTTTCGGCCTCCACGGATCGCTGGGTTTCTCGAAGCACGGCCGCGTATTGTCCCAGAATCTCAGGGAGCTCCGGGTGACTTGAACCGAAGTTTCTTTCCATGATGGCGATGGAGCGGCGATAACTTTCTTCAGCGTCCCCATATTTTCGCTGCGCCCGGTACGTGTCCGCCAGCGTCCTTGAACTGGCGGCGATGTTGGGATGGTGGGCCCCCAGGGTCTTCTCCCAGATCGTGATCGTTCGCCGAAGCAGGGGAGCCGCGTCTTCGTACCGGCCCTGAGCGCGATAAACTTCCGCCAGATTGTGCAAGCTGGTCCCGATGTCGGGATGCTCGGCGCCAAGCGCTCGCTCCCGAATGCGCAGGGCCCTTCGATGGAGTCGCTCCGCTTCTCCGTATCTGCTCCGCTTGCTGCACAGGGCGGCAAGGTTTCCGAGACCGGTGGCGAAATCCGGGTGCTCGGGACCGAGTGTGCGCTCCCAGATCTCCAGCGAGCGCCGTTGCAGCCCTTCGGCTTCTTCAAATTCCCCCCTGTTTCTCAGCAGCGCCGCCAGGTTGTTGAGGCTCGCGGCCACGTCCGGGTGCTCGGGTCCGAGTACCCGCTCGCGAATCTGCAGCGAACGCTGGAAAAAGGGGGTCGCCTTCAGGTATTGGCCCTGATCATCGTAGAGTGAAGCGAGGTCATTCAGGCAGAGCGCCAGCAGCGTTTCATCGACGGCCGGGCTCCCCTCCGCGATCCCAAGCAGACGTTCGTATAAAGCTGCCGCCTCATTGAAGTCCCCCTGGGTGTGATGAAGTTCGGCCAGTGCGATCATCAGGCCGAACGTGTCTGCATGCTGCAGGCCGAGTAGTTTCTCCCGAATGTTGACCGCCCTTCGGCAGAGCGGTTCCGACAGCCGGTATCGGCCCTGGGCCCGATAGAGTTCGCTTAGATTGTGGAGGACACGAGCCACTTCCAGATGTTCGGGACCTCCCAGTTTCTCGCGGATCGCCAATGCGGTCTGGAAGCCCGGTTCGGCCTCATTCAGATGGCCTCGCCGCCGGTGAATTTCGGCGAGGTTGTTGAGGCTTACCGCCTCCCATATTTCGATGCACGATCGTTTGGCCAGCTCAACCAGTCGTTCAAAAACGGGTTGCGCTTGTGATAGCCGCCGTTGGCCGGCGAGAAAGATGGCGTAATCATTCATCGCACAGAAGTCATCGGCGCAGACGGCGGCCGAGGCGAGCATGAGCTCGGCATCCGTGCTCCATCCCTGGAGCAACCGTTCAGCCGCACTCCTGCCCGCAGGGGTCGGGCCTGCTCCATCATTCCCCTCCGTGGCCCGAGCAAACCGTGTATCCACGGATGGCAGGACTCGGGGACCGGGCACCTTGCTCACTTTGCCGGTCGCTCCCTTTTCATGATCGCTCAGCCAGGACGAGAGATATCGCCGGAGCAAGGCTTCGAACCCGGAGGCATCATCGAACACATGGGCGGCCACGCTGGAGGAAGCCTCGAGCGATCGACGGAAATCGAGCAACCCTTTCATCATGGGTCCTGCATCGGTAATCCGCCGCTCGTCGAGCGCGTTGAAGAGCACCACCACCTGTCGCATCGGCTTTCCCGGATCCTGAGCGCAGGCCAGCGCAAGCCGGTAAGCCTCCTCGGTCTCAACCACGCGGCGACCTTCGGACGGCGTTGCGTCCCCTGCGATCCAACGGTCCCAGAGCACCAGAACAAAGTAGTGCGCACCGGGAAGCCTGTCGCGCAGCCGGACTCCCATGCCGGCCGGGCCGCGTACCGGAGCGTGCCAGCCTTCAGCGGTGAAGAGCGCGCCGTGCTCCAGGGCTTCGGCTTCATTGAAGACGGAGATGGTCTGTCGGAAGATCTGTCGTTCCCTTTCCAGTCCGTCGGGAGCAGCAACTACCACCGAATAAGCTTTATGTGCCGTCGTCATCGGGGCCCTCCATGGCCCATTATTCCGGGATACCCGGCTCGGTCATCCGACGAGGATCGAGGACGCGGTCGAGTTCCTCGTCCGGAAGGACGTGTTGTTCGCGGGCGATCTGGCGGACGGTTCTGCCGGTCGCGTGTGATTCCTTGGCGATCTGAGCCGCCCGGTCGTATCCGATTCTCGGGGCCAGCGCAGTGACCATCGCCAGGCTCTGCTCGACCAGCTCCTCGCAGCGGCGGCGATTGGCCTGAATGCCCGTGATGCAGCGCTCCGCCAGGATTTTCGAGGCCGACGAAAGGATAGCGATCGACTGGTGGAGATTGTAGGCCATCATCGGCATCATGACGTTAAGTTCGAAATTGCCTGCCTGCCCGCCGATCGTGATCGCCGCGTCATTGCCAATCACCTGTGCGGCCACCATACAGGCCATCTCGGGAATCACGGGGTTGACTTTTCCGGGCATGATCGAGCTGCCGGGCTGGAGTTCGGGCAGGTGGATCTCGCCGATTCCGCACCGGGGCCCCGAACCCAGCCAGCGGAGATCGTTGCCGATCTTCATGAGACTGCAGGCGACCGTTTTCAGGGCGCCGCTGGTTTCCACCACGGCGTCGCGCCCGCTCAGGGCTTCGAATCGGTTGGCTGCCTCCCGATATTGGATGCCCGAACCGGCCGCGAGTTTGCCGATGACCAGCGGAGCAAACCCGGCCGGCGTATTCAATCCGGTTCCGATGGCCGTGCCACCCAATGCGAGTTCGGCGAGCCGGGGCCGTACCGCCTCGACGCGTTCAATCCCGTGGGCCATCATCGAGGCATATCCGCTGAATTCCTGGCCCAGCCGCATCGGAACAGCGTCCTGCAGATGCGTACGCCCGATTTTCAGCACATCGTCGAATTCGTGGGCCTTGCCTTCGAGCGCATGACGAAGTTGAGCGAGCGCCGGCAGGAGATCCCGTTCGAGGGCTTCGAGCGCCGAGACATGAATGACCGTCGGAATCACATCGTTGGAGGACTGCCCCTTATTGACATGATCGTTGGGATGCACCGGTTGTTTGGAGCCCAGCCGCCCGCCGAGGATCTCGATCGCCCGATTGGCGATCACCTCGTTGGCGTTCATGTTGGTCGAGGTTCCGGAGCCGGTCTGGTAGATGTCGAGGATAAACTGATGGTCCCACCTGCCTTCGGCTACCTCCCTGGCGGCCTGTACGATGGCCTCTCCCACCCCCCGCTCGAGCAGCCCGAGTTCCATGTTGGCCTCGGCCGAGGCCTGCTTGATCAGTCCGAGGGCGCGGATGAACCGGCGATGGAACCGCTGACCGCTGATCGGGAAATTCTCGAACGCCCGCTGGGTGCTGGCTCCCCAATAGGCGTCCGCGGGTACGCGAATCTCGCCCAGGGTGTCAGTCTCGATGCGGAATCGGTCGGTCACGAGGCGTGTCCCATGCTTTGGTTTTGCCGCATGGAAAGCATATCATAAGGCATCGTTGCTTGAATCCTGATGACGTATTTCGCCCGAAGCGGGTGTGGAGGGTACAAAGCCAATGACCAATCTTCGCCGGATACTTGGCCTGCTATCGTTGTGGTTGTTGCTGGGCGGCGTTTCCCAGGCCCGTGCCCAGGACCCTGAAGAAATACCGGCCCAGCCCCCGCCGCTCCCCGTTGAATGGAGCTATATCGAACCGGTCTGTAAGAAGTTCTTTGGCGCCCTGCGCACCGCCAGCCTCACGGCGCTGAACGACTCGATCAAGGCCGACTGGGCGCAGGATGATTCGAATATTCCGATGAGTTCCGGGCTCAACAGCTTCCTGCAATCGGCAGGTCCACTGACGCGATATCGCCTGATGCGCATCGAGTCGATCAAGGACCTCGGAGTGAGCGACCTTCCCCCCGACATGTACCGGCTCAAGTTTCTCTGCTTCCATGAAGCCCGGCCGGTGATTTGGCAGTTGGAATTCCTGAAATGGCGCGAGAAATGGAAGCTCTTCAGGGTCGATTTCGAGACCGAGTACATTTTTGAATCTCTTTCCAAATCGGTGCTGGAAGTTCGAGCCCTGAAGGCACAGAGCCCGGGGATCCTCCGGGGCCGGCCGTAAACATCCACCGGATCTCGCCACACACGCTTCATCGAATCTGATCTGAGGGAGGAAGACGATGAAATCGCTTTTGGCCATACTGATCCTATCCCTGGCATGGACAGGTCCGGCTCGGACCTCGATCGACGACCGGTCCGCGGTGGAGCAGGTCGTGCGCGATAACCTGAAGGCCTTCGCCGCCGGTGATTTCGCCGCCATGGAGGGGCTGTGGGCGCACGACGAAGATCTCCGGGTCTTCGAGTCCGGTCACGCGAATCAGGGGTGGAAGGACTTCAGCGAGAATCACCTCAAGCCGGAGCTGGTTCAACTCAAGGGAATCAAGGTCGATCCCTCGGACATCCAGGTCAGACTCGCGGGGAAGACCGCCTGGGTGACTTACAACTACAGCTACAGTCTGACGGTCAAGGAGAAGACGGTTTCCGGTAATGCCGTGGCCACGGCCGTGCTCGAGAAACGGGCGGGCCGATGGCTCATCGTTCACTCCCACTCGAGCAGCGTCCGTAGCAGCTTGTGATGGCCGATGCTTATAAAGACAGCAGGAACGCCTCCAGATCCTTCAGTTCCTGCTCCGACAGGATCGAGGTGACGCCGTGACGATCGTTTCGATTGTAAGTCGTGAGCACCTCGCGGAGGCTGCGCGCGCTTCCGCTTGAGAGGTACGGAAAGCTGTCCCACAGGCCTCGAAGCGATGGCACTGCAAAAGCGCCGGCCGGCGAATTCGCATCCTCGATGGGGTTTCGCTCGGGTGTGCCCACATTCACCGTCCGCCCGCGCGTCTGCGGATCCTGATCTTCGGTGAAAAGCGGCGGCATGTGACAGGTCACACACCCCGTTCGTTCGGAGAGGAATAGGGTCTCGCCGTTCCCCGCATTCCCGGTACCCCCTCCTGGCAGGGCCACGGTGACCGATAGCGTGCCGTCAGGATTGAGATTCGGATTGGGGAGGAGCGTGATGTTGTCCCCGTAAATCTGTCCTCTCCGGCTTTCCGCCGGACTGGCGGGCGGATTGTTGTTTCGCTCCGCCGAGATGACGATCCGGAAAAAGGACTCCATGTCCGGGATCGATCCTTCCTGCAGCAGCGGGATCGTTCGCCGGGTGTTCCGCACCGATAATACCCTCCGCAGTTTGGGTGCGGTGGACGTATCGGTCTCGAAGAACACTCCGTCGACATGGTCCTCCAGGTGACAGGATCCGCAGCCCAGTTTCCGATTGCCCAGGTCGCTGAAGAAGGTCATGGTGCCGAGCCGGCGGTCCATCTGCTTGAAGGGATCGGCGATGGGAATGGTATCGATCACCCGAAGCGAGCCCGGGTTTCCGGCATCGATGATCGAGAGCGTGACCATCTGTTCGTTGACGACAAAAACTCTGGAACCGTCGGGCTGGACCGCAATCGCACGCGGTTCGTTTTGTACCTCGGGCCCGCGCCTTCCGCTCACATTATAGTCCCCTGACGAAGCCCCGGGCAGATTCCTGGGATCCTCATCGCGGATGAGCGGGGTATTCGGAGGAAGGGGTAAGGGAAGCGACTGCACCTTCGCCTGCCCGGGATTGCTCTTGAGTTTGACGGTGTCGAGCACGTCGAGCGTGCCCGATGCGTTGCAGGTGACGTAGAGCCGGTCATGGAGATCGTCGACCGCGATCTGGTCCGGATCGGCGCCGTCGAGGCCGACATGGTGGAGGATCCGATCGTTTTCCGCGTCAACCACCGTGATGGTGGGATTGCGGCCGCCCCCGACGAGGCCCTGCGGGTTGGGTCCGATGTTGGGTCCGATGCTCGAGATGAACAGCAGATTCTGCGCGGCGCTGAACCCGAGTCCGCGCGGCGCATGGCCGCCTACAATGTAATCGCTGAATCCCTCGCTCGTACCGCCCACGATCCGGTCGCCCCGCTGCGGCGCCAGCGTGCGGATGACGCGGTCGGTCGCGGTCTCGATCACCGAGACGTCGCCGGACAAAAAATTGGCCACATAGAGCTTGCTCTGGTCACGGTTGAAGACCAGCGTGCGCGGATTGCGGCCGACCGGAACGGTGGTGATGAGCGATGGATTGAAGGGGTTCCTGATGTCGTAAACCAGCACCCCGTCGAGGTGCTGGTTGGAGACGTAGGTGCGCGAGGCATTCCGGTTGATGATGACGTCCTGCGCGAATTTCATCGTGGGGATGTTGGCAATCACACTCCGGCTGCTGGTGGAGATGACCGAGAGAACCGAGTCATGGCGATTGGTCACCAGGACCAGCCCGCCCGTGGAGCCTCCGCTCGTGAGCTTCAGATCGTAGGGATGGTCGCCCACCTTGATCGGTGCTTCAAATCGTTTCGCCTGCGTGTTGAAGACCAGCACTTCGTCGCGGGTGGGGTTGGTGATATAGACCCAGTCGCCGTCGGGGGTAACCACCGCCGAATGGGGCTGATCGAAATTAAGGTCATCGACGACATGGATCGTGACCATATGCTCGGAGAACTGACCGTCGGGATTCCGCACCCGGACCCCCAATTCGATATCCGGCGAGCCTTCCGGAACCCGGATCAGTCCCTGCGGGATGACCGCCGCCAGCCGCGTGGGATTCATGAGGGTCGTCGGCAGCGTGGTTCCGTCCGAAAAGACGAGCTCCGCTCCGGCTTCGAAACCCGCGCCGTAGAGGGTCACCGGATAATTCGTCGCATTGGAGACCTCCGTAGGACCGATGGAATGGAGGACGGGCGGCGGCCCGCCGATCAGGTCTCCGGTGGTGAACGAGCTGATCATTTCAGCGGCCAGCACGTTGCCCGCCAGATCGGCGACCGGTGTGGTGAGCTTAACCGTGTAAACCGTGCCCGGTTCCAGCGGAGCTCCGGGCAGAAAGCTCGCCTCGTTCTCACGCACGGAAAAAGTTCCCGGGACGAGCTCCCCGCTCGGGGCCATCACCGCCAGGCTCTCGGGGTTCACGGAGTCGGGATGGACCGGTTCCGCAAGTGTCACCCGCACGCGCGTTCCGCGATAGATCATGGTCGAACGATTCGCCGGCTGAATTTCGAGAAAGGAAGGGGGCGTGCGATCGAGCCGTAGTTGAAAATTGCCGCTCACCGTGCTCAGGCCCGATACACTTACACGGATCGCGCCGTCGACGGCGTCGATGACCTGATCCTGGTCGGAATCCACTCCCTCGCCGGTGAACCGGTCGATGATCACACGGGTCTGCCCGACGCCGGTGATGCTGACATCAACCTCGATCGGATCCAACAGAAGCGTATTGCCCGTCACCGTACCGGTGATGTCCGTGCCAGCAGGCGCCCCGAGAACGTTGCCGAGAAACGACACGGAGACCTTGGTGATCGTCAGCCGCCCGCTGAGCTTACCGGCCGTCTCGACAAGGTTCATTCCACCGTCGACCGTGGCCGTGAGCGCGCCGTCGTTCGCCTTGGCCGTCAACAGAGAGGCGCCCCCCGCCTGAAGGCCATGGCGGTAAACGAAGCCTCCCCTCAGCCGCCCCCGGGAACCGTCGGTATTCGAGACCTCCAGGTCGGTATTGCCCGCCTCTCCAGGGGGAACATCGACGGTGATCGAGGTACTCGTCAGCTCGATCACCTGGCCTTCGTTCGCTCCGAACCTCACCCGAGCGCCCGGACGGAAATCGCGACCACGGATGACCACGGTGATGTTCCCAAAGGTTGGTCCGAAATTGGGTTGAACGGCGAAACTGGGCAGCGAGTTGGCTGCCATCATGCGTGGGAGATAGACCACGGTAAGCAGGAAGAGCACCGAACCTATAAGGCCCGACAGTTTTAGTTTCTTGACGCAATTCATTCCTTTCATCCTCAGCAAGGCAGGCTTAGTGACCTCATCATTTCTGACATCTTTGAAGAGGCCGCTCGTCTCCGCAAAATCCACCAGTTTTGTTCGGGGAGTGTTTTCCGGGCTCACGAAGTGTAGGAGGAGCGGGTCCGCCCGTCAACGAAGTCGTCGCCGGACGAGGGGATTGCA
>JACQTD010000159.1 GCA_016210985.1 Acidobacteriota bacterium
CAGTACATTCGTCTTGGCAACCGCCGCCGTGCTCAAGCCGATCACCAGCATGCCTGAGCCCTTCAGGAAATCTCTGCGCGACGCGCCCTTGCGCGGCATCAAACCATTCTGCTCAAGTACCTCTTCGACTTGCTTCGGAATATTGGTAAAGGTTGTCATGCTACCACCTCCATCCCGGAATTGGTTCTGGCCTTCTCCGCCAGCCAGACCGCATGCCGGATTGTGCCCTGGATTCGATAATAGGTGTGGCACCGGCAAAGGTTCCCTTGCATCGCCTGCCGGATCTCCTCATCGGTCGGATGAGGATTCGCCGTCAACAACGCCTTGGTCTGCATGATCTGCCCGTTCTGGCAGAATCCGCACTGCATCGACTGCTTGTCAATCCAGGCCTGCTGGACCGGATCGAGCTTGCCGTCCTTCACTAGGCCTTCCAGCGTCGTAATCTCGAAGCCCTGAACGGTTTCTACGGGGGTGATGCAGGACCGGATCGCCTCACCTTCAACAATCACTGTGCAAGACCCACACTGACCCAGACCGCAACCAAAACGCGGTCCGTGCAGATCGAGATCATTGCGCAGGATATAGAGCAGCGGTGTGGTCGGGTCCACGTCTACGGTGACGGCTCGCCCATTTACCTTCAAATTCACTAAGCTCATAACCCTTTCTCCTCGTTTAGTTTGATTGTTTGAATGGTGGTGAAGAAATGGCGGAGCTTCGACAGAAACCCACGCCGCCTCCGACAATGAGACGAGAACAATCTTCTCAACGGGTGCTACTTACGTGATCGCCGAGCGCGCTTGGTCTTGGACGGCCACTCCTCCCCCTCTGAATCCTCAAGTGGATCCGGAGCTTCCGCCCGAGAAAACCGGAGAGTCCACGGCCCGCCGATCGCCTATCAAAACCGCCATCTGAAAGAGGGCGTGAATCGCCCAACGTGTTAAAACGGAATAAAGCGAGATTTATTCCGTGGTGGTTACGGGCAATTTGGTCAAAGGAACGGACATTTGAAATGATTTATTGGTTTAGTACCACGAAATGCTAAGGTTAAGCGGATAATGGCGTCGAACCGGATGGTCAAAAGAGCCCAGGCTGCGGATACCGCAGCCTGGGCGAAAATTGAGAGTCAGTGTAGAGGAGTAGAGATAATCGGTCTGTCGGTTACACCGCCCCTGTTAACCCATCGTGGCCTCTGGAATGAATTGCCCCGGAAGCATGCCACGGAGGTCACGGGTCGTCGAACGGAGGAGACGTTGCCCGCACTTCGATCCTGCTCCCCGGGAAGGTCGTACTAGATCTAAAAAAGGTGACATCAAGCGCCTTGGAGCCCACATCCATGCGAAATTCAGAGCCGCGCAACGATGGCTCGCGCGATATCCGAGGTCTCTTGATCCGCCAGAGAGGAGACCACAAACAACTCCGCGCCCGACTTCCAGGCGGAGGCGATAACGAACCGGTCCCGTCGACGCAGCGCCACTTGCAGGGACTCGGAGGAAGCGTCGGTAAGTCTCATAAATACCGAAAGGGGTTGCCCCTTCTGCCGGTAATAGATGAGATGGAGGTATTGGATTTCCTCTATTTTGCAAACAAAGGCATGTGGCTCGTCGTAGCCGAAGGGGGTGAGATCCGGGGTGTTACTCAATTTGCCGTACTGAGCGACAAGCCGGTCCAGTTCAGTTCTGCTTGATCTGGCATCCTTCGTTTCTTCGTACGAGCAATGATCCGCGTGGTCGGCGACGATCGCCGCGTACGCCTTTTCATGGAAGCTCTTAAACTCCGGGCCAAATAACCATACCAGGACGCCGATGGCCGCCAAACTTGCCACCGCGACGAACCGTCTCAGGCGCGTCAGGTGAAACGGAAATCTCGAGGGTTGAGACGCATGAGCGCGAAGCAAAGTGAGCACCTTCGCTCGAACCGGACCGCTGTTCACCTCCTGAGCGAGCGCTGATTGTTTGAGCAATCGGTCCTGTGACATCAATGAATCGAGCAACTCCGGACAACGCGCACAGGCCTCCAGGTGCTTAAGTAAGTCCAGTGTATTCAGCTCATCCAGCTCGTTGTCCAGATAGCACTGAATCAATCCTCTTGCCTCGTCACAGTTCATCAAGTCTCCCAACCCCCTCAGATCCCGGTCACTAACCGGTGCGCTCGGTTTGAAGCAGCCGACGAATTTCGAGGCGGGCCCGATGGAGTCGGGACATGACCGTGCCGATTGGCACCCCCAGGATGTCGGCCGATTCTCTATACGAGAATCCGTCGACCGCCACTAGCCACAATACCGCCCGGTGTTCGTCCGTCAACTTGTCGACCGCCTCCAGGATGTCGCGGCCTTCGATCCCCCTGGGGGTAAAGGGTACGTTCGCGCCCAAGAGGTGACCATCCCCCAGGTCGCTCTCATCGAATGGTACCTCCGACAACTTGACGGTCCTGGCCCTTTCCGCGTGGACCACATTGAACATTATCCTGAATAACCATCCCCGGCAATTCGTTCCCGACTCGTAAGAGTCAAAGTGCTTCCATGCGCGCAGAAAGGTCTCCTGCACGACATCCTCCGCACGTCCGACGGACCCCACCAGGTGAACCGCTGTTCGCAGCAGGTTTTCGAGGTGTGCCATCGCCTCGCGCTCGAAGATTTCGAGGCGAGGATCTCTCTCAGGATTGGTCATGGCGCCCCGATCCTTCAATTTACAATAATTCCCGGAACAAGGTTTTTATTCCCCATGTGCATCCTCAACGTTACACCACACCAAGGCAAAGATTAGATCTATAGCCAACCCCATTAATCGGTTCAGGTGTGCGGGCTCGTGATGCGGACGTCCCGTTCGACGCCCAGTGCGTCCGCCAACCGGTTGAGGTAGCTAAAGTAACCCGTGATCAGGATAATATCCAGGATCTGCTCATCCGAGAAACCGACAGCTTGCAAGTGCTCGATGTCGTCCCTGGATACTTCGCTCGGTCTGACGGCCAGCTTCTCGGCATAGGCGAGTCCAACGCGTTCGCGTTCCACAAGCTCTGCGCCCTTAAAATTGCGCTTTAAAGATTCGACCAGATTATCGTCCCTTACGATCATGCGGAGAAACTCCCCGTGCGACTCCACTCAGTAGTGGCACCGGTTGGCAGCGGATACCACGACGGCAATCATCTCCTCCATGCGCCGCCCCAGACCTGAGGACCCCCACGTTACCCGCTCCCCCCACTCGGACGCTGCCATCAAGGCAGCGGGCCTGAGACTTGCCGCCTTGGTGATATTCGGGACGAAGCCGAACCGACGGCGCAAACTCGCGTAAAAGTCTCGCAGGATTCCCTCCGCTTCGTCCTCATCGATGACTCGGATCCATGTCATATCGATCTCCCCTGCTCCGTTCGATTCAATTCAAACGGTATATTTCAGTCTGGGGCATAAAAGCCAACCACGCGAAGGCAAAGTAGTCGCCGTGCGGAATGGGCGTCAGCCTGCGGTCTCTGAGTTTCCCTTCTACAGCCCTCCCGGAGATATCCCAGACACTACCGGTTTGATCATCAATGATCTTCCCCTCCTCATATCGAAAGGAGAGTGTCTGTCCATCTGCGCGCGGATCGAACACTCCCGTGCTGCCGGCCTGGCGGGACGCACTGATCTCGCTGGCATCAAGGGCCGATACGGCGCCATCAAGATGGAAGAGAACAAGCGGCTGCCCGCCTATGACGTCGGCGATGACGCGTCGCTTCCGGGTGAGCGTGTGAGGGTAGGCCTTGACCGCTGGGCCAAGACGGATGGTAGTGACCTTCTCCATGGGCGCTAATCGATCGTCGCGCTTGCCCCTGAACATGAAGGGTCGCCCTGAGATCTGATCATAGCCGGTATAGGGATTGCGTCCGTAAGCGCGGGCGTAGCCCGTGGTCCGCGAGAGCACGCTCCCATGCGGAAAAGCCAAGGCGAACTGGTCGAAGGAGATGATCTGGGCGGGTAGCGACCTGAGCATGGTGCCCGTCATATCGCCCACAATGGCTTCCCCTGTCAACTGCTGCCAGAGGCTCTCGGTCTGGCGGTCGTACATGACGAGATCTGAATGCCGGAGCAGGCCTGATACGCCAAACGAATACTCTCGCCCGTCGACCGTGCGGTCGAAGACCTGCGCACTGTAGCAGAGCGGGCAAAAAGTCACAGCTACGGGTGCGTTGCCGATGCGGTCATTGACGATCTCGTGCCAGATCAGAATCTGCAGGGGATAGGCCCGCGCTTCCCCGGCCATGTCCACGGAAATAACGGGCTCCTGCGGCTTGAGCCAGCGCCTGGCCTCGGCGATCGAAACAACCCGCGGGTTGTCGATCGCGGGAATGCCATCCTTGGGGGGGCCCCCGCGAATGAGCTCAGCCAAGTCCACTGAGCGTTTGCTGCGATTGGTTCGCCAGCCCGCCAGTGCTCCCTGGGGTTCTATCAATTCTCTCGCCTTGACGGGAAGCGTAGGTATCGTTAATGCCATGAGCACAATCGCGCACACCAGCGAGAATACTTCTCTGATACTCGACATTCCAAGCCTCCTCGGGGTGACGCAACGTATCTTCATGCGTGCACCCGCTGATATTGGGCGCTCATCGATTGTAACCCGCGCGCAGCAAGAAAAGCCTCCATGCACTGTGCCCTCGCCGGGCCGGCCGGGACCCGGAGTTCCGCGCAGCGCTCCTCGGCCAGGATCTGAGCGAGCTTCGCCGGGGCCGCGGCGAGATCCCGGTAGTCATCGACTTCGCCCCAGGTGAGACCGTCCGTGGAGATGGCACGTATGGGCACGTAGGGTGCAAGCGCGTTGATAGCGGCGACATGGAATTCGTTGATCCGGCCGCGCTGAATCCATCGCTCGATCTCCGAACGCAGCAGCGCGATTGCCCGCCCGGAGAAACGGTAAAGGCCGATCGCGTTCCCCGCCGCTAAGCCGTCGGGAATTGTTTTACCGAGACTGGTCAGGCGCGATCCGTCAAGGATTACCCTCATGGCATCCGAAGGCAGCGGCCGGCTGCAATCGACGGCCGCTGACGCGTCGGCTGTGTCACATTGCAGCATATCCAGAATCTTCCCGTTGAAGAAATCATCCCCATTGAGAATCGTTACCGGCCCTGAGACCTGTTGGAGCGCGAGCCAGAGGGAATAGAGGTTATTGGTCTCGGCGAAGCGCTCGTTGATCACGAATCGCACGCGCAGGCCGGATAGAGGCAACTGGTTTACGTGCTGCCGAATGCGGTCTGCCTGGAAGCCCGCGACGACGACCACGTCAATCAAACCGCTCCGCTGGATTCGCTCGAGCATATGCGTCAGGATCGGCTTTCCGCCGATCGAAATGAGGCACTTTGGCAGTCGATCGGTCAACGGTCGGAGCCGACGCCCTTGGCCGGCCGCAAGGATGATAGCTTTCATGGATTCTCCAATATGAGCGACATCGCCGCTTGCCTGGGTTACCTAGCTCCCAGGGCAGGTGTGCAGTGGATCTCATCGCAGGTCCCGCCCGCCGGTATTACCGGCGACGGCCCTCCGAAGAGCCGGTTGAAAGAGAGCGCCAGCGGCCAAACCAGATTGCTGCCGAAGGCGGCCATCAAAAAGAACACTTTCAACCCACCGAGCGCTGAGAAGACGAGTACCCAGTAGCCAAACGCCGACTTCCGGATAACGAATTCCGTCAGTCGGGCGAGGCGCGACAAGAGATTTCCCGAATCGGCTTCAAGCCGGCGCTGGATTCGCCCTAAATATTCATGGGGTCTTTTCGGATTGGTGGCCAGCCTCCTTTGGCGGACGAAAACCAGGAATGAGGCCAGCGTACCGAAGAGCAGCAACCCCCCGAACAGAAGCCACCGAGGGCCGCCTTCTCTGTATAGTCCGATGGTCATCCCCGTAAAGATTACGACGTAGCTTGCATAATCCACGAAGCTGTCCAGCCAGCACCCGAATGCGGACTCACGAAACGTGAGGCGGGCGAGCATTCCATCGGCTTCGTCGAACAGCACGGAGACAAAATAGAGTAGCGCGCCAAGAACATAAGCGGCCCAATAACCCTGGGCAAACCAGTAACCCGATAACATGGCGACGGCCAGCCCCGCGAAGGAGATCATGTTGGGTGTAACCGGAGTCTTCGACAGCCACCGGACAGCCGGCCGGCACAAGCTGCGATTGAGCGTGGAATATATCCCGTCCGTGTCTTTGCCCGTCCGGCGGACCAATTCGCGCTCCGCTTCGCCAACGGAATGGCCCGGCCGCACCACGACCCCCGGATGTTGAGGAGCGGGAACTCCATGCGAAGGGGCGTCGGCTGGATACAAACTCACCGTGGCGCAACTCCCGGTCCGACGATCCACGGAGGCGCCCTGGACTTTCAAGTGTTTCTTTATGATGACCGCCGGCAAATCCGTGGGTGTGGATGGGAGGGAAACGGCTTCTTGCCGGCCCTCCCGATATTGTCCGTCGGATACCGCGAACCGCGCTCCTTCGGTTGAAGTCTTGCCGGCTTCAATCAACCGGCCAAGCGCCTTGCTGTCCGGGACGAAATTCCAGGGGAGCCACAGAAAACGGGACGCCAATTCGCCGTCGATTTTCTGCCAATCCGCGGCTTCGTTC
>JACQTD010000168.1 GCA_016210985.1 Acidobacteriota bacterium
CTCTGAGTGGCGGGAGTTGTATCTTCTGCTTTCAGTTCGATCGTGGTGAGGCTTTGACTGTTCTGAGCCAGCCCAGTGCCCGCCATCAGCAGGAACGCCATCACGATTAAGGTTGCTCTCTTCATGGTCCGGTTTCTCCTTTTTTTAAGGTGACGGTCGAAGCTGATCGCCATGGGGTTTCACTTGGGTGGAATCCGCCGAAGTGGACTGCTTCACCACCAACTGCGCTATTACGCTTCGGGCAACTGCTGATACTGCTTCGTGTTTTGGCCCACACCGTCAATAGACCCGGGCGGTGCCGAATTGTTTAGAAGGGCGGACTCGTCAGGCGCGTAACTCAGGCTGGAAAGGACGGGTTTGAGACTTCGCGCGTAACCCGAATGTCTTCGGGGGCAGCACAGAAGCCTTGGTGCGGGCGAGCCTGGCTGAGTCGGGTAGGACGGGCTTAAACAGCAGAGGATAACGACGAACTGGCCGGGAGGAGAACGGGAGGGACCGGGGCCGAGCGGCGGTTAAAGGTAACGAATTCGTACGAAGTAGTCTTCCAGCGGTTGGCGCCGGCGTGCATCCCGGCCAAAGAGTCTGATTCGGTAGCGTCCCGCGGGAAGCTTCTGGCGGGGCAAAACAATCGAAAAATTGTCCAGGAGGTCCGGGCTCTTCCGAAGCCCCTGGCCGCGCCATATTAACTGGCCACGCTCGTCCAGGATTTCAACCTCATGGTCTTTAAAACTGGTCGAACCTCGCAAGGGCAGGATCAAGGTGATCACTTTCGAGACGGCGGGAACCTCGATATTCGTATGACCCTCATCTCCGCGTTCGAACCCTCTAGGCGTGAGCTCGGCGACAACTACATTCCCTTGAGGTTGTGAGAGCTCATCAACCCTCTGGCGCAGGCTAGCAATCTCGGTTTCGGATTGCCGGAATCGGTGACTTGCCTCCTCGAGCTGCCGCTTCGCTTCCTGGAGGGATGCTTCGCCGGCCAGGACCTGTTGCTCGCGCGCGGTTGAGGTTTCACCTAACTGCCGGGCGAGCTGCCGCTTATCGCTCCAAAGTGAAGCGGTCCAGATGCCGAGGGTAATTGAAAGTATAGCCAGGGAAGCGGCCAGGGCGTAAGGTACGGCGGCTGAAGAGAGGCCAAAAGGAACCAGCCGTTGCGCTTTGGCCCCTGGAGTGCCGTTCCGTTCCCCGGATGAGAAACGATCATGCACTCGCGCCCAGGCTTCAGAGAGGTCCGCTTTCGATAGGCTATGCTCATCCTCGCCACCTGGGCTCGTGAAAGTCGGCAGGTCCAATAAGAGTTGAGTACAGTCGGGACAGATCGACAAGTGTTCCTGCAGGCGATCCTCGGACTCGGGTTGAAGCCTTCCGGCATGATAATCCACGAGTTCCTCGGGACTGGGGTGCCCGCTGGACTCCTTGATGGCCTGCTCCGCGAGGGTTCGGAGAGACGCCTTCAGACGATCAGACATCGATTTCACCAAAATATTCCACCAGGCTCTCCTTCAGCTTTTGTCGGGCCTGAAAAAGGTGTGCTTTAACCGTATCCACCGAGATTCGCATAACGGTAGCGATCTCCTGGTAACTCAACTCCTGGTAAATCCGCAGCATGACACAACGCCGCATCTGGTTCGGCAATCCTTGCATGGCATCACGAAGCAACCGCGTTCGCTCCTTCTCGATGAGGTCGTCCAAGGGTCCCGAGGTCCCCGATGGGACTTCCATCGGATCAACATCGGCCGTATCACCATGGCCCTTTATCAGATTTTCCCCAATCAGCACTTCATTTCCCCGCTTGATAGCCGATCGGTGACGAAGCGCTTTCCGATACGTATTTGCCGCTATCTGGAAGAGCCAGGTGTCAAACCTCGACTCCCCGCGGAAGCCCTCCATTCCTCTGTAGACCCTGACGAAGGTCTCTTCGGTTAGATCGTGACAATCTTCGGCCGGGAAGCCCCGCTTTTGGAAGAATCGAAGGACGGGCCGGTAGAAATGGTCGAAGAGGCCGCGGAAATTCTCTTCCTTCTCAATTCCCGCCTGCCAGTCCGAGATAAGCCGCTGAATCTTATCGGCTTCGGCTGCCAAGATCATCACCAGGCCTGCCGGCTCAAAGTCCGGCCGAGCAATTATGGAGATTTCCAGTTTAAGCAGCCAAATGGTACCGCCTCAAGCTTCCGGTGGCCAGCGGGAGTTGACAACTGGGATGCTAAGGTGGTCCTTTCGCTGTGTAGGGATACCGGCCTTTCCTCACTTCGCGGGCTGTCGGCTGAAAACGAACTTCCATATTTGGTCTCCGTTAGTCCGAGAGACTCCCGCAACACCCATGGCAGTGGTGTGTCCGGGCCTACGTCGACCGCATGTACCTTGCCGTTAACTCTTCACGAAATGGGCAATGTAGCCTGCTTCTCCTCCCGGTTGACCGGCCGCAGGGTGCTTCGGGTATCTGAGCGCTAAGAGTAATACGCATGAACGCCTAAAAAAAGGAGGAAGTGCGGGTTTCAAGTAACCTGAGGCCCGTTCGTAGTACCGGCTTGCGGCCGGCTTCTCTGCCACGGCAAGGCCCGCCTTCACGCGGAATGTCTTGCTTCGGCAAGGCCCGCCTTATAGGCGGAACTACGAACCTGGAAGAAATCCGGCTTCCCGTACGTCTAACAGGATGAAAAGATGCTCGAGATGACCAGCGAATCCCAGACCGAGGCGCAGGTCATCGAGGCCTGCCAACGCGGCGATATGGAGGCACTTCGAGTGCTTTTCGACCGGTACAAGGACCGGATCTTTTCGATCGCGCACTATGTCAGCCAGGATGAGGCTTCGGCCCAGGACATCACCCAGGAGATCTTCATTAAACTCTTCAGACAGATCGGGCAATACCGGGGCGATGCCCGGTTCACGACCTGGCTATACAGACTGGTGGTTAATACCTGCAGAGATGAAGCCCGAAATACTCGGCGCTTCCTCCCGATTTCCGAGGCCGCGGCATCCAGCCTCCCGGCAGAGTCCACTTTGGAGGAACACTACCTTCAGTGTGAGATTTCAAAGCAAGTACGGACGGCCGTGATGAAGCTCAAGCTCAAGTTTCGCCTGCCCATGCTCCTCCGGCACCTCGAAGGGCTTTCGTATGATGAAATCGCCGCCGTATTGGGTCTCAGGAGCGGCACGGTGGCCTCGCGACTCAACCGGGGGCGCGCGCTCCTGGCCCGTGACCTACGCCATCTCAGGGATTCAATCCATCCGGGGAAATAGCCAGGTGTTTCGCAAGCACATCACCGATCTCCTTTCGGCATATCATGAAGGGCTCCTTACCTACGAGGAGTCATCCCGTGTTGACCGGCACCTGGCGACCTGCAGGGCCTGCAGCCGGGCCTTTGAAGAGATCCGGCTGGGCCTCTCGCTTTCACAGTACCTTCCCATTTCGGGACCTCCGGCATCTATGTGGGACGAGATCAGCGCTGATCTGGAAAGCACGGGCATCACCCGGGGGCGTACCGACGCGCCACCACGGTACGCGAATTACGGAGGGCGGCGACGCATACATGTGTTGAGGCCCGTTCTCGCGGTTGCGCTGGTGATCCTGGCGGCGCTTGCAGCTCTCTGGCTCTATCCGGGGTTTCGTTCGGGATCCGATGCCCCGGTCAGTCTGGATGCCTATCTAGGCGCGATCGAGAGCAAGCCATCCGAACAGCGGGGCGCAGCGATCTCGGATTCTCCGGCGGGATTCGCGGCCGTGGACAAGCAACAGGCCCTCAGCGCCGCCCTGCTCGCGCATGCCTCCGACTCCGGGCCGCTGCCCGGCTACCGGTTGACCACCCAACGGATCGCGCGCCTTGCCGGCACCAGGTCCGTACAGCTCGTCTACCGCAGGGACGGGGACGTCTTTTCCGTCTTTGTCGCGCCGGAGGCGGTCAGGTACTTGTTTGGTGACCGGCTGATTCAAGAGACCGCATTGCGGGGAACCGTCGTGAGGCGGGTCAATTCCCTGTTCGGTTCGACCGTCTGGTTTGGAGCCGGTGGCGTTCACTGCGTGCTCGTCACGCAATCCATGGATCCCGGGATGATCGAGGAAATCGTCGATTATTTTGTATCGGCCCACCATTCGGCCGGATAGTCACTTCTCCGGCTGCAACCGTAGGAAGCAGCATCATGCGCAGACATCTTAAGTTGGGAGCACTCCTCACCCTGGCGGGTTGTTCGATGGTGCCGGTTCGTGCCGGCGAGCTGCAGTCGGCAGCGCTGATTCCCAGGGGGATCCCTTCCAGTCGCGTCGAAAACTCGCTCCCCGACGGCAAAGCGCTGTTCGTCGAATCCTGTTCAAGCTGTCATTGGGAAAAGGGCGATAAACCGCTGAGCACCGGCAAGCCCCTCAATGCGCGTATGCTCAAGCGAGAGGAGATCGCTGAGGCCGTTCACGGCCGTCTGAAGGACCGCACGGCGGAGCAGAAGCAAGGCGTAATCCTCTACATCCAATCTCTATTAATAAAGAGGTGAGTCATCCACACGAGCGTCGGCGCTACGAGTCTTCGTTTGATCATGTCTCCTCCTGCGGCCAGCTGATACGGGAAACCCCAGCTTACCGCGAGGCCCGCCTTCGATACAAGTTACTCCTCCCTGCGGCACGGGTGGAGCCGGGCCGATCAAGCGCGGTCCCGCCCGTCGGTCGTCTTCCCGCTACTGCTCCTGCGCATAATAATGAACACAGGCGTCCCCCGTGCTATACTGGAATTGTATCGAGGCCATCGTAATGGATGCAACCAAGCAGGAGCCGGGAGCGGCTCCGACCACGCCAACTGAATCAATCCCCGCTTCCAATTTCATACGCGACATCATCCTGGATGATCTGAGGACGGACAAGTGCCAAGGGCGCGTCCACACGCGATTTCCTCCCGAGCCCAACGGCTATCTGCACATCGGACACGCGAAGTCGATTCACATCAACTTTGGACTCGCAGCCGAGTTCGGCGGCAAGTGCAACCTGCGGTTCGACGACACCAATCCGTGCAAGGAAGAGACCGAATACGTCGAGTCGATCATCGAGGATGTGCGCTGGCTGGGGGGAGATTGGGGGGACCGGCTCTTCTACGCATCAGACTACTTTGATCAGCTCTACGAATGGGCCGTGCAACTGATCCGATCGGGTGACGCCTACGTATGCGATCTGTCGGCCGAGCAGGTTCGACAACAGCGCGGCACGTTGACCCGGCCGGGTGAGGAGGGTCCGGACCGCAACCGATCGGTTGAGGAAAACCTCGACCTCTTCGAGCGGATGAGGGCGGGCGAGTTTCCTGACGGATCCCGCACCCTCCGAGCCAGGATCGATATGGCTTCGCCGAATGTAAACATGCGCGATCCGGTGCTCTATCGGATTCTGCACGCCGAACATCATCGGACCGGTAACAAGTGGTGCATCTACCCGATGTACGACTTCGCCCATGGCCAGTGCGACTCCATCGAGCGGATCACGCACTCCATCTGCACGCTCGAGTTTGAGGACCATCGGCCGCTGTATGACTGGTTCATCGAGAAGCTGGGCATTTACCACCCGCAGCAGATCGAGTTCGACCGCTTGAACCTGACTTACACGCTGCTGAGCAAGCGGAAGCTGCTCACCCTGGTGCAAAAGGGCTACGTCGGCGGGTGGGATGACCCCCGCATGCCGACGATATCCGGGATACGCCGGCGGGGTTATTCGCCGGAGGCCATTCGCGCGTTCTGCCGGAATATGAGCGTTTCGAAGACCAACGGAACCACCGAGCTCTCGGCACTGGAGTATTACGTCCGCAACGACCTGAACAAGAGTGTGCCCCGGGTCATGGCCGTGTTGCGCCCCTTGCGGGTCGTCGTTGACAACTATCCCGAGGGCTGGATGGAGGAGCTGGACGCCGTCAATAATCCGGAAGACGAGAGCATGGGCACCCGCCGGGTACCCTTCTCGCGAGTTCTCTACATCGAGCAGGACGATTTCCGGGAGAACCCTCCCAAACAGTACTATCGGCTGACGGTCGGCCGCGAAGTGCGGCTCCGCTACGGCTTTTTCATCAAGTGTGTCGGCGTGGTGAAGGATGAGAGGACGGGTGAAATTGTCGAGCTACGTTGTACCTATGATCCTGAGAGCCGAGGCGGGAACTCCCCGGACGGCCGTAAGGTCAAGTCGACGATTCACTGGGTATCCGCCCAGCACGCGATCGATGCCGAGGTGCGGTTGTACGACAAGCTGTTCTTGAAGGAGAATCCAAACGAAACCGAGGAAGGCCAGGACTTCACCGCCAATCTCAATCCAAAATCGCTCGAAGTCCTGACCGGAGCCAAGCTCGAACCCAGCCTTCACGATACGGTGCCCGGGAATCGCTATCAATTCGAACGACTGGGCTATTTCTGCGTCGATCGCGAAAGCAGCCCGGGGCACCTCGTCTTCAACCGGACGGTCGAGCTCCGCGACACCTGGGCCAAGATCGAGAAGAAGTTGTAAGCGGTTCAACGCCCCGCGGTGAGCAGGCGAAAGGTGTTCCCACCGCCGACAAAGACCGCCTCGGCGCCGCGAACGGCTTCCGCCGGAACGGTTGCGTCATGCACCGATTCGATCTCGTACCCCATCCGACCGAATCGCTCGCGTGCCTTGGCGGCGTAGGCGTCATGGTCGCTCATGGCGTAGGGAACGAACAGCACGCTTCGTACGCCGTCGAGAAAGTCCCGAATCTCGTGTTCGGCAAAATCGAGATAGCCATATCCGAAGAGGTAAGAGCTGCTGAGCAATAACACCCGGCGTCGCGCGGGCTCTGGTTTGAGCATCTCGCTCGTGTCAGAAAATGTCTGTATCATAATAGTGCTATATCTAAACATGTTCCTTGGAAAAGCAAGCAGCGCGTCAAAGGGGCCCGGGAACGCCAAACTCCCGATTGGCGTCGCGAGCGGTCGAGACCACGCCAATCGGGAGATGGCCGTTCCCGGGGAAGTACAAACTCCGGCGGCCGATCTCCGACGCTGTGTTACTGCGCCGAGGCGTCGAGCTGGTCGACGGCCTCTTCGAAGCCCTGGCTTGACCCGGGCCAGGTTATGATCGCGCGCCTGGATGCGCGGCGGGAGCTGTCTGGTCGAGACCAATCAGAGTAGTCGCGGACTGGCAGATTAAAACAAGACCAATGTGACGGTGGTGCGACTCCTATACTGGACGGTTCGAGGGGACATCGCTCAAGCGGCGCCTGAAGTTTCGAAACCGACCCGGGTTGCGTCCCGTTGGAGAGTTGCTCATGATTAGAAAGAACAGCTTGCTTTTCGCCGGCCTCGTCGGCCTGGTTGTCTGTGTGTCGGCCGGTTCGGCGCCTGCGCAGGACCTGTATGACACCTCCGTCCTCCGCACGTTCAACATCAGGTTCCACGACGCGAACTGGCTGACGCTGCTCCGGCAGAACTACGCGTCGGAGAAGCTTATCCTGGCCGACCTCACGGTAGACGGCGTGACCTATCCAAACGCGGGCGTGCGCATACGCGGGAATACGTCCTACACCTCGCTTCCCCAGGGCTCGGAGAAGTTCTCGCTCAAGATCGAGATGGACTTCGTGGATCCGAATCAGGAACTCATGGGCTACGAAGAGATCAACCTTAACAACGGCTTCCGCGATCCGACCTTCTGCCGCGAGCTGGTGTACAACAATTACGTCGCGCGGTTCATCCCCAACCCGCGGGCCAACCACGCGCTCGTAACCCTCAACGGCCAGAACTGGGGGGTGTACGTCAATGTGCAGCAGCCCGACAAACGGATGCTCAGAAGTTACTTCCTTAACGCCGACGGCCTGCGCATCCGGACCACCAACAGCCCGAACGGGCCGGGTCTGACCTACAATGGGACAAACCCATCGGGATACCCCGGCTACGAGATTCAGACTGACGGCGGGCTCTCCGATCCGTGGGGCGCGCTTATCGCGGTCTGCGACTCCGTCACCAATGAGCCACTCGCGACATGGCAGAACATCGATAAGCTCTTCGCCATCGACCCGTCAATCTGGTCGGTCGTTCTGGAGAATATCCTCACCGACGATGACAGTTACGTCAACAAGGGCGCGGACTTCATGATGTATCGCGATCCGATCGACGGCCGCATGCACCTCCTGCAGCGAGACGCGAACGAGACGTTCACGCAACCGGCCTGGGCGGCTACGCGGAATTTCACCGCGGCCAACAAGCCGGTGTTAAGCCACGTATTGGCGGTCCCAGAACTCCGACAGCGCTATCTGGCGCACTACCGCAAGGCGCTGGCGGACTTGAACTGGGCTTATATCGAGCCGCTGTTCACCGCACAGCGGAACTTGATCGACGCGGCGGTGCAGGCCGACCCGAAGAAGTTGTACTCGTATGCGTCCTTCCAGCAGAATTTTACAAGCACCGTAAACTTGTCGGGCGGAGGGCCCGGCGGCGGGAGCGTCATTGGACTGCAGCAGTTCATTACCCAGCGCGCCAGCCTCCTGAACGCGAGCGCGGAGCTGGTCGCCAGTGGGCCGTCGATCACCGGGGTACAGGCGTCTAACTCCACCCCCGATCCGTCCGAGCAGGTCCGGATCACGGCCGCTGTCGCGCCGGCGGGAAGCCCCGTCTCCAAGGTGGAACTGTTCTACCGGCCGAGTCCCGCCGGGGTGTACGAACGCGTGCTGATGGTCGACGACGGGTCCGGCCAATATAGCGCGCTGCTTCCGGTCACGGCTGCGCCAGGCCAGCGCGTCGCGTATTACATCGCCGCGACTTCCGCGAACAACTACTCGTCGCTGTCGTTCCTCCCTGAACTAAGCGAGCGGGCTCCGCTATACGTCGAGTACACGGTTGGGACATCGGACGGGATGCGCATAACGGAGTGGATGTACCAGGGGCCGAGCGGGGAGTTCGTCGAGTTCACGAACCTGTCCAACGCGCCGATCGACCTGACCGGCTGGAGCTTCGACGATGATCACGGCGTGCCGGGCGCATTCGATCTCGGCGCATTTGGGATCGTCCAGCCGGGCGAGTCCGTCATCGTGACCGAAAACACCGCCGAAGCCTTCCGTAGCGCGTGGGGACTGGGGCCCCAGATCAAAATCATTGGACAACTGGGAAGTCCCAGCGGCAACAATCTCAGCAGAAACGATCAGCTAAATATTTACAACGCCGGCAAGGAACGGGTGGATCGACTCGGTTACGGAGACCAGACGTATCAGGGCACCATCCGCACGCAGAACGTCAGCGGCCAGACCTGCCGCGATGCCATCGGCCGCGACGACATCCACGCCTGGAAGCTTTCGATTCCGGGCGATGCGTACGGCTCGTATGCCGCGTCCACCGGTGAAATCGGCACGCCGGGATCGTACAACGCGCCGGCTTGCGGCGTAGCTGAGGTGCGGGAGCGCACGCTTCTAGCGAGGTAACCGGTCTCTTCCTTGAATGTCCCTATAGTTTACAATCCTCTGTAGGGAATTGCCGACGAGCGTCGCCCGCTCCGGATTGAGCTCCCTCCAGCTTCGGGAAAGGGGGCGGCGAGCTCACGCCTGGCAAAAACGGGAAGCGACTCAGCCGGATCCCCGGCCCCAGAGCGAATAAGTTCTCCTTGAGGAGGTTACGGTATTTTCCCGTGTGAGACTTTCCTCATGGGTCAAGTCTGTAGTAACTTAGGGGGTTATTCAGCCTTTTGAAGGCCGATGGTGGGAAAGGGCGTCCCCAGGCGCTGTGCCCGGAACCGGTCTCATCCGGCTGTGGAGGTAATGCCCAACGCCAAATAGTAGACAGCTCGTTCTCAAGGAGCAACCAACGGCGTCATGGAGGATTCAGTTCGATGGTGGAGATCGATTCCAACGTAAGGACCAATAGGAAAACCGCCCGCGTTTCGACCAGGCCCCTTGGGAAGGAGGAACTGCGTAAGATTCACGCCTACTGGCGCGCCGCGAATTACCTCTCCGTCGGGCAGATCTATTTGCGTGAGAATCCCCTGCTCATCGAACCGCTCCGATCCGAACACATCAAACCCCGGCTGCTCGGGCACTGGGGCACGAC
>JACQTD010000160.1 GCA_016210985.1 Acidobacteriota bacterium
AGCCTGGCATTTCTTTTCTTCAGTGTAAGGGCGGCGATGGTAAAATCGAAGTGGGAGGCGAGACGACTCCTGCTCTCATCGGTGATCTACCTGCCTCTGCTGTTCGCGCTGATGGTGATGAACAGCATATAGTCAGGTGTCGTTAGGCGGTTGCCGGCGGATCACCGCCGGCTTAGAACAACGGAGGGCTTGTCCATGGCACTGCTCCTGGCAGTATTGATATGGGTCATCACGATCGCCACGGTGGTGGCCTTCACCAACGGTCCTTGGAAGTTCCCGGAACTGATTTCGGAACACGGGCAGGCCATCGACGACCAGTTCGCGATAACGATCTTCATCACCGGCCTGGTCTTCTTTCTTGCCCAGATGACACTCGGATACTTCATCGTGCGATATCGGAGCCGGGGTACGAAAGACGAGCGCGCCACCTACAACCACGGCAACACGAAATTCGAAATCGCCATGATGGTCATGACGGCCGTGGTCTTCATGGCCCTGGGGATCACCGGCCAGAAGGTCTGGGCGCAACTCCATCTGCAGGAAATACCGGCGAACGCGGTCGAGATCGAGGTCACGGGACAGCAATTCAACTGGAACTTCCGGTACCCCGGAGCCGACGGGCGCTTCGGCCGGCTGGTGCCGAAGCTCATCGACGATGCCACCAATCCGCTCGGCCTGGATGACACCGACCCGGCGGCCAAGGACGACGTCCGCGCGACGACGATCGCGATTCCCATCGATCAACCGGTGAAACTGCTGCTGCGGTCGAAGGATGTCATCCACAGCTTCTTCTCGCCGAACCTGCGAATCAAGCAGGACGCGGTGCCGGGGATGCTCATCCCGGTTCACTTCAAGGCGACCAAGACCGGCCGGTACGAAATCTTATGCGTCGAGCTCTGCGGGATGCAGCACTTCAAGATGAAGACGTACCTTGACGTCATGAACGCAGCTGACTTTAACAAATGGCTCATCGATCAGAGCGCACAGTAGCGCGGTAACGAACCAGCGAGCGGGGGATAAATTATGTCGGATACAGCCACAGCGCACGCGGTACACCACGCGCCAACCGGGTTCATTCGGAAGTGGGTCTTCAGCGTGGATCACAAGGTCATTGGAATCCAGTATTACTTCCTGGCCCTTTTCTCGGTGCTGGCGGGCATCGTGCTCTCCCTGCTCATGCGCATTCGGCTCGCCTGGCCGAACGAGCAGTGGCCCTTACTGGCCAAGATCTTCCCCACCGGCTTTGAGGGCGGGTTGATGTCCCCCGAGTTTTACCTGGCGATGGTGACGATGCACGGAACGATCATGGTCTTCTTCGTGCTGACGACAGCGCCGCAGGGAGGTTTCGGGAATTACATCCTCCCGATCCAGATCGGGGCCGCGGACATGGCTTTCCCGGTGCTCAATATGTTGTCCTTCTGGGTCACCTTCCTTGGGCTGGTCGCCCTGATGGCCGCCTTCTTTGTAGTCGGCGGGGCGCCGATCGCCGGCTGGACCGCTTATCCGCCCCTGAGCGCCCTCGGGCAGATCGCCGGGCCGGGCCTTGGAACCGGGATGGACCTGTGGATCATCAGCATCGCGCTCTTCTGCGTGGCGTCGCTTCTCGGCGCGCTCAATTTCATCGCGACGTTGATCAACATGCGGACGAAGGGGTTGTCAATGACGCGGCTCCCGCTGACCGTCTGGGCCTGGTTCACGACGGCGGTGCTCGCGCTGCTGGCCTTCCCGGTGCTGCTCGCGGGAGGGATTCTGCTGCTCCTCGATCGCAACGCCGACACGAGCTTCTTCATTCCGGCTGGACTGGTGGTGAGCGATCGAATCATCAACCACAAGGGCGGCTCGCCGCTGCTCTGGCAGCATCTCTTCTGGTTCTTCGGTCATCCGGAAGTCTACATCGCGATTCTGCCGGGCATGGGAGCGACCTCGCACATCCTGTCCACCTTCGCGCGTAAGCCGATCTTCGGCTATCGGGCGATGGTCATCGCCATATTTGCCATCGGACTCCTCGGATTTTTCGTCTGGGGCCATCACATGTTCGTGAGCGGATTGAATCCCTTCACCGCCCTGGCCTTTTCCGTGATCACGCTGTCGATCGGCGTCCCCTCCGCGGTCAAGACCTTCAACTGGCTGGGCACGCTCTGGGGCGCGAGGATTCAGTTCACCACCGCGATGCTCTTTGCGCTCGGCTTTGTGTCGCTCTTCGTGGCCGGCGGCGTGACCGGCCTGGTACTCGGCCAGACTTCGCTCGACATCCAGATGCATGACACCTATTTCGTGGTCGGCCATTTCCACCTGATCATGGGCGTCGCCGCGATTTTCGGGATCTTCGGCGCGACCTACTTCTGGTTTCCGAAGATGTTCGGCCGGATGATGAACGAGTCGATCGGCAAGCTCCATTTCTGGATCACGTTCCTGGGCGTTTATGCCATTTTCGTGCCCATTCACCTGGCCGGGATCACCGGACAGCCACGCCGTTACGCTCAGTTCACCGATTATGCCTATCTGGAGCCGACGGCCGGGCTGAACACTTTCACTTCGATAGCGGCGATCGTGACGGCCGCCGTTCAGATACTGTTCGTGGTGAATCTCTTCTGGAGCATGTTCAAGGGAAAGAAAGCCGCCGAAAACCCCTGGGGGGCCACAACGCTCGAATGGACTATTCCCTCGCCTCCGCCGCACGATAATTTCGGCGGGCATGTGCCGGTCGTCCATCACGGTCCCTACGAATTCAGCGTGCCGGGCGCACCGAAGGATTACATCATGCAGAACGAACCTCCGGAGGCAGTACCGGCGCATTAACGTACGGGGGACCGCCTTCCGGCGCCGATAAATCATGGTTGCGACCGTAACATCCACGAAGAAAGCCGTCCGGCCCGGGGCCTCAGGCCCGGGGAAGAATGAGCATGGGTTCAATGGCGGGGACGGCGGGGACCGTTCGGGTCCGGACCGCGCGTCGTTGCGCGATCGCTACCGGTTGGGAATGTGGATCGCTTTGGCGGCGATCCTGATGATGTTCGTGGCCTTCACGAGCGCCTATATTTACCGCCAAGGCCTTGCCGGAGATTGGCAGCCGATTGACCTCCCGGGCGTGCTCTGGATCAGTACCGGCTTGCTGCTCGCGAGCAGTTTCACCATGGAGAAGGCCAAGCGGGCCCTCAAAGGCGGCTACACCCCGGGATTCAACCGCTGGATTTCAGCGACCGTGCTGCTCGGGATAGGGTTCCTCTTCGGGCAACTGGCTGCATGGAGAGGCTTGGCTGCCAGCGGCATCTACCTGGCCTCCAATCCTAACAGCTCGTTCTTTTACCTGCTGACGGGGGCTCATGGGTTGCACCTGCTGGGGGGACTGACCGCGCTCGGGTTTATCGTCTTCGGCTCGATGCGAAGCCCTGCGCCCGTAGGCGTCGCCGGGTATCCGGCGCGGGTGACCGCGTCCGGGCCGGGTGCGGGCAGGGAAACTATCGTGGAGATCACGGCGATGTACTGGCATTTCATGGACGGTCTCTGGATCTATCTTTTCTTATTGCTCCTCGTGTGGAGGTGAGAGGATGTCGGAAGCGAGAGTGGAGAAATTGTCGGGTTCACTTTGGAACGGGGGCGTCTCCCCCTTTGGCGTCGGGGACAAGAAGCTGGGGATGTGGCTTTTCATCGTATCGGACTCGCTGACGTTTACCGCCATCCTGATCGGCTACAGCTATGTCCGGGTGGCCAGTGACAATTGGCCGATGCCGTTCACGATTTATCCGAGCATCGCTTTCGCCAGCGTCATGACCTTCTGCCTGCTCTCGAGCAGCGTCACGATGGTGATGGCCGTAGCCGCGGCCAAGAAGGGGAACCACGCCAGCGCCGTGCGGTGGATCCTGGCGACCATGGCTGGCGGAACGGCCTTCATCGTGCTTCACTTGTATGAGTGGATGCATTTGATCGAAGAGGGCGTGACCCCATTCAAGAATCCCTGGGGCGATCCGCTTTTTGGCGGCACCTTCTTCACCATTACCGGTCTGCATATGTTCCACGTCACCAGCGGCGTCATCTACCTCGGCGTCGTCGCGGCCGGCTTTGGACGGAAGAAGTTCAATGACGAGGATGTCGAGGTGAGCGGACTCTACTGGCACTTTGTCGACCTGGTCTGGATGTTCGTCTTCCCCCTGATTTACCTGCTGTCGGTGAAAATGGGATAAACATCCCCGGGCGTTCCGGGTCCTTATCGCGGAGAAAAGCAAATGGCAAACGCGGCGGCACATACGCATCATGAGCCAACGACTCGGCTCTTCCTCTGGGTCTGGGTCGGGCTGCTCGGACTCACGGGGGTCGAAGTCTACCTCGCATATATTCATTTGAATCTCCACCTGATGGTCATCCTGCTCATGGTGCTCTCGATCGTGAAGGCGGCCATGATCATGGCCTACTTCATGCACCTGCGGTTCGAGCGGATGAATTTGGTATTGACACTGATCCCGGCCATGATCATCGTCATGTGCCTGATGTTCATCGTCTTCCCGGACAGTTTCCGGTTGCTGAACATGCGGACGTTTCATTGAGATCGCGCGAAAGCGGACGCTTCCTCGGAAGGACCAGACAGCGGACTATGAAGGGTTTCGGCGCAAACGGTTGGGTTTCGAGATGGGGATCGGCGATGCTGATCGGTTCGATGCTGCGCGCTAGCGCCTCGGCCCAGTGCGCCATGTGCAAGACCACGGCGGAAGGCCAGGCACCGGAGGCCGTCAGGGCGCTCAATTTCGGCATCCTGACCCTTCTGATTCCGCCGCTCCTCATTTTCTCGGCCTTCTTTGTCCTGGCCTTCCGCGAAATTCGACTCCAGGGCTCCACCAATTTGGGTAGCGCGCGGGTGAAGGCCTGGTCTGAGGGGCTCCTGGCCATCCTCGCGCGAGGGAGACGCCCCCGGCGTTAATACAACCATGTCCGAACGGTTAATGTTGTTTCTCGTTTCGATCCTGATTACCTTGACCTGCCTCTCGGTCATCGCCTGGACGGTGATCAGCCGGCAGGCGCTTTACATGGACGGACTCCTGACCGTCTTTACCTGCCTGGTGCTCGCCCTGATTTTCGGCTTGAATGCCCTTTCCATGATGCCGAAGAAGCCTCCCGCGAGCAAAGCCGGAGAGTCAAAGCCGAAGAGGGGGGGAAGCGAGCAAGCGGACCAGGCTAAGGGATGATCCGGCTCGAAATCGTCGACCTGCCGAGCCTGAATGCCCTGCTGAATGGAATCAGCGCCCTATTGATTACGGCCGGCTATTATTTCATCCGCCGGCGGCGCGTGACCCCACACCGGGCCTGCATGGTCGCGGCCTTCATTACCTCGAGCCTCTTTCTGATCTCGTATCTTTTCTACCATTATCACGCCGGATCACGTCCGTTTCAGGGTCAGGGCTGGACCCGGCCGCTCTATTTCACGATTCTCATCTCCCACACGGTCCTCGCCACGCTGGTCGTCCCGTTCGTCCTGATCACCCTGTCCCGGGCGCTGAAAGGTCAGTTTGTCCGGCATGCTTCGATCGCCCGGTGGACGCTTCCTGTCTGGTGGTATGTTTCGGTGACCGGTGTAGCGGTCTACTGGATGCTCTATCGGTGGTATCCTTCCTGAGGCGTGGAGGCGGGATCGGGGAGGTATCGGACGAAGATGATCAACATCCGATTGAAGGTCGACATCAGCGGCACGCTGGGCGACGACGCGTGGCGGGCCATCACGCCGTTCATTGAAATCGCCGGAAGTTCGTTCGGCGCCGCGGAAGGCGGCAGCGGACCGTGCGCGCATCCACCGGATCTGCCTCACCCGCCAGGAGAGTGGCGCGGGGCACGTGTGCAAGTCGAGACCGACGTGCTGGCGATGTACGCGGTGGCCCATTACCAGCGGCAAAAACGGGTGCTCGACGCCACGATTGAGGAGTAGGAGGATGTCGTCGATCAATGGCTTGGGCGGCCCCGAGACTGCCCCCTCTACCCGGCGGCCGCCTCGCCGGCAAGTGACGATCCTGGCGGCGGTGACCGTCGTGATGTTTATCGTGGTGCCGTTTCTCTTCTGGCGGGGGACCTGGTTCGGACGACGGCTCACGGATCAGGAGGTCGGACAACACCTCGTCAATGAGAAGAAGCCCCGCGAGATCCAGCACGCGCTCTCACAGATCGCCGATCGCATGGCCCGGGGGGACCGCACGGTGACCGCGTGGTATCCGCAGATCATCAACCTCGTGAACCATCGTGTCCCCGAAGTGCGGGTCAACGCCGCATGGACGATGGGACAGGACAACAGCTCGCCGGATTTTCACGCGGCCCTGCTCAGGCTGGTCAGCGATGAAGATCCGATGGTGCGGCGCAATGCCGCGCTCTCGCTCGTGCGGTTCGGCGATCCCTCGGGAAAACCTGAAATACTGGCCATGATCCGTCCCTACAAGGTTCGGACGACCGTGGACGGGGTCTTATCGTATCGGCTGGAATTGGGTGACGCCGTGAATCCGGGTACATTGCTGGTTCGTCTTGACGTCGGCCGCGAAGAACCATTCGAGCTCCGATCTCCGCTGCCGGGCGACTTCGAGCGGAAGCTCGCTCCCGAAGGAGCGCAGCTCAAGGCCGGCGATGAGGTCCTGGAACTCTCACCAGGGCAGGACCACGTTTGGGAAGCGCTCCGGGCGCTGTATCTCATCGGGGAAGTTGAGGACTTGCCTGAAATCGGACCGATCGCGAATGGCGCCGGCGACTTCTCCGATCGCATCCGGGAACAGGCGCGCCTCACCGTGGAGGCGATCCGCAAGCGCGGAGCGCCAACCCCCTGAACAGAACCGGGCCCGTCTCGCTTCATCACCGGTCCCACGCCAGGGCGATACCCGGCTATTCTTCGCCCGCTTCCTCGAGCTTGCGCTCGAGGGACCAACCATCGACATAGAGACGCCCACCCACGCGCACGAAATCGAGACGTCCATTGTCACACCAATGGCGGATCGTTCTGGGATTGCATCCCAATTCCGTCGCTACATCAGCGGGGACCTGGAATCGGCGTCGGCGATCTGAGTCCTTCAGTCTCCGGAATTCGGCCAGCAGGCCGGGCTGAGATTCAGCAAACAGGGATTTGGCGGCGAGCCCTCTGCGACCATTGTTAGGAGTAGTGTTTCGCGGCATTTTCCCCTCCTGGGAATAGTGGAATGGATCGATCATTGCGTCCGCGGATCGTTTACATTTGAGGAGTGGTGGTTCGCATATATAAACATGAGAATTACTCGTATTTGTTTGAATACCCGAAGGCCAAAAAAACTGGCCCTCTGGGGGACCTGTCGCCGCGCCGCGCTTCCTTATTAATTATAGACGGCGGGATCCTCTCCCCAATGCCCCCGGGTGATCACCAGGCCGGGGAGCAGGGTTGGAGTCCAAGGCTACGACATGCTAACCGTTGGACTAAGCTGTACCTGGTTCGGGACCGATGACAGTTTGTACGACGGCTTCGCCAGGGATCCGATCGAACGGCGACGCTATTCAAATACCGTATTGCTTGCGTTTCTGGTGAATATAAGCCTTGCTGACGCCCAGTAGTCTACCCGCCTCGGACTGGTTCTGGCCAGCCTGCTCGAGGGCATTCTTGATCAGGAACCGTTCAAGTTCGGCCTTAGCGGCAGGGATCCTGGGCAAGAAATTTCCGCTGATGGAGAGACAATTCTCTCCGGTCACTACCATCCTCTCACCTTGGTACCGCGCTTCGATCCGCTTCAATTCGCCGACGAGGCAGACATCGCCGTAGGTTGTGACAAGATCCCGCGCACTCTTGAGCAGATCCCTACCCTTGACAACCGAAAGGCCAATCTGAGCTTCCGCGAGGTATAAAGTAGATATCGCTATCAGCTCAATGCTACCGATCTCCTTGCCCAATTCGAGCGCCCTGGTTAATAGCTCGACCGCGAAGGCATTCCGATCGCGTGAGTCTGAAAATCCAGCATCATCTCCGCCTCCTCGCAGTACCACTATCCCTTTGCGTATGTTGGCATACGCTTGGTCAAATCTGTTTCCCGACAGGTCCGCTTGCTGATACGCCTCGGAGGCAAACCGATAGGCTAGGTCAAGATTCCCCATGCTCAAGTACAAGTCAGCGAACAGATTCAGCGATAGCGAAGCGAATGAAATGTTGCCAGTCCTTTGATGCAACTCCATGGCGCGCGTAAGCAAGCTCTCCGCCTCCTGGTATCGAC
>JACQTD010000010.1 GCA_016210985.1 Acidobacteriota bacterium
AGTCCGAGAACATAATTCGACAGACGAATATCGGACATTCAGTTCTCACTCTGAGCCGCCGGGCGCAGAAGGTAGAAACTCCAGGTTCCGCCTTGAGGCGGAATGTTTTGCCTCAGCAAGGCCCGCCTTATAGGCACCACTACAAACGGGGGCCTGCTTGCCGCTCAAGAGAAGCACGTGGGAGAATGTCGGCTCCATGAAGCTCCTCCACCCCATCCACGTCTTTCCGGTTACACTCCTGATCTGGCTCCTTGTCCAGCTCCCGGTTCCGACGGTGGTGAGGGGCGGATTCAATCGGGTCCAGGAGAAGCGTGGCGCGGAACAGGGGGAATCGATCGAGCTCCGATCGGACCTGGTTTCCATACCGGTCGCCGTAGCCTTCGCGGAGTCTCGACGGGCTCCGGTCCTCACCAAGAACGACTTTGTCGTGCTCGAGGATGGAAAACCCCAGGAAATCTCGCACTTCTCGGCCCAGGATGCTGCCGTGGACATCGTACTGGCGTTGGACACAAGCGGCAGCATGAAGAGCGATATTGATAAGATCCGTGAGGCGGCCAGGGAGTTTGTCGAGCGAATGCGCTCCCAGGATCCCGGAGCGATCGTGAGTTTCGCCCGAAGCGTCGATCTCCTGTCGGACCTGACCCGGGAACGATTCAAACTGAAGGAGGCGTTGCGTGAGATCTCGCCCGGCTCGGGCACCGCTTACTACGACGCGCTCTACCTGGTCGCGGAAGACATCTTGAAGTCGTCCCGCTCTCCCCGCAAGGCGGTCCTCGCGTTGACCGACGGGGTCGACTCGGCCAGCTACTACACTTTTGCTCAAATGAGCGATCTGGTCGAGCGAAGCGGGGCGGCCGTCTACTTTATTGAAATCGATACCGAGGAGTACACGGTCGAGGGACTGCGAAAAGAGCGGTTCATGCTCTCCCCCGAACAGCTGGAACGATATCGGCGGGCGTATCGTCCGGATGAGAATCCGATACGTTATCGCAACCCGCGCTTCTTCATGCCGGACGAGACCGCGGAAATCGCGAAGGGTCTTTACCGGATCGCGCGAAAGGAACTTCGCCAGGTAGCGACCCGTACCGGCGGCACCGTCTTTCCCCTCAAGACGCTGAAAGATCTTCCGAAGATCTATGCGCAACTGGCATCCGAGCTTGGAACGCTGTACAGCCTCGGGTATTACCCCACCAATTCGCGGCGGGATGGATCCTGGCGCAAGTTGACGGTCACCGTGAAAGCCCCTGGCGGGGCAGCTCGAAGCCGGGAAGGATATTGGGCGCCGGCAAAATAAGGAAGTCGGCGGGAAAGACCGACGCGGAGAAGCGGAGACCCGGCGACGTGGAGAGAGGGCGATAACCGGCCGACCTGATCAGAACAGCCGCGACTTGAGTCTCTCCAGGAGCGCAAGGGCGTGCTCGGGCGTCAACGTTTCGAACGCCGCAGTTCTCAGTTCTTCGACGACTTCTTCATTCGCCCGTTCAAAGAGCGATGGCTGATGCTTCCAGCCCGGCCCCCTCGACGGAAGGTGAACCGCCAGTTTGGGCCTTCCCGCAGGGTCGAGTTCGTTGGCCTCGAGGTTGGCCAGGATCTCACGCGCCCGATCGATCACACTCGGCGGCAATCCCGCCAACCGGGCCACTTCAATGCCATAGGACTTGCTGGCGCAGCCCGCCACGATCCGGTGTAGAAAGACGATCCCCTGATCCGTCTCCTTAACCGCGGCCTGATAATTCCGAACCCCGGGCAGGAGTTTCTCCAACTCCGTCATTTCGTGGTAATGCGTGGCGAAGAGCGTCTTGGCCGCATGTTCGGGATGGTCATGCAGATACTCCGCTACGGCCCAGGCGATGGAGAGCCCGTCGAACGTGGCGGTTCCCCGTCCGACCTCGTCCAGCAGGACCAGGCTTCGAGGCGTCGCGGTATTGAGGATGTTGGCCGTTTCGATCATCTCAACCATGAACGTCGATCGTCCCCGGCCGATGTGGTCGGAAGCCCCGACCCGCGTGAAAATGCGGTCGACCAGACCGAGGCGCGCACGCTTGGCCGGCACCCATGACCCCATCTGTGCCATGATCACGATCACCGCCGCCTGGCGCAGGTAAACCGTCTTGCCCGCCATATTCGGGCCCGTGATGATCAGAATCCGATCGGTGGAGTTGTTGAGCGAGAGATCGTTGGGGGTGAATCTTCCCTGGCCGGCCTCGACGACGGGATGGCGGCCTTCCAGGACCAGGATTTCATCATCTTCCCGCAGCTCGGGCCGGACATAATTTCGCCGCGCCGCCGTCTCCGCGAGCGAGGCTAGCGCGTCGAGGGATGCGAGCGCGGTTGCCGTAGTCTGTATCCGAATCGTCTCAGCGGCGACCTTAGTCCTGACGTCCCGGAAGAGGGAACCCTCGAGATCGAGCATCTCCTGCTCCGCGCCCAGCACTTTGGCTTCGTATTCCTTCAGCTCGGGCGTGATGTAACGCTCCGCCCCTACCAGGGTTTGTTTGCGGTCGTAGTCGGAAGGGACGAGCCTGAGATTCGCCTTGCTGACCTCGATGTAATAGCCGAATACCTGGTTGTAGCGGACCTTCAGCGAGGGGATCCCAGTCCGCTCCCGCTCGCTTCGTTCCATGCCGGCGATGTGACTCTTACTGGTGCCCGCGATCTGACGCAGCTCATCGAGCTCGAGATGGAATCCGGCCCGGATGACGCCGCCGTCGGCCGCGTTGGCCGGGGCGGAGTCCGCGATCGCCCGAGCCACCAGGCCTCGTACGTCGTCCAACTCGTCCATATTCCCGGATAGATTCAGGAGCAGAGACGAAGCCGCGTCCACCAGGGCCGACTTGATCCCGGGCACGAGATCGAGACTCGAACGGAGCGCGAGCAAGTCCCGGGGGTTGTTCGAATCGAGGTTGATCCGCGCGATAAGACGCTGGAGATCCTGAACCTGCCGGAGCGTCTCCCGGACAGGATCGCGGAGCATGGTGCGTTTCCGGAGTTCACCGACCGCGTCAAGACGGGCGTTGATCTCGCCGAGGTCGAGGGACGGCCGGAGCATCCACTCCTGTAACCGCCGCCCGCCCATAGCCGTCCGGGTTTCGTTCAATACGCCGAAGAGGGTGTGCCCGGACGCCCCGCCGGGGCCCTCGGTCAGCTCCAGATTGCGCCTCGTTGTGCGATCGAGCAGCATGTGCGCGGTGGGCTGATAAAAAGAGATCCCGGCGATGTGCGCGCTCTGCGACTTCTGCGTTTCGTGAACGTATTGCAGAATAGCGCCGGCTGCGCAGGTGGCATAATGGCGGTCCTCGAGACCGAAGCCATCGAGCGCCGCGACCCCGAAGTGGCGTTTGAGCCGCTCCTCGCAGTGCTCAAGATTGAATTGCCAGTCTTCACGCGTGGTCAGGGTGATGTCGGTGCCCTGCAGCCGGGTGCGCCTCGGGTCCAGATCGGGATCTCCGGTCGGCGCCGCCGGCGCCAGGACTTCCCGCAGCCGCGGTTCGAGTCCCGCCGGACAAAGTAATTCGCGCACATTGTAGGTGCCGACCTGCTCGACCACGGCATCCCAGCAGTCCTCGCCGGTGAACTCGGTGGCTCGAAAGTCGCCGGTCGAGAGCTCCAGGAAGGCGCACGCCGCCGCCTCGCCATAACCCGACACGGCGGCGAGATAGCGGTTTTCGGTCGCCTCGAGTAATTGATTCTCCACCGCGGTTCCGGGCGTGATGACTCGGACGACGTCCCTGCGCACGAGTTTCTTCGCCGTGCCGGCCTCCTCGACCTGGTCGCAGAGGGCCACGCGATAGCCTTTTCGGATGAGACGGGCCACATGGCCGTTGATGGACGCGTGAGGGACTCCGCACATGGGAACCGGATCGCCGCGTTCCTTGTGCCGGGCGGTCAGCGTGATCTCGAGTTCTTTCGCACCGAGGATAGCGTCCTCGTAGAAGAGTTCATAGAAGTCCCCGAGCCGGAAAAAGAGCAGCGTTCCGGGATGGCGCTGCTTGATCTCCTGATACTGCCGCAGCATCGGCGTGAGCTTGGATTGACCGAGGCTGTCGGACACGTGCCGCTATCTTGTTGCAGGGGGGTCCGGGGCGCGATCATCCGCCCCGGGTATGCATCTCAAGATGGGGGTCTGTACGAAGCGTCTCCCTCGAAACCAGAGGGTCACGTTGGCGGAGCTCCACGCGCATCTCGGCGCCCCGATCGGCCCGGACCTGCCAACCCTTGCTGATCAGCGTGCGGAGCTCGTCCGCGGAAGCGCCCGACCTCAGCGCTTCGCGAAGGTTGGTACCGTTCAGCGCGTAGAGGCAGAGGTACCACATGCCATCGGCCGTGAGCCGGCTTCGATCGCACGTCCGGCAGAAGGGAGCCGTGGTCGAAGAGATGATCCCGAAGGTCCAACCGTCCGGGAGCATAAACCTGTCCGCCGGCGCCGAACTCACTTCCACCACCGGATCGACACGACCGTAATGCCTGCCGACTTCGTCCAGAATGTTCTGGCGGGAGTAGACCTTGTCCATCGACCAGCCGGTCGCCCCGCCGACGTCCATGTACTCGATGAAACGCACTTCGGCGTCGACGGTCTTGCTGTACTCGATGAGGGCAACCACCTCATCCTCATTCACGCCTCGGACGACCACGGTGTCCAGCTTCAAATGATCGAATCCGGCGCGACCTGCAGCCGCGATACCCTCCCGCACGCGCGCCAGATAATCAAACCGGGTGAAGGACTTGAACCGCTCAGGTCGAAGGGTGTCAAGGCTGACGGTGACCCGATGGAGTCCCGCGTCCTTGAGCGTCTGGGCGTGCTCGGCCAGGAGGACGCCGTTCGTCGTGAGCGCAAGATCACGAAGGAACGGCTTGGCCGCCAGCTTCTCGACGAGCGTGGGTAGATTCCGTCTGAGGAGCGGCTCACCTCCGGTCAATCGCACTTTGTCGACCCCCAGGTCACCAAAGATATCGACCAATTGGTCGATCTCCTCGAAGCGGAGGATCTCCTCTCGGGGCAGCCAGACGTATTCGAGTTCCGGCATGCAATACTGGCATCGGATGTTGCAGCGATCCGTAACCGAAATACGAAGGTTCTTGAGCGGGCGATCTAAAGTATCTTTAATCATAGCCGGAATCAGTATCATGCCATCACCACATCCGCTCTGAAGTTACCCGACGGTCACGAGAAGCCGAAGTATACTAAATTCCTGTCGTCTAGACTACACTGGAGTCGAGCCAAAGCGAGGAAAGAGACAAAAATGGTGCTGGAGACATCCTCCCGGGCGGCCCCGCTGATCCTGGCTATCGACACCACCTCGGCGGAGAGGAGCCTGGCGCTCGCAAAGGGCGATGTGATCCTCGCTGAACTGGGAATCTGCTCGCCCGGCACCCACTCCCAGGGCCTTCATGTCGAAATCGGCTGGCTGCTGGGCGAGGCGGGGGTGAGCATGGATGGGATAGAACTGATCGCGGCCTGCACCGGGCCGGGATCGTTCACCGGACTGCGAGTATCCGTCGCCACCGCGAAAGGTCTGGCCCACGCACTCGGGGCCCCGCTGGCGCCGGTTTCGACGCTCGCGGCCATGGCCCACAGGTCGGGTCTCCGGGGCGCCCTCGGCGTCATTCGCGACGCTTTGCGGGGCGAGGTCTATACCGGGCGATTCGAGGCGTCGGCTGACGGGCTGATCCGCAGTCTGGATCCGCCGGGCCTCCTGCCGGCCGAGGAGGGCTGGCGGAGCCTAGCCGTATCCTGCGAATGGATCGTCAATGGACTTCCACCGGGCATGCCGGGCCCCCCCGCGTCGACGAATCGGCATGTCGGCACGACCCGCCTGGCTTCCCCTTTCCTGGCCGCCTCGGCCGCCGTGCTGGGATGGCATTCGTTTCTGCAAGGCGAGTGTTTGCCGCCCGATCGAGTCGATGGTCTTTATGTGAGAGCATCGGATGCGGAAATACATCGAAGACGAAAGCTGGGCGCGTGAATTTCAAATCGAACCCATGTCGGAGTCCGACCTCGACGAAGTCGTCGAAGTCGAATCGCTGACAGGCCTCAGTCCATGGGGGAAGGACGGCTATAGAAGGGAATTGAGCGAGAACCCCCACGCGGTCATGCTGGTCGCCCGGGCGATTCACCCGCCCGCCGCTGATCGGGGCGTCATCGGCTTCCTCTGTTCCAATGTTGTGCTGGATGAATGGCATATCAACAACGTGGCGACTCACCCCGAATTTCGCCGTCGAGGCGTCGCGTGGGCGCTCATGGAGCGGGGTTCCGTCCTGGCACGTTCCGACGGTGCCCGCTTCAGCCTGCTGGAAGTGCGGGAAACGAACTATCCGGCTCATGTTCTCTATGTGAGGATGGGTTATCGGATCGTTGCGCGCCGCCGATGCTACTATTCCCAACCCATAGAAGACGCCATCGTGCTGAGAATGGAGCTGGCCGAAGGATCCGGAGGGAGGCCGGGCTGAATTCTGGCATGAATTTTGGCATTGCGACCCATTTTAAATTGAAGTAACATGGATTTAACCTTGGTTGGCAAAGCGGCGCGATGCAGACGCAGTACCTCACTCAGACCCGAAACAGCTATGGACAGCCGCCGGGTTTTTGCAAGCCGCGGACTGCTCGGGAGGCGCGCCGGTGTTCACCCTATCGCCACCGGCTGATAGCGTTGGTAGGATATCTCATTCTGGAGGAAAAGCATGGAACAGAGCTCGGCGTCGCTCAGAGAGCACTTGATGGCAAATGATCATGAGTACAGAGAGCTAGCCGCGGAGCATCATCAGTACGAAGGCCGACTCCAAGAATTGGCGTCCTTGCAGTTTCCCACCGAGGAAGAGCAGGTGGAAGAGACTCTTCTCAAGAAGAAGAAACTCCTTATAAAAGATAAGATGGAGGCTATCCTGGGCCGGTACCGGCGCCAGGCCGTCGCGCAGTAAGAGCATCACGGCATACTGGAATCGCATAGGTAGCGCGGGGCGGGAACCCGGCTTGAGTCCGAAGCAGGGTTCCCGCTTCTTATTGTTTTGCGGCACGGGTGAGAGAGCAGTGAGATGATTGCGCGCGATGGATACCCCTACCTGGCCCTAGGGGGCGGCGCAATCGCGGCCTCCTGGCTCCTCGGCTGGTTCTGGCCGGCTATCGGGTGCGTTTTCCTGACCCTATTTGTCGGGTATTTCTTCCGCGATCCCGAGCGGGAGATTCCGGGAGACCCCGCGGCCATTGTCTCTCCTGCCGACGGCCGGGTGCTTCGCGTGGAGCCGCTCGACTCAACCATCCCTGGCTCGCCCCAGGTCATCTCCATTTTCCTCTCGGTATTTGACGTACATGTGAATCGTTCCCCGATCGCAGGGCGCATTAAGGCTTTCAGCCATCATCCCGGACGCTTTCTCGCCGCATGGAAGCACGAGGCCTCGACGGTCAATGAACAGACCCACGTGACGGTTCAGGGAGAGCGTAGCGAGGTCGTCTTCAAACAGATTGCCGGACTCATTGCGCGTCGGATAGTATTTACGAAATCCGTGGGGGATCAGGTTGGCAAGGGCGAGCGCGTAGGTATGATCAAATTCGGATCTAAGACCGATCTCCTTCTCCCGCCGGGGGCGAGTCCGACGGTACAGCCGGGTGACCGGGTCTACGGAGGCGCCTCCGTCGTGGCGAGATGGGTATGATGAACGCCCCCGAATCGCCCCAGGTTGGCGGCCGCCGTAGCCGCTCGATGTTCATTATTCCGACGCTCTTTACCTCGGCCAATATTTTCTGCGGATTCTATGCGGCGGTGGCCTCGTTGAAAGGCTACCAGGTCCTTGGCGCCGATCTCGCGGAATCCACCCGTTACTTCAACCATGCCAGCCTGGCTATCGGCTGGGCCGTGCTCTTTGATTCGCTGGATGGCACCATCGCGCGGATGACGAAGGCGACGAGCGACTTCGGCATCGAACTCGACAGTCTGGCGGACGTGCTCTCGTTCGGGATCGCGCCCGCTATCCTGATTTACGCCTGGGGATGCGGAATGGCCGCCCCGGGACTCGGCGTCGATATGGGCGAATTGGCCTGGGCGGTGTCGTTCATGTTTCTCGTCTGCGGGGCCTATCGCCTGGCGCGTTTCAATGTGCAGTCGCACCGGCTGATGCCGAGTACCAAGAAAGAACGGAAGCATTTCATTGGTATGCCGATTCCGGCCGCGGCGGGTCTCATCGCCGCCGTAGTCCATTTCTTGCCACAACCGCTCACCACCCTGCGGGGCCGGGTGTTCCACCTGTTCGGCGAACCAGTGGTGATGGACGCAGGGGTATGGAGCCTGGGCCTGCTGGTCCTGGCGGTGACGCTGAGCATCTTGATGGTCAGCACCGTCCGTTACGTCAGCTTCAAGGAAGCGGCGTCCTTCCACGTGAGCGCCCGGCGCTCGGTCTTGTATTTGTCACTGCTGGTCTGCGGGATTTACTTCTATTCCCGCTGGGTCTTGCTGCTCATTGCTTCCACCTACGCGCTCCAACCGATCCTGGCGAAAGCCTTTCACATTCTCAAATCTCCGCACGGCGGATCGGCCGCCATGGAGGCGGCATCCAAGACTTAGTCTCAGCCCCCGCCTTCGCTGCAAGGTTAGCGGCATAGACTCCTTCATCGGTCGGGATCAGGATCATCTGGCCATTCCCGGCGATCGGGCCCGAAACGCCGGAATCACCATCCCAATCGATGGTTCTGATCACGGAACCCGACGCCGGGTCTAGCGCCAGAAGGCGGTTGGCGCGGAGGGGAGCGACCCAAAGCTCGATTCCGGCGGGGAAGAGGTCGTTCACGATCCGGCCCGCAGTGAGACGGCGCCAGCGCGGATCGCCCGACTGCTGATCGAAACTGTACACGTAATTGTCGTAACAGGCTGCAATCACCTGGCTGCCCTGGGGCACGACGGCCGCGCTCACGGCCGCCCCCAGTCGCCGCGTCCACTTCACCTTCAGTCCCCGCCGGTCGATGCGGTAGAGGTTTCCACCTGAAGTGGCGGCGAACACCGATCTCGCCGAGAGCCCGGGGCGGGAGCGGATCGCGGCGTCGAGCCGAACGGTCCCTCCGAGGCGAGGCGTTCCTGGATGCAAGTCGATCCTGCAGAGGTGACCCTTCCCGGTTCCCACCCAGAGCGTGGACCCCTCGATGATGCATTCGCTCGAAGCCGCCTCCGGTAGCGCCACCGTCCACGTAACCGTGCCGTCGCCGGGCCGCAGGCCTGTGAGGGTACCGTCCTCCTGGCTGAGGAGCAGGATTCCCGGCGGGTCGCAATACTGCAGCCGCACGGCCCCGGCCGGCATCGTCTTTTCCCAGGCCGTTTTTCCCGTGGCACGGTCGAGGGCGCGAACGATCGACCCGGTGGCCGGCCCTTCGCCGCTTGATGGAATCACGATGATAACCCAGCTCGAAGCCGTGACCGGCGCGGGATCGATCTGCCCCGTCTCCGCGGACCAGCGTTCCGCTCCGTTATCCAGTTGGAGCGCGACCAGGCGGCCGGAAGTGAGCGGGAGATAGACGCTGTCCCGATCGACGGCCGGTCGCCAATGCCGCGGAGCTTCGGTCGTGAGGAAGCTCCACGCTCTGTCGATGACCAGCGGGCGGTCATTCTGGGCCGCCGGGGTACCCCCCCGGGTCGGGATCGCGATGGCGATCGCG
>JACQTD010000011.1 GCA_016210985.1 Acidobacteriota bacterium
CAGCAGTTCGCGCCAGACCACTTCATCGAGAGCGTCCTGCCGGATGGGGCGGTTCGTGCAGACGGATCCTTTGAGCCGGCGATAACCGTCTGAGCGAGGAGGGTGCCAGTTTGACTTCGTACTCTTGAACGACGACCCGGAGGGTACGTACTTCACCGTAGAGATCAGGGAGATGAAGGTGAACCAGAGGGCTACCATGAACCAACCCAGATAGATAGCCTCCCCGCCCTGAGGGCCGCCGCCCGGTGTGAGCACGAGGGTCCAGCGGGTGAGCACGATCAGTGGAATGAATGTGGCAGCCACCACGATCGAAAACTTGGTCATATAGGCTCCGGGTTGCTGGTTACGGGTTGCGGGCTTCGGGTTGCGTGAGGCCTCAGGCACGGGCACACATCACACGTTCAGCGATTTGGAGCCCACGAAACACGCATCCCGCAACTCGGAACCCGCAACTCGGAACCCGCAACTCGGAACCCGCAACACGGAACCCGCAACTCGCATTACCGCTCACCCTTCACTCCTCACTCTGTACTTCTCCGCCATCCTCAGGATCGTATTGGCTCCCCGGAGAGTGGCCTGCCTGCCAAGGATCCGCTCCAGAACGGCATTCGAGAACGTTGATTCGCTCTGCTTCCGGTGACACAGCCAGTAAATCTCACGCCCGTGCACGGCAAAATCATCGATAGCTGTTCTCAACCCCATTAGTTTCTTGCGTGATGCATGCTCAATGGGCGTGGCCAGGAAGGCAATATTGAGCGCAGCGGCGTTATCGAGATCAACCTTCGCGAAAGGCCTGTAATCCGCGATGCGGGCCAATTCGGCGTCCGTCCTGATGAAGGTCGCGACTTCGAAGCCAAGCGCTCCGCCCAGCCGGGCCCTGATGCGCCGCTCCAGCGTCGACCGCTTCTTCGCCGCCGTTTCGAACACCACATTCCCGCTGGCAATGAAAGTCTCTACATTGGAAAAACCGAGCGACTCGAACAGGCGGCGCAGATCTTCCATCCTGACCGTGTGACCGCCCACATTGATCGCTCGAAGGAAAGCGATGAATCGCGACATGATGCAGGTTCGTACCTGGAGAGCTAAGGTCGGCCCGCCCGCAAGCGCGCCAACAGCATGAAATTCGACGTGTAAAGTACCGCCACGGCGATCATGAATCCAATCAGGCCGGCTCGACGCTCCCTATCCGTACGTAACCGAAGCGTTGCCCGCCAGATTCGCGGTGGAGAAGAGTATCCCGAGCAGAGCGCAAATTCAATCATCGAAGATGCCTTCTTTGATCGCTTCGGTGTATGGCGTACCCTATCGGGTTCGCGGGCAGAAGCGGGATGCTGAGGCCATCCCGGGATGGCTAGAGCAAGGGCCATGAGGACCGCGATCCAGGCCAGGGGAACTCCCGCGTACCTGACCTAGAATCTAATACATCTGATCAGGAATCGCTATCTGTTTGAATTCCCATGACTCCAGCCCCATCCCAACCCGAGTCAAGACGCGACGACTACCTTTTGGACCGGTGGAGCCCCCGGCCGTGCGCCCCGGTTGAGTACCCGAGCCGGTGTTCAACTCGACGCGGAGCCGGGATAGACACAAACCCGGGAACGCCAATCACCTGATTGGCGTCGTCGAGGTTCGAGACTACGCCAATCAGGAGATTGGCGTTCCCGGATTTCCGCCAGGAGGGGTTATTGCGATATCAACTTTGTATTACAAAGTACTTGACATCGTGTATTTCAGGACTATGATGACGGTATGCCTTCGGTAAGCCCCTTCCGACCTAGAGATCTTCCGCCGCCGGCGTTGCAGGACCGGGCGATGGACAATCTCCGCTTCATCCGGGAAACGATGGAGCGGGCCGGTTCCTTCACGGCGGTGCCGGGTTGGGGCGGGGTGGCCATGGGCGTGACGGCGCTGGTGGCGGCATTGATCGCCTCGCGCCAGACCGATCCCGACGCCTGGATCGTGACCTGGCTGATCGAGGCGCTGGTGGCCACCACGGTCGGCGCCTGCGCGGTTGCCCAGAAAGCCCAGGCCGCCAAACTGCCCATGTTTTCCGGCGCGGGGCAGAAGTTTGCGCTCAGCTTCGTTCCCCCGCTCGTGGTCGGCGCTTTAATGACCTACATCCTTTACCGCGCCGGAATGGTCTCACCGCTTCCGGGCATGTGGCTACTTCTGTACGGCAGCGGGATTGTCACCGGTGGCGCGTTTTCCGTCAGGATCGTTCCGGTGATGGGGGTCTGCTTCATGGTGCTCGGATCGCTGGCGCTCCTGTTGCCCGGCAGCTGGTCGAACGGGCTGATGGCCGCGGGATTTGGCGGCCTGCAGATTCTCTTCGGGCTGATCATCGCCAGGAGGTATGGTGGCTAAACCGACTGCCCTTTCCAGGGAGAACAATTCGAAGGCCCGGGCCACCGGCCCCGGACTGCGCGCCGTGCATGGCCGCGCGGTCGTAGGCGAACAGTCGAATCTCGACCGCCTGATCCATGAACGCACGCGGCTGGGCATCGTCAGCGCGCTGGCCGTCAACGACGCGCTGACCTTCAATGCGCTGAAGCAACTCCTGAAGACGACCGATGGCAACCTCAGCGTCCACGCCCGGAAACTGGAGGAAGCCCAGTACATCACGTGCTCCAAGACCTTCGACGGCCGGGTTCCCCGGACTGAATACCGCCTGAACGGACCGGGACGAAAAGCGCTCGAGCGCTATCTCAACCACATGGAGGCGCTGATCCGGGTCACACGTGAGAAGTGAGGGTTCAAGCTGGAGGCTGACTTCAAGACGGTGACGACTTCTGCCAGACTGCATACCCGGCAAACGGCGGCTCCGCGATACTGCCGGCCGTCCGCGCCCGAAATGCAGAAGCAAAAAATTTAATCTCATACTTTATTGAACAAAGGGCTTTGTAGCGTATGCACCCCTCCTCATTGCATGTTGCGATCATCATGGACGGAAACGGCAGATGGGCTATGGCGCGGGCCCTGCCCCGCACGGTCGGTCACCGCGCCGGCATGGAAGCGGTTCGACGTGTCGTGGATGCGGCTCCCGAGTTGGAGATCGGCGCGCTGACGCTGTTTGCCTTCTCGTCCAACAACTGGCAGCGGCCTGCAGATCAGGTCGAAGGGCTTATGGATATCTTCCGCGCCTACTTTGAACAGGACCTGCCGCTCTTCCTTGAGCGCGGCATACGGGTCAATGTGATGGGCAGGCGCGACCGGCTGCCCGCCGGACTTCGCTCAGCCATCGACGAGGCCGAGTTGGCCACCGCCGGAGGGAGTCGCCTGCACCTGCGCATTGCGCTCGATTACTCCGGCCGGGAGGCCCTGCTCCGGGCGGCCCGCCGTGCCCGCTCGGCCTACGAGATCTCGCCCGAAACGTTTGCTTTCTTGCTGGCCGAAGTCAGCCACTCCGGCTCGATGGTGCCGGACATCGATCTGCTGATTCGCACTGGCGGTGAGCAGCGCCTCAGCGACGTACTCCTCTGGGAGAGCGCTTACGCGGAGCTGGTCTTCACGCCCAACCTGTGGCCGGACTTTCATGCGGCCGATCTCCAGGCCGCGATCGAGGAATATCATCACCGCGAGCGGCGCTTCGGGCAGGTCCACGAGGTGGCTATCGTCTGAGGGAGCGTACTATCCCCGAGCCGCGGAGGTGTATCCGGGATCCGCCCGGACGGATGGAGGCCTGCCCCGGATCCATTGACCAACACCGGGAGGGAGAACCGTATGGACAGGTACGATGTCCTGGTTATCGGTGCGGGCCTGGCCGGACTTCAGTCAGCTCGTCTCCTCGGTCGCGGCGGTTTTCGCGTTCTTCTCGTCGACCGAAAATCCTCTCCCGATCAATCAATCCAAACGACGGGCATCTTTGTACGCCGCACACTCGAGGACTTCGATCTTCCCGCCGATTGCCTTGGCGCCGCCATCCGGACGGTGCGACTCTACTCACCCCGGCGCCGGTCGCTGTTGCTCGAGAGCCCCAATGACGAATTCCGCATCGGCCGAATTCCCATGCTTTACCGACACTACCTCGCCGAATGCCGCAGCGCCGGGGTGGAGTGGATGCCCGAAACCCACTTCATCGGAGCTCACCGGATGCGGGGAGGATCCCTCGTTCAGCTGAAGACTCCAAGCGGGGCGGTCGGTGTTTTCGCGCGATTCCTGGTGGGTGCTGATGGTACGCACTCCAGGGTGGCACGCACGCTGGGACTGGATCTCAATCGCAAGTGGATCGTCGGCGTCGAGCAGGTCGTCGCGGTACGGACTTCGCACGTCAAGCCGGCACTCCACTGTTTCCTGGATCCCGTGCTTGCCCCGGGTTACATCGCGTGGTTCGCCAGCGACGGAATGGAAGCGCACCTTGGAGTTGGGGGCGACCCGCGGCGATTCCGGCCGGCTGAGGCGCTGCGTCGTTTCTGCGCGAGCGTCCCGGATCTGATCGGTGGCTGTGACCCGCAGCCGATCGAACAGCGTGGAGGGTCCATTCCCGTCGGCGGAATACTCCACCGTATCGGCAATGATCAAGGATTGCTCGTCGGAGATGCGGCCGGGGCGGTCTCACCGCTGACGGCGGGCGGTCTCGATGCCTGCATGCGGCTTTCCCAATTCGCGGCCCAAGTTGCAGGCGCCTATCTGGTATCGAACGATCCCGACGTTCTATTAACCTACCAGGGAGGCCGGTTTCGATCCCGACGCCTATCGCGCCGATGGATTCGGGCGGCGCTGTCGGGTACGCGGAATGCCGCCATGCTCGAGGCCGCCTGTGCCGCGCTCCGGATCGGCCCGCTGAAAGACCTGGCGACGCGAATCTTCTTTGGTCGCGGCTCCTTCCCCGATGTTCAATTGAAAGCGGTGTACCGGTGGAGGATGGAAATCAGTAAGCCGTAGGCAGAGGGCAGTAGGCAGAGGGCAGAGGGCAGAGGGCGGTGTAGTAATGAGTATCACGGATACGCTACGGGTTGAGCACAGAATTCGGATGTCTAGAAACCGCTCTTGCCGAATTCACATGAAGTTCGCGCGGCATACTGTCCTCTGCCCTCTGCCCTCTGCCTACTGCCCTCTGCCTACTGC
>JACQTD010000152.1 GCA_016210985.1 Acidobacteriota bacterium
CCTGATGGGTATCGAAGGCGGTCACGCGATCGAGGACAGCCTGCATGCCCTTCGCATGTTCTATCGGCTGGGCGTGAGGTACATGACGCTCACCCATTCCAACACGAACAACTGGGCGGATTCCTCTGGCGACGAACCCAGGCATGGCGGCTTGACCGATTTTGGGCGCGAGGTGGTTCGGGAGATGAACCGACTGGGGATGCTGGTGGACATTTCCCACGTCTCGGACGAGACTTTCTTCGATGTCATGAAGATCAGCCAGGCGCCGGTGATCGCATCGCATTCATCCGTTCGCACACTCGCCAACCATCCCCGGAACCTGACGGACGAGATGCTTCGGGCCATGGCGGCTAACGGGGGCGTCGTGATGGTCAATTTCTACTCCGGCTTCATCGACCAGGCCGTGATCAACGCGCAGAAGGCCCGCGAGTCCGCGCTGAAACCTCAATTGGACGAGCTTTCCGCGCGTTACCGCGATGATGCTTCAAAGCTCCGCGAAGCGCGAGAGCGACTCCTGGAGTCGAGACCTCTTCCTCGCGCAACCCTGCCGCGGCTCGTCGATCACATCGAGCATGTCGTCAAAGTGGCGGGGGTCGATCACGTCGGGTTGGGTTCGGACTTTGATGGAGTGCCAACGACTCCGGATGGACTGGAGGATGTTTCGAAATTGCCCGATCTGACCTACGAGCTGGTCCGAAGGGGATACAGCGACGCCGATATCCGAAAGATACTGGGGGAGAACTTCCTGCGGGTCCTGGCCCGGGCGGAGGAGGTGTCGAAACGGGTTACTTCCGCCGGAAGATGATCGGGAAAAGGGCCCCGGCTCCGATGAAGATCAGACAGCCCCCGACGAGCTTCAACTCAAACAGCACGCTGTTCGTCACCCCCTCGGGGGGAACGAGCGCCAGCGCGAGAGAGACGCCGGTGGCGGCCAAGCCCAACACGCCGGCGAGGATGATTCCGGCCCCTCTGCCACGGTGACCTGCGCCTTCGGATGGATCAGTGGGGAGCGAAGGCTTCCCCAGTCGAATCAAGCTGCCGAAGAGGTAGAGGAAGGGAATGAAGTAAACGATGATCGACATGTCGACCAGGACGAGATAGGCCTCCTTCACGGTGGTTTCTCCGCCCACTACGCTCATCAGCAGAAAGAGTGAAGAGAGAACGCCCTGGGCGAGAATCGAGGTGTACGGTGTGCCGAATCTCGGGTGAAGCCGCGCGAAGGACTCCGGGAGGTATCGGTCCACGCCGGCCACGAACGGCAGGCGCGCCGAGCCTGCCAGCCAGGAATTGGCCCCACCGATGCCCCCTAATGCGATCAGCAGGGCACACACGGCTCCGAATGGAATGGCTCCGAGTCGGCTGCTGGCGTGGTTGATCGCCTCCACCACGCCGCTGATCACGCTGATCTCCGACCTTGGAAGCGCGATCAGCAGCGCGAGCGTGCCCAGCACGTAGATCCCCGTCACGACGATACCCGAAAGCACAATGGCTCTGGGGATGTTTTTCCCGGGATTACGAATCTCATCGCCCATGGTGGGCGCCAGTTCGAGGCCGGCGAATCCGAAACACATGGTGGCCCAGAAACTGAGCGTGCCGAGCGAGCCGAAATCGGGCAGCAGATCCGAGCGTCCCCAGGAAGTGGCCGAGCCGAATTTCCACAGCGCCCATCCGCCCAGGGTAACGAGCAAGGTCGCGGGAACCCACGTCCCGATCGCGCCAAGATTGCTCAACCACTTACTGGTCTGAAGGCCGACCACGTTGAGCGCAACCGCGAGCCAGAGGGCGCCGAAGGAGAAGATGACCACGAACGCCTTGCTTCCCGCGAGGTGACCATACTCCTCGCCGAAAATGAACGCGGCGTTGCCGGCGGCATAGATCAGCAGGGACGGGAAGTAGACGAGGTTGGCGGTCCAATAGCACCAGCCGCACATGAAGCCATGCCAGTCGCCAAAGGCCCGCTTCGTCCATATGTAGATGCCTCCCTCCTGGGGATATCGCGTGGACAACACCACTACGGCGAGGCCGGAGGGGAGGAAAAAGACCAGGAAAGCCAGAACCCAGAGAAACATGGAACTGGCGCCGGTCGCCGCCGCCGTGGCCACCCATCGGAGTCCGACGATAGCCACGACGTTGAACAGGACGAGGTCGACCAGGCCCAGGGCCCGGCGCAGCTCGGCCGGCTTCTGATTTGATGACATCGAAGGCGTCGCGATCAGGTATGAAATCGGGATCGGCCGGGAGATAGTACCGGTTCGGCCCGATTTTGCAATCCGAACCCCGATGCCGGTCGATCTTTAGCGCTTTCCAAATCCCACGCGTGGGAATTAGAATGCGCTGCGTCCTATGTGGGTCCCACGCCTGTCCGTACTGGAGCATTTCGTCCGTCGGTGTGCCGGAAGCGAGGGCATCGACGTCACCGAACTCGAGCCGTTTCAGATCATTCACGCGCAGACCCTCAACCACGAATATCGGCTGACCATGATCGATGCGCGGGAGGGCCGGGTGATCGTCGAGGGCGGAGCTTATTTTCCTGAACCGGTCGAGGGCCATTTGCGCGGCTCCTCCGCCGGCGGCGCCATGTTACGGCTGGGTTGGATCGGCCTCGGTCTGCATATGGAGATCGAATCGCTCGGTCATCGTCTGGTGACTTCTCCGGTGCGGGCTCTTCGGGTCGAGGAAGAGCGTCTGCAGTGATTTTCCTCGCACTTCGCTGCGACGTTCAGCGCACCGGACGGAGCTCGCGCCGGTAGGATTGAAACCTCCCCTCCACGCTGCCCGAATATTCAACATCCCTCAAGAGGAAATCGACCATGGGGTCTATTCGAAGGATGACGGTGGTCTTCGCCGTCGCGCTGGCGCTTGGCGGCCCCGCGCATGCGCAGGAATTCTCGTTTTATCCGGATGCACGCTACGACCCGCGCATACCGGCTGCCCGAACCGTGATCGGACAAGACCTCGGCGAGCGATTCACCCCCTTCCACCGGATGGAGAACTACCTTCGAGCGCTGGCGGACAAGTCCGATCGCGTTCGACTGACCGACTACGGAGAAACGTTCGAAGGACGGAAGCTTTACTTGATGATCCTCACGTCGCCCGAGAACCACGCCCGAATGGCGGAAATCCGGTCGAACCTCGGGCGGCTTTCAGATCCGAGACGAATCCAGAGTGAAGACGAACTCGACCGGCTGGTCGCGAACACGCCGGTGGTGGTCTGGTTGAGCTACACGGTGCACGGGGATGAAGCTTCCGGAACCGAGGCGGCGCTCCAGTTCGCCTACCACCTTGCGGCGGCAACCGACGAAGCGACGATGCAGGTGCTGCGCGACGCGATCGTCATTCTCGATCCCTGCCAGAATCCCGATGGGCGCGAACGCTTCGTAGCTTTCCAGAATTCGATCGCAGGGCGCAACCCGAATCCGCATCGGGCGGCGGCCGAGCACAGCCAGCCCTGGCCGGGCGGCCGCCACAATCACTACCTCTTCGACCTGAACCGTGACTGGTTCGCGCTGACTCAGACGGAAACGCGAGGCAAGGTCAGCGCGATGACGGAATGGCACCCCCAGGTGCACGCGGACTTGCACGAGATGGGGAGCGACTCAACCTACTACTTCGCCCCGCCGATGGCTCCCTACCATGAAAATGTACCCGCGCAAATGAAGACGTGGTGGAGCACTTACGGTAGGGGAAATGCCGCCGCCTTCGATGCCCGGGGATGGCCGTATTTCGTCAGGGAGACCTTCGATGCCTTCTATGCGGGATATGGGGACTCCTGGCCGGTGTTCGGCGGAATCGTCGGGATGACCTACGAGCAGGCGTCGAGCGCCGGACTGGTGATCCGTCGCAGCGATCAGACCGAACTCAGGCTCCGCGATGCCGTCTGGCATCATTTTGTCGCCTCCTGGGCCACCTGCGCCACCGCGACCCGGCATCGCAAGGAACAGCTTCGCGACTATTACCTGATGCGAAAGTCGGCCATCGAGGAAGGCGTCAGCGGCCCCTTGCGATTCTATCTGATCCCTCCGGGGCCGGATCCCGGTCGGACGGCGAAGCTGATCGGACGGCTGATGAAGCAGGGGATCGAAGTGCTTCGCGCCCGAAGTCCATTGCTTCCCGTCACCCTGCGGGAGCTCAATGGCACCGAAGTCAAGCGGACCGAACTCCCGGGAGGCACCTTTATGCTTCCATTGGCGCAACCCCTCTCCCGCCTGGCCCGGGCGATCCTCGAACAGGATGCGAAGCTCGATCCGAAATTCATCAGGGAAGAGCGGGCACGGCTGGATGCCGGCGAGGAGAGCCAGTTCTACGACGTCACCGCATGGTCGCTTCCGCTCGCCATGGGCGTCCAGACGTTTTCCACCTCCGACGATCTGCGTTCCGCCGGAGACCTGATATCCGCCCCGCCCGCGGTGACCGGATCGGTGTCCGGCGGCGAGGCACGGGTGGCCTATCTGCTTCGTTACGACAGCAACGACGCCGCGCGCGCGCTGATCGATCTCCTTCACCATGGCTACAAGGTCCATGTGGCAAGAAAGGGCTTCAGGCTCCATGAAGCGGAATACCCGCGCGGGACCCTCGTCCTGTTCACCGGACTGAACCCGCCGTCGCTCCATCGTTTTCTGAGGGAAGCGGTGATCCGCCTTCCGGTTCAATTTCAGGCAGTCGATGACGCTTACACCGAAGAGGGAATCAGTCTCGGTTCGCCCAACGTCGTTTTTATCAAGTCTCCCCGCGTGGGCGTGATCTACGATTCGCCGGCCAGCCCCACCTCCTACGGCTGGATCGATTACCTGCTCGGAGAGCAATACCGGTTTCCCTTCACCTCCATCCGCGCCGCGGACCTGCCAGGCGTGGACATGAAGGACTTCGACGTGCTCGTTTTTCCGAATGAAGAAAGCGGCGGGATGGGATACCGTGGCGCGCTGGGGGAGAAGGGTATCGAGAAGTTGAAGCGCTGGATTGAAGCCGGCGGCGTCTTCGTGGGCATCAAGGGCGGCGCGCGATTCGCCGCTCAACAAGGAGTCAAGATCAGTTCTATCCATGAGGGTGAGCCCAAACCGGAGGAGGAGGACGAGGAGGAGGAAGGCGCGGAGGAAAGCGTACCGCAGGCAGAGGCCGGGGGAGCGGCCAAGCGCAGGGTGAGTAAACCGCCGAAAACGGCAGGACCGGCCGCCGGCGAGGAACCCGCGGGAGCGACCGGCTCCTCGGATGATCGGCCTCCCCTGGAGGAAACCCCGGGCGCCATGCTGCGCATCAGGCTGGATCCCCATCATTTCCTCAGTTTCGGTTACGGCGAGGAGACACCGGTGCTGGTGGCTTCGAAACTGCTGTTTCATCCTTCGAAGGAGAAACGGCACAACGTAGGCACCTACGCCGCCGCCGACCGCCTGCGAGTCAGCGGCTTCATATGGGACCATATGCGTGAACGGCTGGCGGGAAAGCTCTATCTGAGCGATGAATCCTCGGGTGAAGGACGGGTGATCCTGTTCGCCGACGACCCGAATTTCCGCGGATTCTGGGACAGCCTCAACCGGCTGTTTCTGAATGCGTTGCTCTTCGGACCGAGCTTGCGAAGGTGAACAAGACCTCTCCGCCCACGGTTATCTACGGCATTTCGCCGGTGACGGAGGCGCTCAAAGCGCGCACGCACGCCATATCCCGGGTGCTGGTCGCGGAGGGTCCGCGACACCCGCGAATCGTCGACCTGCTTTCGCTCGCGCGAGCTCAGGGCGTCCCTGTGCGTTTCATGCCCAAGCATGCGATCGACCGCGAAGCCGCCACGACCAAGCATCAGGGTGTCGCGGCCGTGGTTGCGACGAAGGGTTTCGCCCCGATCGAGGAGGTCCTCTCCGTGAGTGATCCGGATCGGCTGCTGCTCATCCTGGACGGCATCGAAGACCCCCGGAATCTGGGCGCCGTCATCCGGTCCGCCCATTGTGCCGGAGCCGGCGGCTTGATCGTACCCAAGCACCGCGCCGCGGGACTTACCTCAGCGGTCGAGAAGACGTCGGCCGGCGCCCTCGAGTACCTGCCGGTCGCACGGGTGACCAATATCGCCAGCTTGCTCGAAGAGCTGAAAGACGCCGGCTTCCTCGTCCTCGGTGTGGATCCCAAGGGACAGGAAGTGTACACCGAGGTCGATTTATGCGGCCGGATTGCCCTCGTCTTCGGGGTCGAGGGGGAGGGACTCCGTCGTCTCACCCGGGAGCGCTGTGACCGGCTCCTGCGCATACCCCTGCACGGTCAGGTCGATTCGCTCAATCTCGCAGTAGCGGCGGGGATCGTGATGTTCGAAGCGGTACGGCAGCGGCAGGCCCGCAAGCGTCTGTGATATACTGCCGCGCTTTGATCCTCCGAATCATACGAAGTCATTTGCGGGACCGACGGGAGATAGTGCGACGGCCATGAAGGCGGACGTTGAGTACGACAGCTTGACCCTGGAGCGGCGTCTCAAGATGTATGAGGCGCGCGATGCCATCATCAACCGTGTCAATCCGGAAGTTAACCGGGTCATCGATCTGGAGAAATTCCTCCAGGCCGCGACCGATGAGCTCGGCAAATTGATGGAAGTGGAGCGTTGCAATCTGCTCATTCTTTCACCTTCGGGAGAGCTCACCATCGGGTATGAATTCCGATCGGACGATTCGATCCCCAGCATCCTCGGCCTCAAGATTCCACTCGATCTCAAGGTCTTCGACGCCCGCAACCTGCGCCGGTCGATCGCCATACATGACAGCGGCGCGCTCTCGCTCGACCCGATGATCGCGCGCATCGTGGACGTCACCCAGACCCGGTCGCTGCTGATCGTACCGGTGGTGCTGAAATCGGAACTCCTGGGTTATATCGGACTCCATTATTGCAACGGGCTGCATCCCTGGGTGCCGGAAGAGGTCTCCTACGTCGAATCGATCGCCCGTCAAGTGGCGATCGGCTACGAGTATGCCCGGCTATACATGGAGAAGGAGAAGGAGGCCAAGATCTCCCGCGCCTTGCTGGAGATCGCCAACGAGATCACTCGGGGCGGTGACTTCCTGGAAACCACCGGCGTATTGATCGAGAAGGCCCTCACCATGCTCGGCGCCGACTGCGGGTGTTTTGCCATCCTCGATGCCCCCGGGGAGCGGCTGTTGTTCGAGGGCCTCCGGGGGATCGGAAGTGATAAGTTCAGCGCGGAATCACTGTTGATGGCCAATTACCCGGGCATCGTGGAACAGTTCCAGCGGGGTGAAGTGCTGCTGGTGGACGGCCGCGATCTTTCGGAACCCTTGCGGGCATACACCTCGGCGGTCGTGCCGGGCGCGGCGTCAGGCGTCATGCTGCCGATCCTGATCAAGGACAAATTGTTCGGCGTGCTTCATCTCTTCTGGCTGAAGCGAACCGGCGGGCTGGCTTCCTACGACCTGGAGCTCGCGAGCGGCATCGCCAATCAGGTCGCCATCGCCCTCGAGAAGAACCAACTCCATGCCGAGGTCGTGCGGCTCCGGCGGGAGCTTCGCGGAACCCGGGCGAGCCAGCCCATCATCGGCGTGAGCGAGAAGATCCGGCGATGCATCGACATGGCGCTCAACGTCGCTGACAGCGACACCACAGTGCTGGTTCAGGGTGAGTCGGGCACCGGAAAGGAATTGATTGCCAACATCATCCACTACAACAGCCGAAGAGCCGATCACGGGTTCGTGAAGATCAATTGCGGCGCGCTGCCGGAGACGCTGCTCGAGACGGAACTCTTCGGTCACGAGCGCGGAGCCTTCACGGATGCGCGGGTGAAACGGATCGGAAAGTTCGAGGAAGCCCACGGAGGCAGCCTGTTCCTGGATGAGGCCAGCGAAATGAGCGCCAGCGCGCAGGTGAAGCTCCTGCGCGTCCTTCAGGACGGTGAATTCACCCGCGTGGGCGGCAACCAGGTGATTAAATCCGACGTGCGCGTCATCGCGGCTACCAATATCGACCTCGCCAAGGCGGTCGAGGCCGGCAAGTTCCGGCGGGATCTATTCTACCGGCTGAATGTTTACCCGGTTCAGCTCCCGCCGTTGCGGGACCGGAAGGAGGATATCCGGCCCCTGGTCCTCCATTTTCTCGATCACTATAAGCGCAAGTCGGGCAAACCGATTACCGGCATCTCGGAAAAGGCGATGCAGCTTCTGCAGCATTACGACTGGCCGGGCAACGTGCGCGAGCTCGAGAATGCCGTCGAGCGGTCGGTCATCCTCGCCACCGGGCAGATGATCACTGCCAACGATCTTCCGGAGGCCATCCGGGGAGCGGATCACGAGAGCGCCAAGCCGACGGTGGAGCTTGAGATCGGAGCCACCATGGACCAGGTGGAGCGAACCATGATTCTCGAGACCCTGAAGATGATGAAGGGGGACAAGACCAAGGCCGCCCGGGTGCTCGGCATCGGCCGGAAGACCCTGTATCGCAAACTGGAGCGCTACCGGGTAGACGAGCATTCGGGCGCACACCGCGCGGGAATGGAATTCGAATCCCCTTAGCCTTCCGGTTTCCGCTCCGGGATGCCCATGCCCGATTGGACTCACGATCAGATTGAAAAATTCGGTTACGCGGTCGCCAACCTTGTAGCTGATTACGTCCGACTGGTGGAGACGTCCCGGGTCTCGCCCGGCACGGATCCGGGCACGCTGGAAGCCGAGATCTCCACCTCGTGGCCTGAGACCGCGGAGGATCCGTTCGCATTGCTCGCCGAGTTCCGGGACAAGATCGTACCGAACTCCATTCACATCTCGAGCCCGAACTACTATGGACTGATCAATCCCGCCCCTACCCTCATCGGCGTTTTCGCGGAGACTCTGGCTGGAGCGCTCAATCAGAATTGCGGCGCGTGGGGACAATCGCCGGCGGCCTCCACAATCGAGAGGCAGGTGATCGAGTGGCTGTGCCGCCTGCTGGGATACCCGCCGACGGCCTTCGGTACGCTCACGACCGGGGGAACGCTGGCCAACGTAACCGCGTTCAAGCTCGCCCTCACCTGGAAGTTCCCCGAAGTCGCCGAGCGGGGCATTACCGCCCTGGGGAGCCCGGCTACCTTTTATGCTTCTGAAGAGGGACACTTCTCGCTGGACCGGGCGGCCGACCTGGTGGGGATCGGCCGACGGCATCTTCGCAAGATCGACTCGGACGATCATTTCAGAATACGGGTGGATCTGCTTTGTTCGGCCATCGAGCGGGATCTGGCGGAGGGATACAAGCCCTGCGGATTGATCGGCATCGCAGGGACGACCAGCACCGGAAACGTTGACCCGCTGACCGCACTCGGCGATGTCGCCCGCCGGTATCATCTCTGGTATCACGTGGACGCCGCCTATGGCGGTCCGGCTGCGCTTTCGCAGAAATGGCCGCATCTCCTCGCGGGAATCGAGCTGGCCGATTCCGTGACCATGGATCCGCACAAGTGGCTCTTCGTGCCCAACCTCGCCGGCGCGATCCTGGTCAAGAATCGACAGCACCTCCGTGATAGTTTCTTCCTGCAGCCCTCGTACATCCCGCAGAAGACCGCCGACGGCGAAGAAACGCTCAATTTCTTTCAGCTCGGCATCCTGGGGTCCCGCCGCTTTGACGCCCTGAAGATCTGGCTCTCCCTGCGGCATCAGGGATTCGAATGGTACCGGTCCGTGATCGAGCGTCAGATCGGGCTCTGCCTGCTGCTTCGGGATCTCTTTCAGTCGGAGGAAGGCTGGACGGTCATGAACCGGGTTGAGTTGGGAATACTCTGCGTCCGGTATACCTCCGCCGCGCTGGGGGAGGAAATGGCCTCCTCGCAGGGAGCGGAGCGAAGAATGACCGAGCGGAAGATCGATCAGGTCAATAACGAAATCCAGCGAAGGATGGTTGAATCAGGCAGAGCGTGGATCTCCACGACCCGGTTGAAAGGGAAAACGGCGCTCAGGATCAATGTGATCAGCCATCGAACGAGAGAGGAGCATGTGCGGGGCCTTTTCGACCTGCTCAGAGAGTGCGCCCGTCAGGCCGGACTCAATTCCGGAAACGGCCCATCCCAGGCCGCCGATGTCCCTCCCGCATCCCGAACCTGAAGTCTCCGGAGCCGTACCTCAGGAGCTGGCCGCCTGCTCCATCTCCTCCGCGGGAATATCGAAATTGGCCGAGACGCGCTGGACGTCGTCATGATCATCGAGTGCTTCCATCAGCTTGAGCAGTGACTGGGCGTCCTTTCCGGTGACCTTCACGTAATTCTGCGGAACCATCGTAACGCTGGCCGAAGTAGGCTCGAGCGATTTCGACTTCACGGCTTCCAGGACGGCATCAAAATCCACGGGCGCGGTGATGATCTCGAACGATTCTCCCTGGTGCTGCACATCTTCCGCCCCGGCCTCGATCGCCAGGCCGATGATCTCATCTTCCGTGAAGGCTCCCTGGTCGAGCGTAATCGAACCCTTCTTGTGAAACATCCAGGCGACCGACCCGCTTTCGCCAAGGTTTCCCTGGTGCTTGGCCAGGAGATGCCGGAGTTCGGAAACGGTGCGGTTCCGGCTGTCGGTCATCGCTTCGATCATGATGGCGACGCCGGCGGGCCCGTAACCTTCATAGGTCACTTCCTCGTACTGGGCGCCTTCGAGTTTCCCGGTTCCACGATCGATCGCCCGCTGAATGGTTTCATTGGGCATGTTCTGCGCCTTGGCGTCGGAAATGGCCTTGCGCAGCCTGGCATTGGTGGCGGGATCCCCGCCTCCGAAGCGCGCAGCCACAGCGATCTCCCGAATGTATTTGGTGAAGATCTTCCCGCGCTTGGCATCCAGCGCGCCTTTCTTATGCTTGATCGACGCCCATTTAGAATGTCCCGACATACAGATACCACCCTTTACAGAATCGATTGCATTTTCTTATGAGCTTGATAAGTATATCACGCGGCCAAGCCGCCGGGCAAAGTCGACAGGGTTCGGATTAAGGACGCGGGTCCCTGCCGGAGCGCCGCGGGAGGAGTACCGGACCGGTACAAAGGACCCGAACCCGCGGGTCATCTCATGCGATCAACCGGACGGCGTCGCGAAGCCGCCGGACGACTTCCGGCTTTCCGATACAAACCATGACGTCGAAGATGCCGGGTGTGGCGCCGCTGCCGGTGAGCGCGGTCCGTGCCGCATTGATCAGCAGTCCCGCCTTGACGCCGCGCTCGTCGGCCAATTCGCGCAGGGCCGCCTCAGTGGTCGTAAGATCGAAGGACGAAAGCCCCGCCAACCGATCGGCCAGCTCCGGGATCAGCACCTTCAACTGCTCATGCCGGCGCAGATTCTTCTCCACGGCGGCGGGTTCGAGTTCGAAGCTCGGTGAAAGGTACGGCCGGGCGGCCGAAGCCAGGTCGGCCAGTGAGCGGGCTCTCGACTTCAGCAGATCGACCACGGCATGCAATCGTGCTGCGCCTTCGGCTGCGAATTCCGGCTCCCAGAGTCCACGCTCGCGAAGCCACGGCTCCAATTCGCGGCTGAGGACGGCGGTGGGCGATCGGGCCATATACTGCGCATTCATCCACATGGCCTTCTCGAGGTTGAAGACCGCGTTGGACCGGCTGATGCCCTCGAGCGAGAAGGCCTCGATCAGCTCCCCGGCGCCGAAAATCTCCTGATCCGTATTTCCCGGCGACCACCCGAGCAGGGCCAGGAAGTTCCGGAAGGCTTCCGGGAGGAAGCCCATCTCACGGTAGGCCGTCACACTCGTCGCTCCGTGGCGTTTGGACAACCTCGACTTGTCGCGTCCGAGGATCAGGGGGACATGCGCAAAGATAGGACTTTGCTGTTCGAGCGCCCGGTACAACAGGATCTGTTTCGGTGTGTTCGGCAAGTGGTCGGCCCCGCGGATCACATGGGTGATCCCCATATCGATGTCGTCGACGACGACGCTGAGGTGGTAGGTAGGGTGTCCGTCCGACCGGAGGAGCACAAAGTCCTCGATTTGCTCGTACCCGGTGGTAATTCGGGAGAAGATGTGGTCGGTAAAGGTGAGCGAGCCCGAAGCAGGAACTTTGAATCGAATGGCCGCGGGTTCGGCTGAAGCGAGCCGGGCCGCCGCTTCGGCCCGCGGCAGCGAGCGGCAGATACCTTCATACTTCCAGGTCTGCTTCCTATCCGTGGCTTCCGCTCTCCTCGAAGCCAATTCACCTGGAGCGCAGAAGCATGGATAGGCCTCGCCCCTCTCGATCAGCCGTGCCGCCACTTCGCTGTAACGGGTGAGCCGTTCAGATTGAAAGTATGGGCCCTCGTCCCAACCAAGCCCCAGCCATTCCAACCCATCGAGGATGCCGGTCACCATCGTTTCGGAAGACCGCTCGAGATCCGTATCCTCGATCCGCAGAATCAGCCGGCCACCGGTCTTTCTGGCAAACAGCCAGTTAAACAGCGCTGTGCGGGCGCCTCCGACGTGCAGGTACCCGGTAGGGGACGGCGCGAAGCGGACCCGTACCGGCCGGGTCGGCGATGTTGGGTCGACCTGCTGCTCCGAACTCAAGAGCTGGCCTCACACGGACGGAACGGTTCGGCTGTCGCCTTCCGGGGCCAGTAGCGAATCGGGGAGGGACGTTGTCGATGGCTCGGGATCAACACCGGGGAAAGTGGCGGAGGGGGTGGGATTCGAACCCACGGTAGAGGTTTTAGCCCCTACAACGGTTTAGCAAACCGTCCGAATCGGCCTCTCTCGCACCCCTCCGAAGCTGCATCACTGTCCGGGGATGTCCACCGGGCAGTGCCGCCGAAGTATTTCCAATTCGGACGTTGGTGTCAATGCTGCAGCACCCGCCGCCGTCTTAAGGCGGAACTACGAACCCGTTCGTAGTTCCCTGGAGTTTCTACATTTTGCACCTGGTGGAAGCCGGGTGAATCACTGCCAAGCTCAGACGGCTTCACCGGCATCAGCCGTGTTGACACGGCTTACCCGAAGGGCATTTAGGCCGGTCCCTGTGGGGCCGGTGTGAAC
>JACQTD010000154.1 GCA_016210985.1 Acidobacteriota bacterium
AAATGTAGAAACTCCAGAAGCCGTCTGAAGACGGTTCGGGAAATCCGCGAGCGGCAAACGCCGGTCCGGTATTGTACTTCGACAGATAAGTATCGAAACTCCAGTCCCAGCCCAAAGGCACCGGTCAAAATGTAGCAACTCCAGTGCCCGTTGGCGGGAGCCACGGGCCCAACCGCCAGCCGCCGTGCGTGGGTAGCCGCGGCCTCAGGCAGATGGTGCACCACCCCGTTGCCACGAGGTGCAAGCAAGCTCTTACCGTTCGATGTAGGCCGGCGGTTCAACCCGCGGCTGCCGCCAGCGGCCAACCGGACCCTCGTTTCCACCGGGCGGCAAGAGAAGCCATGAGGTCGCCGAACGCTTGGTGTCGCACGATGGGACCCGCAACGAAGGGCCTCTTTAATCCTCGGCACATCAGGATAGGCCTGATCCTTCACGCTTCCCAACACGGAGTCGCGGAGATTATGTACAAACTCCAGGCCCCAACCGTCAGGTCGGGGCTCGACAGGAAAGGATCGTGCAGGCTCGAAGAGCCGGCAGAAGCGGCGACTCGTTGGAGAGGTTCGTGGTAAGCGGGACACCAGGCTTTCTGCCGGCTCTTCGAGCCTGGTGAATCTCTCGGCCTTCAGCCGAAGTTCCGCGGCCACTGGCCGGGGAACTTCGGGCTAAAATCCTGCTGTTATCGAAGGGAGCTTCGGTCTAAGCGCCCACGGCGAAACCAATTCCTTCACAGCTTCACGAGTGCGCGTCCCGAGAAGAACGGCCCTTCAGGTTCTTCCCTTCTCCGAAGCCTGCCCCGTCAATGCTTCCAGAAGACGCTTCTGCTCCTGAAGTTGGGAGACCAGGTCGCCCCATTGCTGGTCACGCAGGCCATCGAGCTTGTCGTGTAGCGCCATGATCTCCAACTCGGCCTTCAGGTTGACTTCGTAATCGTGCGCAGCATCCATGCGATCCTTCGCCGCCTGCCGGTTTTGCGACATCAGGATGACCGGGGCCTGCAATGCCGCCAGCATGGACAGAAAAAGATTGAGCAGAATGAAGGGATAGGGGTCGAAAGACTTCCCGCGCTGCGCGAGCAGATACGAATTGAGCAGGACCCAGCAGATCACGATTGAGCAGAAAATGAAGATGAACCCCCAGGAGCCGCCGAACGCCGCGACCCGGTCGGAGACCTTTTGACCGAACGTCAGCCTCTGCTCGAACTCGGCGCCGATATTACGGCTGATGTGCCGCCGCTCCGTCAAATGATGAAGCACCCGCCGTTCGCGATCGGTCAGCGAATTCGGGTGACCGGGGAAGCGATTCTTGACAAATTCAGTAAAGTGATTCTTCTTCATGCTCCGGGATTATAGAACAACGGCGCCCCGTTGCCGCATGCCCATCAACCCACATGGGGCCGATACTTGTAAGCAAAATCCGACACCCGGGGACTCACCAGCCTGGCGAAGTCGGCATAAGCAAGCTTGATCAACTCGGTGTGGGATCCGGCGTTGAAGGCAATGACCTCGTCCTCGGTCAGCGGGGTAGCGACGAAGACATCCAAGCCGTACAGATTCCCAAACGGGGGCATGGCGCCCACATCACACTCGGGGAACAGCTCCCTGAATTCCTGCTCCCCGGCGAGTTCCACCCGCTCGGCTCGCGCACTCTCCTTGATCCGGTCAAAGTCCACCCGAAATGACGCCGGAAGGACGGCCATCGCCATCCGGCCGTCGATCTTGATCATAACCGTTTTGGCCAGTTCCCTGGCCGGCACGTGCGCGGATTCCGCAATCTCCTGTGCCGTGTAAGCCTTGGAATGGGCCAGGCTGACGTACTTGACCCCTTGGTCGTCCAAGAATTCCTTCAGTCGTTTGGTCGGCATGATAACCTCCCCGCCCGATCCGATGGCTGGGAAGGCGGAAGCAGCCCCTTCGAAGGGAGCCGCTTCCGCCGCAATCGTCTAACCGGGCGATCAGTAGTTGGGCAAACCCAGCGCGTTCTTCAGCACCGTAACGTGCCGCACCTCATCGGCGAGCACATGTGCGGCGAAATCGAGAACGGTTCGATTCTGTATGTTGGAGGCCAAGGTCACATAGGCATCTACAGCGCCCTGTTCAAGCCTCCTCGCCAGCTTCAGGATGTCGGTATCGGTCCGCAACGCGCCAAAGCGATACCTGCGCTCGGCTTCAGCCGGCACCCCTCCCAGCGTTTGAATGGCGCCGGCAATCCCGTCGCGGTGATACTTGTGGTCGCCCTGGAATGCGATGGCGACCTTGACGATCGGCGCCGGCAGCAGGCCGCTCTCGGCGCCGGCCTGATAGGCGGCAATCGCTTCATGCTCCAGATATAGCGCGGCCGTCAGGATGGCCAGGTCGCCCTCGACCGACTGGCTGAAGACCGGTTGACGGCCTCCTGCGATCATGATCGCCGCCAGTCCGCTTCCGCCGGCCAGCGCCAGCGTTCGAAGCGCATCGCGGCGGGAGACAAACAGCTGACTTTTCTCGTCCATCGTAGGACCTCCCTGGCTCTAAGATCTCGACCGCTCCGTGACGGAGAGGCCCAGAGCTTGTTTGAAGACGGTGGCGTGCCGAACTTCATCCGCAAGAATTCCAGCCGCTTCGTTAAGAATAACGGTGTTCTGAAGCTTCGCGGCGTTGGCCAGATAGGCGTCCGCCGCCCCCTGTTCCAGCCGATGGGCAAGCTCGAGAATATCGCCTGCGGCCTTGATCGAACCAAAGTCGTAGGTCGGTTTGGCCTCCACGGCTGATCCGTGATAACGCTCGATTAATCGAACGATCACATCCCGATGACGCTTGTGATCGGCCTGGAAACAGAGCGCCATTTCAAGCGTGGATCCGGAGAGCAGCTTGCTCTCCGCAGCCGCCTGGTAGGCGGCGATGGCCTGGTGCTCGAGCCCGAGCGCGACGTTGAGAATCGTGAGATCTTCAGGGAATTGCTCCCGATCGGCGGCCTCCACCGCCGCCGGCAGCGCAATCGCCTGGCTCACGGCAGCCATGGCGCCGGCCTGGATCAGGCGCCTTCGGGTTTTTGATCCTAACGCCACCATGAATTCCTGTACGTCCATATGATACACCTCCACTGGTTGATCACTCGCGTCATCTCACCCGGGGTGAGATGCTTGACGGTTGTCCATCATCGAGACCGGCATCAGAAGTGGATGGTCGGCTTGGCCGCGAACGATGAAAACGTGCTGTTTGTGCCTTCGATCCGGTTGAACCGATAGTCGATTCCGATCGAGAACTTCGGTGTCAGCCGGAATTCCGCTCCCCCGCCCACGTTCAATCCGAATCGAAGATCTCCCTGGCCCGCCGCGAGGCCGCGCGCGCGCAGTTCAGGCGCTGCAGGAGCCAGTCCCGCCACCTGCGGCCCATTCAGAAGGCTGTTCACCAGATTGGCGATGCCCGGATCGCTGATGTACTTGTGAGCGTCAAAATCGATCGTGCGTTGCGTCGTAAGGGTCACGTACGTCCCGAGGCCGGCTACGACGTAGGGACGGAAATTGTAGCGGTCCAGCGACGTGACAGTGTATTTGAAGGCGGCCGGCACCACGGTGAGTACCGTCATTCGCTCTTTCACCTTATTCGTGACCGGCAGCGGCCCCAACAGATTATTGACGCTTGGGGGGGTACCCAGCGCACTATTCAGGGCACTGTTCACCAGCGCCACTACGCCCGAGGTGGTCGTGGTGTTGGTGATTCCGCGCTGCACATTAACCATGATTTCATAGGAAAGCTTTCCTCCGGGAAGCTGTTTCAACGGCAGATCAATGAAGCCGCCGGCCAGGAAGCCTTGATCGGCTTGGAAGGGATTCTGTGAGACTCCCACCATAAGCCCGATCTCAGCTCCGATCTGCCCGATATCCGGCAGCAATTCCCGGGGCGCCCTCTGGGATCCGCGGGAGGATGATGGCGGAACAGGTAGCGATGCCGTCGAGGGATTCGCCGAAGCTACAACCGGCGTATCGGGTTGCGCCAGACCGGGGACGGGCACCGATCGGGTCGCCGTGAAGGTCCCAACCAGGGACTCGAGCTGCTTGATGCGCTCGGTGAGTTCCGCAATCTCCAATTGGTGAGCGCGAATCCGGGATTCGAGTGCTTCCACGGATGAGGACTTCTCGAGTCCTTCTGATCGAACAACCGCGGGGGCCCTGGGTTCTTTCGCATTCAATTCATCGGCGCCGGTGGTCTTCGTCTGAGCTTGGACCGTGGTCAGCATGAGAACGCAAAGCATTGACCTCAGCACGATCGAGACGGTAATCCTAAGCATATTGGCTTCTCCTTGGTATTATGAATTTTCCACAACGAGGATCCGATGACACCCGTGAGATCGTTTTTTAAGGAAGGCCACCGAACTCCCTTCCAGGAGAAACACGGTTCCTCCCGGAGTTCCACGTCGCTAACGAGTCGCAATCGTCGTGCCAAACGCTCAGCATGCGTCGAGAACGATCGGCCGTGTATGGAAGGCTGTGGTACTTGGAGTTAGGACTCTAGCGAGCACCGGGTTGTTCCCGAGATCGGTCCCGGCTGGGCCAGGTAACCCTGCCGAGTTGGGCGAAATCATCCGAATAGCTGGCGATTTGGCGCAGGTCGGCTTCCCGATGGGGGCAGAGGAGCGCTTGAATGCAAGATGAGGGTCGGTGTGGCTTCAGACGCAAGAAATCAAGGCTGCCGCATTACCGCCCGGAGCCTCGTTCCTGAATTCCCCTTGCGAGCAGGACTGCATCTGATAGAAAATCTATGCTTTGGATGCCGGTTTGGGGTGTTAGGTTGACCCCGGGACACCCCCTTGCAACGAATGCCCAAGTCGAATTCAGGGATGTGGGAGCTCAAGGGTCGTGGTTTCTGCACTCTTTGTCTCTTCAGGGTATCGAGCGTGCAGTCGATCGTCCCGGCAGTTTACGACATCAAGAGCGTCATCCCGGGATATACGCTGGGAGGCTTTTACGGCACCCACTATGATTCGTCACCCGTGGGCCCCTATGACGAGCTGATCGTCTTTCCGGGCTTTGTCGGGTACGGAGTGCGGTCGGGCTTCCATGTCAGCCACGTGTTTGTGAATAATGAAAAAGCGTTGCACGGCGGATTCAATCCCCTCGAAGCCCCTCGCCACCTGAAGCGATTCGGCGTTGAATTTCGTGAACGCAAATGGAGCCTGACCGTGTACGACGCGGGCGAGGCCGCATTCATATCCACGGGCAGGTGTCTCACTCCGGGGTTTCCATTCAGTTTCTCCATCCCCTTCCTTGAAGAACAAGGAGGGGACGTGCGATGGTATTCAGCGCTCTTCGACACGAAGATACAACTCGCGAAGGCTCGTACCCGAATCGGCGCCGACGCCTCCATTTCGTCTCTGGGGCGCGCCAGGCATCTGGTCAGCGTTTACTTCCAGTCACTGCATGTAACGCTGGGACTTCCCATGACCGTGCCCGAGCGTTCACGGCGTCCAGTGCCGTACCCGAGTCCGGTCGCCCCTGCCCACCTTCAGCCGCTGCGCCTGCTGGCCTGATCGTCGTATGGAATACGAGAAGCTGACGGCATGTGTGCACTGCGGTCTCTGTCTGTCCGCCTGCCCGACCTACTTGGAACTGGGCAATGAGAATGATTCTCCGAGAGGAAGGCTCTATCTGATGAGGGCCGTTCTCGAAGGAAGACTGCCCGTGGCGGCGACCCTCAAGCAGCACATCGATCGCTGCCTGGGTTGTCGCGCATGTGAAACCGCCTGTCCATCGGGCGTCCGGTACGGTTTGCTGCTCGAACAGGCCCGAGCGGAAATCCTGCGGGCCTCACCGGCTCGGCGGAGTTCGGGGGAGCGGCTGCTGGACTTCGTCCTCCAGCATCTCTTCACCTCTCCATCCAGACTCCGGTGGCTCTTGCGCCCTGCCCGCTGGATCCGGGGCGCGGGCATCCTTCAATTGCTCTCGACCTCCACCAGCGATGATCTGCCCTTTTCCCGGCAGGTGCGAAAGGCGGTCTCGCTCCTGAGGTCAACTGCTCCCACGCCCCTGCCGGCGCGCGGCCCAGGTAACGGTAGTGGCGACCCTCGACCGGCCTCCGAGCGTCCCCGGGACGGGGCTCGAGGAACAGTAGATCTCTTCGCCGGTTGTGTGATGCGCGAACTGTTTTCACACGTGAACCAGGCCACGGTGAAGACGTTGTCGGCGAACGGATGGCGGGTTGAATACCGGCGTCAACAGGTCTGCTGCGGAGCGCTACATGCCCACGCCGGGCATAGGGAGACCGCACGTGTCCTGGCCAGGAAGAACCTCGATCTGTTCATGAACGGTGACTCGACCACGCCGGTGATCGTCAACGCCGCCGGCTGCGGGGCGATGTTGAAACAGTACGGTGAACTGCTCGAAGACGACGAACATTACCGTACACGCGCCTCCCGATTCAGCGCGCGGGTGCGGGACATCTGCGAGTTCCTCACCGTCACGGAATTCTCGGCGGGACCCAGGAATGTGCCCGTCAAAGTCAGCTACGATGCGCCCTGCCACCTCCATCACGGCCAGGGCGTGAAGACGGCGCCGCTGGAACTCGTCCGGCAATTGCCCGGGGTCACGGTCATCCCGCTTCCGGGATCAGAAACCTGCTGCGGCAGCGCAGGTATCTATAACCTGACGCAGCCTGATCTGGCCGATCAGATACTCAGCCGCAAGCTTGACCAGATCGCGGAGTCTCAATCCCGCCTGATCCTCACCGGCAACCCCGGCTGCCTGATGCAAATCGCCAGCGGCGCGGAACAGCGCGGACTGGCCCTACAGGTAATCCACCCCATCGAATTGATTGCGGCCGGATATCCCTGAGCGTACAGGGACGAGGCCGATTACGATCCACCCGGGCCGACAGGCCCATAGACCTCTCTGCTCCCATTGATAAGAACCCGTTCCAGCCAGTATCGCCGTTGCCCGGCACTCGGGGGCGTCCTGTCCCGATAGCGGTACCGTAGGCCTTCATGAAGGCCCGAGGCACGCGCTTCAATCACCTCCCGATTGACGCACGTGGCGGCATCGTTCCCGCCTGCCGAACTGAGAATGTTGAAGCCTGCCGTCGATGATTCATCGATCGTCTCCCAGTGGAGCACGATCGTGTCCCGGTCAATCACGGCGAAGAGGTGCACCAGCACCACGGCCGGGATGGTCGAGCTGGAGATCGTCCAGGACGAGGAAGGCCTGAGGCCCGTGCATTGGACCCAGTTCTCCGTCTCATCGGCATCGGTTTTCTGATGCAAGATCCATTGCTGTCCATCAAATCGGAAGAGAGCCAGACCGGCCTCGTTGTTTCCATTAAGCTCCCCGTCCAGATAGCGAAGCCGAATCGTCCCAATGGCTTCGTCCCCACCCTGAGGCGTCATCACATAGGTGCGAAGTACAGCCTGGGCGAATCCAGCCGGGGAGGACTTGATCAACTTCACGTCCATCGATGACGGGGCCACGTCGGATTCAAAGGTGATGGTGTTATGAGGATTCCCAAAGGATCTCGGCGTGCGGCCCAAATCGAAGCGGCGTACGGTACCCACCACATCTCCACTACCCGTGGAGGTACCCCCCTGAGTTAGCACATTCGGACCGGCGATCAGGTCCCCCACAACCAGCGCCAAAACCCCACCCACCATGCGCGAGGCATGCAGGGTGACACCGGCCGGGTTGGCAATCCTGAGATGGCGAGGGCCGCCCGTTGGAGGAAACTCCGCATCGGAAGTCTCTTGGGCTTCCGTTCCCGAGTACTCGAGCGTTGACGCTTCCCCATAGAACAAGGCATGACCTCCCGCCGACAGACTCGCTGTACCGGTAACCGAGAGCGTGCCGTCGATCTGAGTTGGAACACCGAGTGACTTGGCGCCCGAGCCACCGATCCTCAGATCCATGTACTGGGATGGCTCGGCGCCGGCGGCATTGCCTCCCCTGGTCACCAGGGTCTGCGCAGAGGCGGCCGTGTACTCGACGGTACCGGAGAATTCGACGCGGGCGGCCCCAATGGGTCCCACCGTTCCTGGAAAGGAGAGGGTTCCACGTATCAGTACCGAACCGCAGTGCGACGTGAGACTCGCGGCCGCCACACGTTGAATCGACGCGTTGGACCCCAATTGCAGCACTGCCCCGGCCTCGACAGCTACTGAGCCGCTGCCGACGCTCCCGTGGTCAGGGGCCAGCCGCAGGGCTCCGTTCATCGCCAGCGTGCCGGATACCACCTGTATGTTCCCGGCCTTGAGCGCCGTGTTGCACGTCAACGTCTGACGCGGCGCCGCCGCGATGACGAGATTCCAGCCGGGGGGATTCGCCCCCCATTCCCCTGCGAGGGTGAGCGCCCGGCTGTTGCCCACGGCCACGATCCTTCCGCCGCCGGCGGTGTCGATCCAGCCCGGGCTCGACGGCAGCGATGATGTCCCGGCCCCTGGTGCCGCGCCCGTGAAAGCCCTTAATTTTCCGCCGACTTGCAGCCTGAAGGGACCGGTCACCAGCCGTTTCTGCCCGCCGACGGCGTGCAAATTCAAATCGGCGCAGAACTGATCGGACATCAGGCTCACCGAATGGCCGGCTTCAACGAAGACATGATCGCCCGCTCCGGGAACCATGCCCCCCTTCCATGTGGAGGGCGCGTCCCAAAGGCCGGTACCGGCACTGACGATATCAGATGCTCGCGTGGCTGGCCCCAACAGTGCCAACCAGAAGAGGATCCAGATAAGCGGCATCGACTTTCGCCATGGGTGGAGGTTGCGATTATCGTGACCACTTCCGATCAGTGAACCTTCGGCCGACCTCGATCGATCTGACCGCCGGCCGCTCATCAGATTCGTTTCACTCCTGTTCATGAACATGTTTCCTCCTCAACTCACCTCAATGGGTTTATATTCAGTGTGCGGACGCAAGTCCCTGGAAGGTCATCGCAGCCCCTTCGTGATGGTCAGGTAGAGCATAGGCACAACGAGTCATCGATTCTGGAGTCGGTAATGGATCGCGGCCTGCCGGAAGCCGG
>JACQTD010000155.1 GCA_016210985.1 Acidobacteriota bacterium
GGACCGTTGAGTCTGGAATCCACCGGAGCACCCGGCTCAACGTACGACGGCGTTTGGATGTGAGAGGTTGGATCGTCGGTTGAAGTAGCAAGGCGGCCCGCCACGTCGGGCTTGACAAGAGGCCTTCTCATGGAAGCCCCGGGTGGAGCGTAGCGGAACCCGGGGAGATGGATCCAAGGGGGTGTCTGGCCCCGGAGGGGCCACGGACAGGGATGCGGCGATCGATTGACAGAAGCCCGGCTAGATGGAACAACCAGTGTATCTGTGTGCGGGCTGATGGATGACTCGTCACTCGTCCTGCGCCCCGCCGGGGCGCGATGCTCTCTGTCCTATCTCTACCCCGGGTTCCGTCCGCCATAACGACTTGGCGGACTTCACCCGGGGCTAATATCCGTCGCCGCTCCACGGCGGGCTTCAAAGGCATACCTCCAAGCGACCAACGATGGGCAGGTCTTAAGTTGCCACCAATGGCAGGGCCGCCACTCCCTACAGCGTTCGCCTTCACCCGGTTCCTTCGAAAAGGTGACGACCAAGGCCCGAGTCCGGTTGAGACTTGACACCCGGAAGGCACGATTGATAGCCTCAGTTCGAGCCTATTACCTGGTATGGCGTCTTCCCCGCAGACCGAACCCCGCTTCAATGTGGCGGATCGTTACGAGGCGCTCTTCCGCATCTCGGAGAGCCTGATCCGATATGATTCACCGAAGGCCTTGGTGCCGGTGCTGGCAGAGCAACTCCACCGCCTTCTCGACTTCAATTTCCTCGCGATTTCTTTTTACGATCCCGACCTTCATCAAGTCCTCCCCTACCTCATGGAATCCAATGGTGAACTGATGGTCGATTTGCCTGTCATTACGAGTCCGGAAGAGACCATGACCTGGACGGTCTATCAGAATCAACAGTCGATCGAGATTCCTCTTCTGGACGCCGAGTCCCGATTCCCGAAGGCGACGGAGGTTCTGAGGAAGTTTGGCGTTCAATCGTTCTGCATCCTGCCGCTCAGCACACCCTACCGCAGGCTTGGAGGGTTCAGCGTCGGGTGGCAGAAGGCTCACGGCTATTCGAGCGAAGAGGTCCGGTTTCTGCGACTGGTCGCCCATCAGACGGCTCTCGCCATAGATGCGACGCTCAACAACGAGGAGATTCGACGAACTCAGACGGAACTGCGACGCGAAAAAGACCGGTTGAGGTTACTCTTGGAGCTTACAAACAGGATCACCTCCAATTTGGAGCTCCGGGACCTTGTCCGGGTCATTCCCTCGATCGTTCGAAGGCTGATGGACTGCCACGGCGTTGAAGTGGCCCTCCCTGATGCTGATGGAGCGCACTTGCGGATATGGGAGGGTGGCGGGGGGCATGATCCACCGGCGCCAGGGAACCTTCAATATGCTATGGAAGGGACAACGGTCGGCAGGGCCTTTACCACGCGCGAGCTTCAGTTAGTCGAGTGTGTCGACGAGACCGACCTGACTCCCGAAGAACAACGAGATGCTCAAGCCGACGGAGTACGGTCGTTCTGCTGTTTTCCACTGGTGGGTCGGCATGGCAGCCTCGGCGTGCTGACGCTCCGTTTCGCAAAGGAACACGGATTCAACCGGGATGACGTCAATTTCCTCTCAGATATTGTCAAACAGGTCGTCATTGCTCTGGAGAATGCCATCTCCTATCAAACGATCGCGAATCTCAAGGATCAACTGGCGCGGGAGAAGCTGTATCTGGAAGACGAGATCCGCCATGAATTGAGGTTCGATGAGGTCGTAGGTACCAGCACCGCACTCCGAAGAACGCTGAGCCAGATTGAGGCCGTGGCGGCAACGGACTCGACGGTGTTGTTGTACGGCGAGACCGGAACCGGCAAGGAGTTGTTCGCCCGCGCCATCCACCAGCATAGCGTGCGATGCGCGAAGCCCTTTGTGAAGGTTGATTGCGCCACCATCCCTGACGGGTTACTCGAAAGCGAGCTGTTCGGACATGAGAAGGGTGCTTTCACGAGCGCGGTGTCTCGCCATACAGGCCGGTTCCAGATCGCTGATCAGGGTACGATATTCCTCGATGAAGTGGGAGACATCCCTGTCGAGTTGCAACCCAAACTGCTTCAGGTCATTCAGGAACGGGAGTTCCAGCCCCTCGGAAGCCAGCGGACCGTGCGTATTGATACGCGCATCATCGCGGCTACGAATCGCGATCTGGCCGGCATGGTTGACGACAAGAAGTTTCGCGCGGACCTGTTCTATCGACTAAACGTCTTCCCTATCCAGGTCCCTCCCCTTCGCGAACGCATGGAGGACATTCCCCTGCTCGTCAGACACTTCACCGAGCAGTATGCCCGCCGTTATTCGAAGAGCATCGATACCATCCCCTCCACTTCCATGAATGGACTCATCCACTATTCCTGGCCCGGCAACATTCGTGAGCTCCAGAACGTGATCGAGCGGGCGGTGATCCTCTCCCGCGGTTCGGTGCTGGAAATACCACTGGACGACGTGAAACTCCGAATCACCCATGTGGATCAGAAGGACCCGGAGACCTTGGCGGATGCCGAACGACGCCACATTTTCGAGGCCTTGGAGCAGTGCAAGTGGGTTCTATCGGGTCCGAAGGGTGCTGCCGTAAAACTCGGAATTAAACGTTCTACGTTACAGTTCAAGATGCGCAAACTCGGAATCTTCCGCCCTAACCGATAAATTCCACGTATTTTTCACGAAATGACGGAGGGCTGGCAGCATGCCGGAATGCTGGCACCAAATCACTGGCACCTTCACTGAGGCTTCGACGGAGATGTCCCGATAGTTTTTAGTAAGAAAGAGTTAGCGTCCGAACCTTAGCTTCCTCTGGTTTGGCCTCCGGATTGCCTATCTCCTACTGAACTGGGAAGTTTTCTGTCTGTAGTTCTGCCGATGAGAAGTTTTACGCCCTGAAATTTGAGGTGGGGTTGGGTATCTTTTACGACCCATACGACCCACTCGTGGCTGGGCACGCTGGCGTGAGGTCGGGCCACGCAGCTCAAGAAGTGCGGGAGCGGGTGCGTCCGCTTCCCATTTTATTAACCCCTAGATATGAGCAACGAGAGGAGAAAAAGCATGAGTATTATCAACCTGAAGGTCAATGGTCGCACCCATACGGTCGACGTGGACCCACAGACATCGCTGCTGTATGTGCTCCGCAATGACATTCTGGCCGGCGGCCCGCTGTTCGGCTGCGGTCTTGGTCAATGCGGTGCCTGCACGGTGATTATTGAAGGTACCGCCGTCCGGTCATGTATCACTCCCGTAGACACGGTACAGACCTTTGAGATCACTACGCTGTCAGGGCTTGGCACCCGGGACAATCCCCATCCGATCCAGCAGGCGTTCATCGATAAAGCTGCCGCTCAGTGCGGCTATTGCATAAACGGATTTGTCATGGAAGGAAAGGTCTTCATCGATAACAACCCGAAGGCCACGGACGCCGAGATCAAGCTGGCGCTGGATGCCAACCTCTGCCGCTGCGGCACGCACACGAGGATCCTTGCGGCGCTCAAACAGTATCAACAGGGGGTGCAAGCATGAGCATGAACATAATGTCGCCACAAGAGTTCGACCAAGTCATGGAATCGATAGCCACTCGGCACAACGGTAAACCCGTTTTGAGTAACGGTCGACTGGATTCCCGATTTGATCGCCGTGATTTTCTGAAAGGCATGGGCGTGATGATCGTCAGTGTGTCGATCGCGGGCACGGCGGACGCGCTGACCAAGTCCGACGCTGTGCTCTCGGAGTGCCCTCTCGACGCGGAAGCAGCCCTTGCCGCAAAAACGCTCGCCGACCCGGACAAGAATAAGGTTGACAGCTGGATCGCGATCGGGCAGGACAACAGCGTGACGTTTTTCACCAGCCGCGTTCAGTTCGGGCCCGGAACATGCACAGGTCAGATGCAGGTTCTCGCCGATGCACTCGATGTCTCGTTAGACCGCATCCGGCTCGTCTCCGGTGATACGGCCATCGTTCCCGAGACCGGTGTTAATGCCGGCAGCCAGTCCATCTCGGCCCACGGGAAGGCCATACAC
>JACQTD010000162.1 GCA_016210985.1 Acidobacteriota bacterium
CCAGAATGGCCCGCTCTCTCCGGTCGTCGCGGTGGGCGGGCTTCCGGCGACGCGCGAGTTCCTCCTCGAGCGAGGCGATCAGCAAATCGAAGTTGACATCGAGCTCGTGCGGCGATCGAGCCGACATCAGATTCCAGTTCGGGCCCGATCCATTCCCGGAGCCGGTGACGCCGTGATCGTGCGGCATCAGGTGAGCCGCATGTACTTTACCAGGCAGACCACTAGGGAGCACTTCGATCGAAGCCATCAGGTCGAGCCGCAGCAGCGCCAGGTCCGTGAGGTCGTCCCGGCTGAGCGGATCGGATCCGAGATGGGTGTGAATGCACCGGAGTCCGCAGAATCGGGAGCCGGACTGGCGCACACCCTTCAGATCCGGCAGGACAATCTCATGGGCGTCCCCGACGACCACGTGAACCACATGGCCCTTGCGATCGAGCAAGACCCCTACCTGCCGATGGATTTCGTTGGATAACTCCGTAATCTGTCGCGAGAGCTCCGGGGAGATGATCAAATCTCGCGAGACTCTTCGTTGATAGAGTTTTTCGAGGCGACGTAACTGACTGTGTTTGAGTCCTAACGCGTTGCCGTAAACAGTGCCGATCTCTTTCCCCTCCTCTGGCACGCTCAAGCCATGCCATTCGAACGTCCCTTATTATACCACCGTGATCGGTTGCGGGTCATCAATTTGCAACCATGAGACCTAGCAAGCTGGCGGCGGGAGGGATCTGGATTGGCATAAATCCGATGTGATATAAGCTCCGGTTGGGAGTCTCCCGTCGGTTTGGTCCTTGATGAAACCTCTCATACATCGTGTTGTGCCCTCCGCGGGAATGGAAGGAGGCGAGATCACGATATCGGCCGAAAACTTCCAAACCGGAGATTTTCGCAGTTGCCGCGTCCTCTTCGGCGACGTACAGGGCCGTATCGTCAGCGCTTCCTCGGGCAGGATTATCGCCGCCGTGCCCCAAGTTCCGGGCACGCTCGCGCAACCGACCGATCTCGTGCTTGAATCCGGCGGCGAGTCGAGCGATCCGGCGCCGTTCTACGCGGGCAGCCTGCTGGTCGATCGCGTCCACCCGGTAACGAATCCCGCTTATGACGTCGACAGCGGATACATGTACGTCACCTTCAGCGGGAGTCGGGGGCAGAAGGTACCGTGCTCGGTTTATAGCATTTCCCCGCTGGGGGAAAAGAGCGAATTTCTGCACGATGTCATGAATGCCACCGCCATCGCCTTCGACCGGGAGGGAACGATGTTCGTCACCAGCCGGTTTGACGGCGTGGTCTATCGGGTCTCGCCTTTCAAGGAGGCGGAAGCTTTCGCGCGGGAACTCGGCGTCTGCACCGGGCTGGCGTTCGACCATCGAGGACGCATGTTTGTCGGAGATCGGAGCGGGAACATTTTCGCCCTCAGTGAAATCGGTGAGGTGCAGCCCTTCGCGCAGATCGAACCCAGCGTCTCGGCTTACCACCTCGCCTACGGCCCGGACGACCGTTTGTATGTCACGGCCCCAACCGCTTCCAGCAATGAGTCGATCTACAGGATTTCCCCCGAAGGCGCGGTGGAGGAGTTTGTCACCGGGCTTGGACGTCCTCAAGGGCTCGCCTTCGACACCGAAGGCCAGTTGTACGTGGCCTGCAGCCATCACGGGCATCGCGGAGTGTTGCGGATCACGCCCGCCGGCGAGAGGCAGATGGTCGTGGCCAGTCGTAGTGCGGTGGGCCTGGTTTTTGACGATGCGGGGAACATGGTGATTGCCAGCACCCAGGGCGAATTGCATCGCATCCCGCTTGCCATCCACGGGTATCTGAATGCGTTCTGGTAGAGCGCAGTGACGGACAGGACGCGGTCCGGCAACAGGAGCAGAGACGTTGGCAGAACGTAATATTGGAGATTTTCTGATCTGGTTTGTCGTTTTTCTTTTCTCACTCTCTCTGCATGAGGCGGCGCACGCCTGGACGGCGAATCGATTCGGCGACGCCACCGCGCTCTATCTCGGGCGCGTGACGCTCAATCCGATTAAGCACATCGATCCGATCGGCACCGTCTTATTCCCGATCATTAATTTTATGTTCGGCATACCGATCATCGGATGGGCGAAGCCGGTCCCGGTCAATACGACCCATCTCCGGAATGTCCGGCGCTCCCACATTCTGATCTCGCTGGCGGGCCCGGCCAGCAATCTCATGCTGGCTGTAATCTTTCTTATCCTCCTCAAGATCCTGCTGACCAGCGTGGAATCCGAACCCGGCTGGCTCGGCATGAAGACGGCGCTCCCGCTGTTTCAGATGTTCCAGGCCGGGCTCTTTCTCAATGTTTCGCTCGCGGTCTTCAACGTGATTCCGATTCCTCCACTCGATGGTCACTGGGTGCTCTATCACCTGCTTCCGCCCAACGCGGCCGCCACGTTTGATCAACTCCGCCCCTACGGGTTCCTGGTACTCTACGCCATGATGTTCACCGGGATCTTCAGTTACATATTTCTTCCTGCCCGTTGGTTGATCACCCAATTACTGCGCTGATGCCTGCGGCCTGCCCATGACGCACGAGAACTCATCACCGCTCCACGACTGGGAAGAGACGGAAAACGAACGATCGTCCGAACCTGCCTACCGCGTCCAGCTGGAAGGGTTTGAAGGGCCGCTCGATCTTCTGCTTCATCTGATTAAGAAGGAACAGGTCAGCATCTACGACATTCCGATCGCCCGAATCACGGAACAATACCTGCAGCATCTGTGCCTGATGCAGGAGATGAACCTGGCGGTGGCAAGTGACTTCCTCGTTCTGGCCGCCACCCTGATCTACATTAAGTCGAAAATGCTGCTGCCGCGCGACCCGGCCTCCGACACCCCGGTGGAGGACGATCCACGGAGAGAACTGGTCGATCGCCTGCTCGAGTATCAGAAATTCAAGGCGGCGGCCGAAGTGCTCTGGTCCCGGGCCGAGATGGAGCAGGGCGTATTCGTCCGCGGCCCCCTCCCGACGGACGACCACAATCCCGAAGTGTCGGCCACCGCGTTCGATCTCTTCAATGCCTTCCAACGCGCGCTTGAGCGGCGGAAGGAGATCCTGCAGGTGGAAATCGCCCGGGATGAGATCACGATGGCGGAGAAACTCGATCAGATCCGTGAGCTCCTGTCCTCCAGCGACCGGATTGAAGTCGATGAGCTCTTCGAACGGGCCGGGTCGCGAAGGGAGATGGTGATCACGTTTCTGGCCCTGCTCGAACTCGTTCGCCAGACCTTCCTTCGTCTCGTGCAGCAGATTGCTTACGGGCGAATCTATGCTTTGCGCGTGGTTCCCAATCTTATCCCCAAGTCATGACCGAAGACCTCCGGCAGTTGAAAGCGATCATCGAAGCGCTCATATTCGTAGCCGACGAGCCCATCTCGGCGCCGCAACTGGCCGCCGTGCTCGCCGATCACGATCGTGATCTGGTGGTAACCGCCGTCAGCGAGCTGGTAGAAGAGTTCAATGCGCGACAAAGCGGCCTCGAAATCCGCCTGATCGCAGGCGGGTATCGCCTCTCCACCCGCCCGGAGTTCCACGAACAGATCCGCACCTATCTGCGGTCGCGGCCCTCGGCCAAGCTGCCGCTGGCCTCTCTGGAAACCCTCGCCGTGGTGGCCTACAAGCAACCGATCACGCTGCCGGAGATTCAGGAGCTTCGCGGGGTCAGCTCCGTCTCCTCCATCCGCACATTGCTCGAACGGGGGTTGATCGTCCCCAGGGGCCGTAAGCAGGTGGTAGGCCGCCCCATCATGTACGGCACTTCTAAGGATTTCCTGATCCAGTTCGGCCTGGCCGACCTCTCGGATCTCCCGAGCATGGAGGACTTCGAGGAACTCGTTGCCGGTTAAACCCCGTCGGGTTCGTGGTCCTATCCGGCATCGTGATCGTCCTCGTCCTCGTGATCGTCCCCGTCTTATTGAGAATTGCAGAATCTAGTGACACCCTTCAACGGACCGTTGTTGTGGGAGGCCCTCTCCAGAGGGCGATGGGGTGCTGCTGCTAAGGCACCCCTCGGGCTCAGGAGAGCCCTCCCACAAGAGCTGTCTTCAACATGGATGTCACTATAATCTGCAATTCTCTGTAGGCACAGCGACCATACCCCTAAGAATCCTCGAATCGGCCGGATGGTACGAGCCGGAGCCCGGCCGGCCCAATTGTAATGGGAACTCCCCGAAGATCGGTCAGAGCGCGGTTCACCGTTGACGATGCCTAACCACCATGTCACTATTTTTATCATCATCATCACTTCGCCTGGAGTCGCGGAATACTCCCGGCAGAGGAAATTCATGAACGTGCCCATCGTAGGCCGTCACGAAGTGTTCACGATAATCCTGTTCTCTGGTCTGTTCCTTGCGGTTGAGCCGACAGGCTCGGCCCAGACGGCGCAGGTCACGGGCAGAATCACGGACACCCTTGGGGCCGTTATTCAAGGATCCCGACTTACGCTGACCAAGGTAGACACCGGCATCAGTAAGCACGCAGTTTCAAATGAAGCGGGAGTGTATACGATTCCCTTTCTTCCTCCCGGACAGTACCGGATTACCGTCCAGATGGCCGGGTTCAAACCACACAGACTGGAGAGCCTCGCGCTTTCCGTCGATCAGGTGGCGCGATTGGACTTTGAGCTCAAAGCGGAAGCGCTAAGTGAGGAGATGACGATCGAGTCAACTGCGCCGCTGCTCGAACGGGAAACTTCTTCAGTCGGCCAGGTGATCGAGAACAAGACCATCGTCACGCTGCCTCTCAATGGTCGAAACTATTCGCAACTCGCGGTGCTCATGCCCGGCGCCATTCCGGACGCAGTGTCGGCGTCAGTGGCGGATGGCTTCAACCTTAATGGCAACCGTACGCTTCAGAACCTCTTCCTGGTTGACGGCATCGACAACAACAACTCCCTGATCGGCATCCAGACAGGCTCGACGCAGGCGCTGCGTCCATCGATTGATGCCATTCAGGAATTCCGGGTCGAGAGCGCGAATTACAGCGCCGAGTATGGCCGGGCGGCCGGAGGCGTGATCAGTGTGATGACCAAATCCGGAACCAACAGTTTTCACGGTTCGGCGTTTGAATTCCTGCGCAACGACAAGCTCGACGCCAACGATTTCTTTGCGAATCGGGCCGGCCTGGAACGTGCCCCCTTGCGGTTTAACCAGTTCGGGGGAACGCTTGGCGGACCCATCCTCCACAACCGCCTCTTTTTCTTCGCCAGTTATCAGGGCACGCGCAACCATCGATCTGAGACAGCGACCGGTACCGTACCCACGCCGGAGATGCCGCGGGGTGACTTCTCCCGGGCCTTCGACAACCAGGGCCGTCTCATTGTCATTTATGATCCGCTGAATGTGGTGGGCGGCGTGCGGCAACCGTTCCCCAACAACATCATCCCTGAGAGCCGGCTGGATGCGGTCGGACGGAGACTTGCCGGTCTCTACCCGGCGCCCAATCAGCCTGGGGTCGTCGATAATTTCGTCGCCAATGTCGGGTTTACGGACGACGCCGATCAACTGGACCTACGCCTGGACCAGAGTCTTGGGGCCTCCGATAACCTTTTTATCCGTTACAGTCGCGCGGACGGAGACGCTTCGGGAGGAAGCATTTTCGACCCGCCGGGGAATGGTGGGGCACCATTCCTGGGTGTGTCTGATGCCTATTCGATCGCGGGCGGCGAGACCCATGTCTTCTCCGCTTCCGTCGCCAACGAGTTTCGCGCCGGTCTTATCAAGAGCCAATCCGATCAACGGAACCCGGCCACAAAATCGTTCTACGAGGAGTTCGGTATCAAGGGCGTTCCGCCATCCCGCAGATCGACAGGCCTACCGGCTATTAGAATGGCCGGCAACTTCACGGACCTCGGTGATGACAACCTGCTGCCGGATAAGAGACAGACGCGGGTGTTCCATATCCACGACAACCTCTCATGGGTTCGAGGGAACCACTCGACCAAATTCGGCGCGGAGTTGCGGTTCCGGAAGCGGTTTACAGACAGCCCGGTCGGCTCTCGCGGAGTCTTCACTTTTGACGGCCGGTTCACTCGGCTGGCTCAAGGCCAGGGCGGTTCAGCCCTGGCCGACCTGCTGCTGGGTCAAACCAGTATGGCCCGCCTCGGCACCGGCGCTAGAGGAGATCTTCGGGATCACTATTACGGTTTCTATGGCAGCGATACCTGGAAGCTCACTCCGAAGCTCACGCTGAACCTGGGACTTCGGTTTGAGCTGCAGACACCCGCGTGGGAAGTTGGAAATCGCATGGCCATTTTTGATCTCGACCGCAGCCTTCCCTCGTTTGGCACCCTCGTGCTCGCCAGCGATGGCAGTATCCGTTCGCGCACCTTTTCCAATCTGGATAAGAACAACCTGGCGCCGCGCCTCGGGTTCGCATGGCAGGTCAATTCGAGGACCGTTCTGCGAGGGGCGTTCGGCATATTTTACGGAGTACGGGGGTTTGAAGGGGGGAACTCCCTGGGAACTTACAATCCCCCGTATTCAGTGGATAGAACGGTTAACTCCCCAGCCGGTGCAGTCGGGTCCCGCTTGGTTCTCGCCGATGGCTTCCCTGAGGGATTCAATGATCCGAAGAATCTCCAGAATCCGACCGTCTATGCTCAGCCGGCTGACTTCCCTTGGCCGGAAGTCTATCAATGGAATCTGGGAATCCAGCGGGAAGTCATCGGCGACCTGCTCTTCTCGCTCACCTATGTGGGTTCCGGCACGGTTCACCTGAACGGGTATACCGACGCCAATCAACCTCTTCCCGGGAGGCCCAATCCCCCACGTCCGATTTCCGGCTTCGGGCCGGTCTATTTCCAGTCACCTTTCGCCCACGCGACCTATCATTCCTTGCAGGCGAAGGTGGAGCGGCGGTTTTCTAGAGGCTTTTCTTCCTTATCGTCTTACACGTGGAGCCACGCCATCGACAACTCGGTTGCCGTCGAGGACATTGGCGGCCTGGGTGGCGGGTCCCAGTATGCCCAGGATTCGAACAACACCCGTGCGGAGAAGGCCTCTTCGTCCTTCGACATCCGGCAGCGCTTTGTGACCAGTCTGATCTACGAACTGCCAATCGGACGTCGGGGATCCGCGCTGGGAAACTCCGGCCTAGGAAGAGCCCTGCTGGGCGGCTGGAGATTGGGAGGGATCTTCGTCGTTCAGGGCGGACAACCGATGACGCCCTTCGTCAACCCGAATCCGGCTCAAATCCCCAATCCAACCTTCACCAATCCGGCCCCGTTCCGCCCGGATCGCCTTAGGG
>JACQTD010000163.1 GCA_016210985.1 Acidobacteriota bacterium
ACGTAGGGAGCGGCGAACCCGCGCATCGTCTTGTAGCGCACGATGAGGTCCTTGAGGATCTTGTTGAGCGCGTGCCCGATGTGGATGTTGCCGTTGGCGTAAGGCGGTCCGTCGTGCAGGATGAAGGGCGTCCGGCCTTCGCGGGCCTTCAGGATCTGGTGATAGAGATTCTGCTCCTGCCACCGTTTCAATCGAACGGGCTCGGTCTGCACGAGATTCGCCTTCATCGATAGCTGCTTCGAAGGCAGGTTGATGGTCGATTTCAGATCAAAGGGTGCTTCCGTAGTCATCGCGGTCCGTGTGTCGAACGTTCACGCCGAACTTCCACCTGACCGGGCAGACCGCGGCCTGGATGGCCTTACCCCGGGACCGATGGGCGTTCTGATGATCGGCCTCCGCCTCAAATGAAGAGTTCTTCGTCCTGGTAGGTCGGACCCGGAGGCGGCGGCTGGCGGGAAAAAAGGACTCGAAGCGCCCGCTTGACGGCGACGACCAGGTAGTGGAGTTCACGGGCAGGTTCGAGCACCTGCCGCTGGAGCGACGCTGCGGTGTGATCGAATCGTTCGGTGGTCCGTGTAAGAACTTCATCGACGCGCTCCACCTGGTTGCGTGCGACGAGTACCGTATCTCTGGCCAGCGCCCGGATTTCACGCGCCTGGCTGCTGGCCATCTCACTGATCTCCTCGGCCGTAGTCGTCAGAAAACGAACGCTGACCCGGACATCCCGAAGGATTTCACCGACACCCTGCCGGGTCTGCGATACGAGATGCTCCGTGTCCCGCAGGATGGGCTCCAGCCGGCGGCGGGTAGTTTCCGCCGTGGCGGACAGCCGGCGCAGCACAACATAGATCAACATGAGCATGACGCCGTTGGCGATAGCCGTCACCGTAACGGCCACGGCCACGATAATCTCGAATGTTGAATGCTGCACCGGCCGGATCCTCCGAATCCCTGAACTAATCTTCCTGCGACGCCACCGCCCGCTCCCGCTCCTCCCGATAAGCCGACTTGCCGGCGTCCAGCGCGGCGGACAGCCGGTCTTTCTGCTTGCCCACCCCGGTCTTGGTCTGTTCAATCAGGTCGGAGGCTGTCTCACGGCCTTTGTCGGCGAGCTCAAGCGCCCTCTCCTTCGCCGTCTGATAACCCTCGGAAGCCTTGTCGAGGCTTCGACGTGTGGTATCGGCGATTTCCTCACGCAATTCCCGACCGGACTTGGGAGCGAAAAGGAGCGCCAGGATGGCGCCGAGTCCCGCGCCGAGCAGGAACCAGCCAACTTTGTTTCCAGCATCTTCACTAGCCATGGTTCGTAACCTCCTTGCGAGCCAGTATCGCAAGGAGGAGTGTACAACCTCCTCAAAACGTGGGTCAACAATCGCGGGCATTTGCGGCGAATCGAGTCAGATTCTATACTCCCGTGATCTGTTCGACGCCGGCCGGCGGATCGGCGGCCGGCGTAAACGCTTCACCGCCTGGTCCCGGTTCAAGGATGGACAAGGTGCGCGTGCTGATCGTCGAAGATGAACGCAAAATGGCCAACCTGCTTAAACGCGGGTTGGAGGAGGAGGGGTACACCGTCGATCTCGCGGCCGACGGGCCCGAGGGCATCCTATTGGGCACCGATAACCCTTATGACATGATCCTGCTGGATATCGCGTTGCCCGGCCAGGATGGTATTGAGGTCTGCCGCACCCTGCGTACGTCGGGCGTCTCGGCTCCGATTATCATGCTCACAGCCAGGGATACCGTCGACATGAAGGTCAGCGCGCTCGACAGCGGCGCCGACGATTACCTGACCAAGCCTTTCTCGTTCGCCGAGTTGCTGGCAAGGCTCCGGGCCCTGCAGCGGCGTACAAAGACGGAAGTGCCCGCGAAGCTCCAGGTGGCGGACCTGGTCGTCGATCCCATCACCCGCCGGGTAAGCCGGGGCGGACAGGAGATCATTCTCACCCCCAAGGAGTATGCGCTGCTCGACTGCCTGATGCGCCACCCCAACCAGGTGCTCTCCCGCACGGTGCTGGCCGAGAGCGCATGGGGCGAGTCTTACGACGCCCTGACCAACGTCATCGATGTCTACATCAATTACCTGCGAAATAAGATCGACCGGGGGTTCGAGCCCAAGCTCATTCATACCCGACGGGGCCTTGGCTATGTCCTCGAAGATGAGACTTCGCGAGGTTGAGCCGCCCCGCGGACTCAGCGTGTAGGGCGATGGTTTGGGACGTAGGCCCCGCGGGCGGCGGGAACCCGCGCGGACGGTAGCACCGGTCACTATGAGTTACCGGCACTTCGCACGTTTCGGGGATATCTGGAAGCACCTTCCGCTCTGCACGTTTCTGTCCATCGAACAACCCCGGCGATACATCGATACCAATTCCGCTTACCCGGCTTACGAGCTCAGTCAGACGCCCGAACAGGAATACGGCATCGGTCACTTCTCCCGCAACGTCGGTCGGGAGCTGGTATTGGAGAGTTCGGCCTATTGGCGGATTCTTTATAGTCTCCCCGAAAACAGGACCGGGATTACGCGGTATCTCGGTTCCCCGGGGCTGGCCCTTCGCGCGCTGGGCGGCGTCGCAGCCGAGTTCGTCTTCTTCGACATCGAGTCGGAATGCTTATTGGCGATTGCCGCCCATTCCCGGGAGTTGGGTATCGAGGACCGGGTCCGGTGCCTCAACCAGGATTCCCTCGACGGGCTGCAGCATTTGATTCCGACTCTCGATCCCGATGATTTCCTGTTCATCGATCCCTACTCCGCCATAGAGGCTCAGGACCACGGCCGCACCTATCTCGATCATTACGTCGAAGCCATGCGGCACGGCGCGAAAGGAATGCTTTGGTACGGATACCAGACCTCCGGCCAGCGGCGCGAAATGCATCGCCGCTTCCACCTCCGGCAGCAGGAAACCCCGGCGACATCCCTGAACGGTTTTGAGTTAACCTTGGGGCTCATGGGAGAAAAACCCGCGCCGGTGAATCCTGGCATCATGGGGTGCGGGATCCTCACCGGTAATCTTAGCGCTTACAGCCTCGACCTCGCGCAACAGATGGCCCAGGCCCTGACTCGGTTTTACGACGGCTCAACCTTGTTCGATCGCTATCCCGGGGACTTGATCCTGGAATCGTTTCAGATCGAGGTTTGACATCAGGCGCCACCCGTCGGATTCAAATCCATTTCCCTATGGATGAGCTGGTCGCCGCGGCGCAGGCCGATCCCATCGAGTACCGATGCCCGAGCGATCAATCTCCTGCAGGCCGTCAGGAAGAACTCCGGGTGGGTGACGCGTACCTCACCGGGCGCTGACGCTTCCTCGAATGCCGCGCTGTCGGCTCAGTAGCCAAGCCTGGCACGCACAGACTATGATCAGGATGTACAGCAGAAATCTATCTTCCCTTGGGAGCAAGGGACGATCCGGCTCAGCCCGGGCGTCAGCCGATGGCCGACTCACCGATCAACGGACGGCAAACAATTGCGCCTATATTACGACGATGGAGAATCGGCGTTCACGTTCTTCCTCCGCTGCTGTGGATGAGTTTTTGGCTAATACACCCAGGCGCAATCCGTGCGGAGAAGCTGCCGATCAGGACCTACACGACCCGCGATGGGCTGGCCCAGAATGCCGTCAACAAGATCGTCCGCGATTCCCGCGGCTTCCTCTGGTTCTGCACCGAGGAAGGCCTCTCACGCTACGATGGTTATGCCTTCACGAACTACAGCGTAGAGCACGGATTGCCCAATCGCCGCGTCACGGATCTGGTGGAAACCCGAGAGGGTGAATACTGGATCGCAACCGGTGGGGGTCTCTGCCTCTTCAATCCGAAGGGCTCATCAGTTCAGACCGCGGATTCGATTCGAAGACCGCGGCCCGCAACTCGGGATGCCTCTGAACCTTTGTTTACTGTCTTTTACCCTGGTGACGACCAAAAAGTCAGATTCATCACAGTACTGCTCCAGGATCGCGCGGGAACGCTCTGGTGTGGGACCCAGCGAGGCCTATTCAGGCTTGAGCGAAACGGCGACCAGATCAGGCTGGCCGCGGTTGATATCGGTCTGCCGTTTGATCTACTTGAAGGCGGCGAAATAAACGCCCTGTGCGAAGATGATCACGGGACCTTGTGGATTGGATCAGCGAGTGGTCTGTATCGCCGCTGGATTGATGGCCATACGGCGCGCTACTCCGACCGTGATGGCCTGCCGAGTGGCGGATTCAGTTCTCTGCTTTCAAGTCGCCGGGGAGAGGTATGGGCTGGAACGATGCAATACGGGCTGTTTCGGCTGTCATGCGATTCCGCCCATGAGCCGCCCAAGGTCGTTCGTCATTACGCTTCCAAGGATGGCTTAGGCAGCGACTGGATTTGGGCGCTGCTGGAGTCTTCGGATGGTCGACTGCGGGTCGCGACCAACCTCACGGTTTGCGAATTCCTCCCTTCTAGCGCTCCACGGGACCCCACGTTTCGTGCCTATCCGCGGAGCAAGGGAGTCGGCACCTATGAAGTTCTCTCGTTGACCGAGGATCAGGACGGTAACTTATGGATGGGGACGAACACCGCCGGCGCGATGAAGTTAACCCACAGCGGCTTCACCACATTCGAGGAGGACGACGGTATCACGAACATTCACTCGATTTTCGAGGACAACCGAGGTGAACTTTGTCTTGTCGGGTTCGTTCCGGCTGATCGATCCAGTGGTGTAGACCAGGGCCCGCGAACCGGACCGACCGAACTGGCCAACTCCCATCTCTGGGCGCGGCTGGGCCGGTGGGATGGCCCTGGATTCACCTGGGTCCGACCCGGTGGACCGAATTCGATCGGCTGGTACTTCGGCTGGGGTTGGAATCAAATTGTACTGCAAGATCACGCAGGCGAGTGGTGGATCCCGGCCAGCACTAAGTGGGGAGAACTCTGTCGATTCCCGAAGCTCGATCGTTTCGAAGACCTCCAGTCAACCCGCCCGAAAGCGGTCTATTCGACCAAAGACGGATTGGCGACGACGGATCTATTCCGCATCTTTGAGGACTCACTTGGCGATATTTGGATCTCCTGCGCGGGGGCTCCTGAAGGCGGCCTGGCCCGATGGGAACGCGCCACGGCAACCGTGCGCGACATGTCACGGACTGATGGTTTGCCCTCACTGAAGGGCCGGACCGCCACCTCGTTTCGAGATGACCGCGCCGGTAATCTCTGGATCGGATTCAGTTGGGACGGCCTGGCTCGGTATCGAAATGGGCGATTCGACTATTTCACAACCCGTGACGGCGTTCCGGCGGGCTGGATCTATGATCTGTACGTCGATCGTGGCGGAAAATTGTGGGTGGCGTCGACGCTTGGCGGCCTCGCGCTCGTTGACGATCCGACGGTGGACCGGCCTGTTTTCACGACCTACACGACCGCGCAGGGGCTGTCGAGCAATAAGGTTACCTGCATTACCGAAGATCGGTGGGGCCGAATATATGTGGGCACATCCCGAGGGCTCGATCGGTTCGATCCGGCGGCGGGGCGCGTAAAGCACTTCACGGCGGCAGATGGGCTGACTTCGGGCGAAATACGGGTCCTCTTCGTTGATCGAAAGGGAACCATTTGGGCGGGAGGTGCCGCCGGATTGTCGCGTTACGTCCCACAACCCGACTCGCCACATTCACCGCCGCCGATTTTTATTCATGGCATGAGCATCAGGGGCGTTCGGCAACCGGTTTCGGCTCTGGGAGAAGTCGAAATCTCTCTGCCCGATTTGGCGCCGGACATGAATCAGCTTCAAATTGATTTTACCGGACTCAGTTTCGCTTCGGGTGAATCGCTACGTTACCAGTTCAGGCTCGAAGGGGCGGATACCGATTGGGGCACGCCAACCGATCAACGCACGGTCAATTTTGCCAACCTGGCTCCTGGGACCTACAGGTTCCTCGTAAGAGCCGTGAATTCAGAGGGGATCGCCAGCCCGCGTCCGGCGGCGGTTATGTTTGCGATCCTTCGACCCACCTGGCAGCGATGGTGGTTTCTGACTTTGGCCGCGCTTCTCGCGGGGCTGGTGGCCTATACCCTCTATCGTCATCGCATTGTCCGCGTGCTGGAACTGGAGCGAGTGCGAGTCCGCATTTCCACCGATTTGCATGACGATATCGGCTCCAGCCTGTCGCGCATCGCCATTTTGAGCGAGGTCGTGAAACGACAAGACGACTCTCGTCAAGCGCAATCGGCGGAGATGTTGACGCAGATTGCCGAAACGTCGCGCGGTCTGGTCGACACCATGAGCGACATCGTCTGGTCGATTGACCCCCGCCGGGATGACCTTAACAACCTGATCTTGCGGATCAGCGAGTTCGCCGCGGATGTGCTGGACGCCAAAGGGATCGCCTGGACCTTCGACGCGCCGACCGACCCGGAAACGGTGAGGCTCACGCCTGATCAGCGCCGTCATCTTTTCCTGATCTTCAAAGAAGCCCTGAATAACATCGCCCGACACGCTGAAGCGAGCTCGGTCAGGCTCGCGATCACCGTCCGGGATCGTCGCCTTCTCGTGGAAATCGAGGACGATGGACGCGGCCTCCGGACCGCGTCTACCCCGGCCGCGGAGCCCCCACGGAATCGGGGGCACGGCCTGGACAACATGCGAGCACGTGCAGCCGAGATCGGGGGAGCATTGGCCATTGAAGCGAATGCCGGACGCGGAACGCGCCTGACGCTGAGCGTGCCGCTGAAATGAATGATGAATGATGAATGATGAATGATGAAGATGAATGATGAATGATGAATGATGAATGATGAACAAAGGACAACAGGTGCTGGATCAGCCTCTGGACGAGGAGCGAAGGAAGCGGGATTTGCGAGGACGAACCAAAGCATTCGCTTTGCGGATTGTTCGACTATATGTGTCGCTGCCCAAGTCTACGGAAGCTCAAATCCTGGGTCGCCAGATGCTGAGAAGCGGAACGTCTGTAGGAGCTCACTATCGCGAAGCAACCCGAGCCAGATCTAGCGCAGAGTTCATCAGCAAGATCGAGGGCGGGCTCCAAGAATTGGAGGAGACCGTTTACTGGTTGGAGCTTCTGATCGAGGCACGCATTGTCAAAGAATCCAGATTGCGTGACTTACTTCAAGAAGCCAACGAGCTCACCTCTATCCTCGTCTCATCAGCCAAGACCGCCAAAAAGAGAAAATGACCTCAGCGTCTGCCCTCTCTGCGTCTCCCGATTATTCATCGCTCATTATTCATCATTCATTAATCATCGTTCATCATTCATTGTTCATCATTCATCGTTCATCGTTCATCGTTCATCATTCATCATTCATCGTTCATCGTTCATCATTCATCATTCATCGTTCATCATTCATCATTCATCATTCATCGTTCATCGTTCATCGTTCATCATTCATC
>JACQTD010000167.1 GCA_016210985.1 Acidobacteriota bacterium
GAGATTGGCGTTCCCGGGATCGAGCGGCTTGACTTCAGAAGATCGAGTATGTATTATAACTATATGGTTCCACGAGAGTTACGTGCGCTATTCTGGGACACTAACTTGGACCATTTCGACCCCCAGTCTTTTCCGGATTACGTGATCGCCCGCGTGCTGGAGCTGGGCGATAAGGATCCTCTACATTGGTTGAAGGGCGCCTTTGATGAAGACCAGATTGTGAGAGTAATCAGGACTGAGCGAAGACTCACCCGAAGGTCAGCCAACTTTTGGGCGCTCGTCTATCACATACCGACGCGTGAAGTGGCTGCGTTGAATCCCGTCACTTGAGGTGACGCCGACTCGTCCTCCCCCCGGTGGAGCCCGTTCCCATGCAAGACAAGAACCACGCCTGGCATGCGGAGGTGCTGAACGAAGCCGCACGAAGCGTCGCGGGTGAGCTTGTTGCGCGCTCAATCCTGGCGCCATTCTACCTTGCTGGAGGCACGGGCCTGGCCCTGCACTTCGGACATCGGCGATCCTTCGATTTAGATTTCTTCATACATTCTTTAGACGAAGAGCGACTCCTGCAATCCCTTATGCTCTACCCCTTGGCACCCTCGGGGAGATGGTGGCGGGACAGCGAATCAGGACCCAACTCAATCGGCCCTTCGACCACCGCCACCGCATCACGCGCCAGGATATCGACTCGCATCATCGACGAGCGGGAGGAAGAATAATGAGAATCGCAATTACCGGATCGACAGGCTTTCTGGGATCGGCCCTGCTGCCGTTTCTGACCTCGGGAGGGCACACCGTTCGTCGCATGGTTCGAGCACGGCCTGCGGCGTCGACCGACGACATCCTCTGGGATCCCGAGCGCCAGGTCATCGATCCCGGCGCGCTCGAGGGTCTGGATGCGGTGATCCACCTGGCGGGCGAGAACATCGCGGGTAGATGGAGCACCGAGAAAAAAAGGAGGATCCGCGACAGCCGTGTCCTGGGCACCCGGCTGCTCGCGGAATCCCTGGCCCGAGTTCGACAGCCCCCTCAAGTGTTGATCTGCGCTTCGGCCACCGGTTATTACGGGGATCGCGGGGATGAAGTCCTCAGCGATGAGAGCCCGCCGGGAGTCGGATTCCTTGCGGGCGTTTGCCGCGAATGGGAAGCGGCCTCCGACGAGGCCGCCGCCAAGGGGATCCGAGTTGTCCGATTGCGGTTCGGAATCATCCTGTCACCGGCCGGCGGCGCGCTCGCCCGGATGCTGCTCCCATTCCGCCTGGGTGTGGGAGGCAAAATCGGGAGCGGACAGCAATACTGGAGTTGGATATCCTTCGAGGACGTGATCGGTACGATTCATCATGCTCTGATAACACCGTCGCTGATCGGACCCGTAAACGCGGTCGCGCCGCACCCGGTTACCAATGAAGAGTTCACCAGAATCCTTGGACGTGTACTCGGCCGCCCGGCCATTTTCCCCATGCCTGCCTTCGCCGCCCGCATGGCGCTCGGAGAAATGGCCGAGGAACTGCTCCTATCCAGCGCCCGCGTCGAACCCCGGAGACTCGTTTCCAGCGGGTACAACTTCCGGCATCTAGAGCTTGAGGACGCTCTCAAAGACATGTTGGGGCGACCGGGCGGGAATTCAAAACTGGCGTGAAGCGATTGCTAAGCCATTCCACACGGAACGATTTGTCCGCTCGCCCGGGAAAATCCTCCTCGCTCACTATCTCCACATATCGGGTATGGTCGGAACCACTATTTGCATCCATTGGCACTGCATATGTTTAGTCCCGTCACTCAGATAGGGCACACTGATTGCACGGAGAATTGCCGGACGGCTTGAGGACGGATGGGATTCCTTGGGCCGGCCCCGCGAAGGGCGCGTTTCATCCAAAACTAGTGGACGCTCAATGACCCTGACCCCAACCAAACCCCGGAGTACTCCCCTCAGCGCAAGACTCCTCTTCGAGGCAAGCACCCCCTCGAGGGAACGCGCCCTTTCGCACTTCCTTTTGATCTTCCGGCAGCAATATGGAACTCATATTCCTATTACTTCGAATCGATCACCGATGGGGATGAATGGGAAAGGAGGGAGTCGATGAACCAAGGACTTTTTCCGTCGTTCCAGGAGGGGCCGGAATCGGCTCGCCGGCATTGGCTGACCGCCCCTCTCGAGCAGGTAGGAGACGCGAGGGCAATCCTGATCCACAGGGTTCTGGCATTGGTAACTCAGGAACTCGACTTATACACTATTCTCAGTTCCTCATTGAGGACGGTGGCGCAGGCGATGGATTTCGCCGCCGGCTGCGTCCACGTCACCGATAACCTGACCGGGCTGTTACGGCTTGAAGGCCAAACCGGCCTCTCCGCCCCTTTGGCCGCCCGGCTCGAATGTCTGGATCCCGAACGGGCATACTTCAAGGCGGCCCTGATCAGTGTGAAAACGATAGCGGGCTATCGCCCAACGGAGGATGAGGGGTTGAGCGGGCCGCGGCTTCCCATAGATAGATTCCCCTATTTTGTAGCGACTCCGTTGATGGTTCGCGGCGAGCCGCTCGGCGCCCTCGTGTTCATGAACCAAGGGCCGAAACTGCTGAATCCGGGTCTTACCTTGTTCTTCGACACGCTTGGGATGTGCCTGGGCGTGGCGATTGAGAACGCCTGGCTGCATAGTCATTTTAACGGTATGTTGGAGGAGATTCTCCTGCGTGCCGACAGGGCCAGGGATGTGGAGTGAACGTTGGGCGGGCGTTCTCGCCGAGGGCGTCACGCTATCGCAGGAGGGAGGTGATCGCTTTGAAGCGCACTCGATCGGGCTGACCCGCTGCCGATCACCTCGGCGGACGAGGCGGCGGCCTCTGCATATCTATCTTCTTAAGCTGTTCCAGCTCAACATTCAGCGCCTTGACGCGCTCATCCTTCTCCCTGACATCGGCGCGGAGTCGATCCACGGATGTCTGAAGTGTCAGGATGACCTCCGCCTCGCGCCGATAAGCGCTCTCCGGGTATCCTGCGACCAGGCGCCGGAGCGCCCGCACGGCTTTCTGGGGATCCCGGACAGGACTATCTGCGAAGGAGTAGGAGAGTCCAAGCCGAAGGAGCGCTCGATCCTGATGGGGCAGCGAGTCGCCGGCGCTCAGATACTGCTCATAAGCCTCGGCGGCCTTTCCGTATTCTCCGCCATCAAAGAACCGTTCGGCCAGGTGGTACTCCCCGGAGGGGGCCGGAGTTCCGGGCTTCGCCTTGCAGCCGAAAAAACTGAAGGCGAAGATCAGGAGGATCAGGAGACGTATGGGCGGTTTCATGGTCTCGTGGTATCAAAGCGGCGTGGATTGTTGACGCACCAGGTCCCGGGCCGCAGCTTCTACCGGGAGTAGGATGCAAAACGTCGCGCCGCCCCCGGTACCATCGGCGGCCCAGATGGCCCCACGGTGAGTTTCGACGATGGTCCGGCAGATGGCCAGCCCAAGCCCGGCTCCTTGACCCGAAATCTTCCGGCCTCTCCGTACCTGGTGAAACCTCTCGAAAACCCGGCCCTTGTGTTCGTCCGGGATACCGTGCCCGGCGTCGGTCACGGAGATCAGGGCGTATCCCTTCGGGAGCGCCCCGGCGTGGAGTTGATGCTGGGCGGAGGCGGGAACGACGGCGGGCACTTCGGGTGCAGGCCTCGCATGAATCGCAATGTGCCCCCCCTGCGGGGAAAACTTGATGGCATTGTCGAGCAGGTTCCGGACGACCTGAGTGATTCGGACCTCGTCGCATTCAATCGTCAAGGGTGGCTGCGGGAGGTCGACCTCCACACAGAGACCACGGGCCCGCGCGGGCAGGTCCAACTCGGCGACCACGCCGAGGACAAGGTCATTCAGGTTCTGTCCGGTGAAGTCGTATTGCATGACTCCCGCCTCGATCCGTGAGAGGTCCAGGAGGTTGGCGATCATGGCGGATAGCCGAACGGCGCTCTGCTGGTTGAGCTCGAGCAGGCGCTGTTGCCTGGCGACCAACGGCCCCGGTATCTGCTCGAGGAGCAACCGGTTGGTTTCCTGGATGGATGCCAGCGGCGCCTTCAACTCGTGGGATACATGGGAAACGAAATCCTTCTTCATCTGGTCGAGTTCCTCCAGCCGGTGGGTCATGGTGTTGAAGTCACCGGCAAGTTGGGAGAACTCGTCGGCACCGCTGTCATCCAATTGGAAGAGAAAATTGCCTTCGGCGATAGCGCGCGTGCCTTCCGTCAATCTTCCGAGAGGCCGTAGGATCGACCTCACGATCAGCAGAGAAACGATGAGGCTGAGGAGAACCGCCGCAAGGGCCACACCCCATGCAATCTTTTCAGCCCGCAAGCCGGTTTCGGTCGACCTGTCGACTTGGGCCCGGATCTCCTGGCGGGTGATCTGGAAAACATTGGTGATCTGGGTTCGCAACTGCTCCAACCGGACGATCAACGCGCTCCAACGGTATTCATGGTTGTCATCCGGTGATTGACCGATCGTCTGTTCCGCGGCGACCGCTTCGGCCGTGTAATCCTCAAACGAGCGAGCGATCTCCCCGATCGCGGATCGTTCCTCGACCGTGCGACTCAGCTCCCGCAGACTTTCCAGGTCCGCGGCAAACGCGCTGCGCACCTCAACCAGTTTACTCGCGTAGTCGGGGTCTTTGCGGATGAAGAACTTCCCCGTAAACTCCTCGAGCTGATCGACGTCCCGGAGCAGTTGAAGGGACGACCCGGCGGCCCGGAAATTGATCTGTGCCAGATCGCGATTGGTGGAAGCCATGCGATGGATCAGCATGACTTCGTAGACCATCAGCCCGACCATGAGCCCGATCAGCGTAACATACCCGGCGGTGATTCGGGTCGAAATCCTCATCCCAAAGGCCCTTCCATTCCGTAGGTTCTGAGCTTATTTCGGATCGTTTTCACGTCGAGCCCGAGTTGCCGCGCGGCTTCGGCTTTGTTGTATCCCACGCGGCTCAGGGTTTTCATGATGAGCTCCCGCTCCGCCTCAGCGGCCGTGATGCCCTCGGGAAGTACGAGCTTCTCCGGAGGCTCGATCGAGGGGTTCTGGATGTACGGCGGGAGGTGAGGCAACTCGATCCATTCCCCCTTGCACATGATCACCGCCCGTTCCATTGTGTTCCGCAATTCCCGAACATTACCCGGCCATCCATATTCCTTGATCCGGCTTATCGTCTCCTCCCGCATGGCGATGACTTTGGTCCCATGTTTCCGGTTGAATTCGAGGATAAACGCCTGTGCCAGCAAGGGAAGGTCTTCCTTGCGTTCCCGCAGGGGAGGTAGTTCCA
>JACQTD010000156.1 GCA_016210985.1 Acidobacteriota bacterium
CGATCCCGGACCGCTTCGAACCGGCTACGGCCCTACACGCGACTATGTGATCGGCATGGAAGCGGTGCTCGCGGACGGAACGCTGGTCCACTCCGGCGGTCGGGTGGTGAAGAATGTCGCCGGTTTTGACCTGAACAAGCTCTTCATCGGGAGCTATGGCACGCTTGGCATCGTCACGCGTCTCTTCGTAAAGCTGCGGCCGGAGCCCGAGTTCGAAACCACATTGCGGATGTCGTGCCGGTCGAATTCCGAAGTGATCGACCTTGCGAGGCAAATCATGCAGCTGGAGGTCTTGCCGGCAGCACTCGAGATCAGCGCCGCAGCCGAGGGAACCCGAGTCATTCCCGCCTCGGACTCGTCGTTCATGCCGGGCTCGGGGGGTTATCTCCTGTCCGTGAGGCTGATCGACTCCCTTGCGGCGATCGGCGAGCAGGCCGACCGCATTCTCGCGACGGCACGGTCGAGTAACGCCCGTTTTGATCGTATGGACGGCGAGGAGTCAGCCCTGTTCTGGCGGCGTTGGAACGAGATGCTCGCCGGCTCCGCCGGCAGCCTCCGACTCCGCATTTCAACTCTTCCGAGCCGCTCCTCCCAGCTCTTTCGATGGGGGGAAGAGCAGCTCTTACGGATCGCGAAGCAAGCGGTGCTGACTCTGGCCCCGGCGACCGGTACCATCCGAGCCGTCACCCATCCCCCAATCGATGGTGAGGAGGAGGCACGGATCGCCGGCCTGGTGAGCACGTGGCGGGCCGAAGCTGAAGCCTTGGCGGGTTACCTGACAGTGGAATCGGCGGCGGTGGGGGTGAAAGCCCTGGTCGACTCCTGGGGCGAGGTGGGATTGCAATTCGAACTGATGAAACGGATCAAATCGAAGTTCGATCCTCGTGCCACGTTCTCGCCAGGACGGTTCCTGGGCGGTCTCTGACGTAAGTTGGAAGCGTCCCGGGGCGGAATCAGCCGGCGGTTGAGGTGTGATCGTGGACGATCCGCCAGTCCTTGCCGAATTTCCGGAAGACCAGGGTGAAGGTCCCGGAATCCGAACCACTTATTCTCGTCAGGTTCCAGGTTCCGAGAACGACGGCCGCTCCCTTGCCGAGCAACCTGACCTCGACCTTTGAGAAGGCCAGCTCACCCATGGCGACATGACTGGGATATGTTTTCTTGTAACGGTCCAAGACCGCTTGCCATCCCCGAACCACCGTGCCGTTTGAAACGAAGACAGTCTCCTCCGACCGCCAATACCCTGACATGTAACCTTCCATGTCGGCCTCATTCCAAGCCTTGGCCTGATCGGCGAGCACTTGCTGAATCATCGCTTCGGGCTTCTCAAGGACCGTCGGAGCCGGTTTCGGACCCACGAGGCGTGCGGCTTGGGTCACGTGTGTAGGCAGCATGCATGAAACGATGATGGATGCGATTGCGACTATGGTGAAGGCAAGATTCTTCAAGTGGTGACTCCTCCCGGCGCTCTGCGCAAAGCGCGGAGTTATTTCCGATCTGCTTAAAGCATCCCCGCGGGACATGAGCTTACACAATCTCCGGAATCAAAGTACACAACCGAATTGCTTTCCGGTGTATTTGGTTGCTTTAGGGATCGATTCCTGCGACTTTCTGCCTGTAAATCCGACAAGGGGGTCTCAATCATGACGCTTTTCCTGGCGTTTCTCATCGGTGTGTTTGCCGGACTACGCTCGCTCACGGCTCCGGCGGCGACGGCATGGGCCGCATATCTGGGGTGGTTGAGACTGGAACGCCCGCTGGCGCTCATAGGCTCACTGCCAGCGGCTCTGATTATCACCGTCGCGCTAACCAACTGCCACTATTCGATATCTAACCGGAGCGCAGTGACCGCCGCCAATGTTGTCGACGGGTAGAGGGGAGCGACGCACTCCGCCCTGACGATCCAAATCGACTGAAGCCTGCTTACGAATACCGTAATCCTGACCACCGTAAATCCAATCCGTCCCGGCAACCCGTATATAGGACTTCGAACATTTTGGGTCCAATCTGAATTGATGCGATCGCGGCACAACTTCAAAGGTATTGCCGGGAGAGCAAAACCGGGAACGGAGGGTGAAGATGAAAGAAATAGCGATAGCGTTGATAGCGGCAACCTGTCTCGCCATGTCCGGAAACATGGCTCACGGGTCAAGCCATCGGGAGGCGTTGGCGGTTCTGAACGAGCCTTGCGCCGACAACACAGACACTTACGCCTGGGTGTCGAACGGTTCGCATGACAAGCTCTACCTGATCATGAACTTCAACCCGCTCCACGAACCGGGTCAGGGGAATCAGGGCCTGCGCGCATGCAACGGCTACCGCTACGAGTTCCACATTGGGAAAGGCACTAGCCTCAGGGACGAGGTGGTCTACCGCATCGAGTTTGAGAACATTCTCAGACCGGAAGCGGCTCCCAGTCCGACCGATCCGCTGGGCGGCGGCAACGAGCTGCTCTGGCAGCTCACCGGCGGCACCGAGACCATGACCGTCAAGCGTATAGTGGCTTCGGGAGCTGAAACCGAGATCGGCAGAAACCTCCCTGTCCTCCCGAACAACCACGGCCCGCAAACCGATCGGCTCGTTTACGGACTGGGTATCTTCAGAGGTTACGATTCCGGGGATCCCACCAGCCGTGAAGTGGGCCTCTACGATCAGGCTTTCGTCGACACCTTCATCCACTCGCTTGCGAACGGCGGACGGATCATCGCCGGCCAGTTCGACGATCCTTATCAGCTCGATGAGAAGGGTATTTTTGATCTGGTCAACTTGAACAGCAACGATCTCGGAGGAATTCCGGGCGCTCGCCGCCCACCGGGCAAAGACGTGTTCACGGGCTTCAACGTCTTTTCGATCGCACTTGAGGTTCCGATCAGCGACGTCTTCCCGAACGGCATCCCGCACAACGGCGAACTCATCGCCAACGCTACCGACAGTCTGCTCCGGGTATGGTCAAGCATCAGCCGTCAGGAAATGCAAAAGGTCAATGCCGGCAACATCATCACGGGCTTAGAGGGATCCGGTAATTACGTGCAGGTCGGTCGAAATGGACTGCCGCTCTTCAATGCGGGCCTCGTAGGGACTCAGCGTCAGACGCTCTACTTGCGCACCAGCCCCCTCACGGACGTGACCAACTTCGGCGCCGATATCCTGTACCCCGTGCTTGTCCGCGACGCCGACGCGCTAGGCATTTACCGGGCCCTAGGCGTTCCTGCTGCCGCTGTAACTACGCTCAAGGGCCCGCGTCTGGACATCATCAATACGATCAACTTGGGTCGGCCCATCCCGGTCGCCGACGGCTTCACGGGTGATGTCATCACGCTCGACGCGGCCATCGATTCGAGCTTCCCGAACGGCCGGCGCATGGGCGGCGGAACTGCGCCGAACCGCAATCAGGTCAACGTGAACACTGTGTTGATCAGCCTGATCGTCGCGGGTGACCCGGCTGCCGGTCTCGCCAAAGGCGTCGAAGTGAACGACAAGAACTACCTCGACAGGTTTCCGTTCCTGGCGCCTGCCCACCAGGGTCTTCTCCAGGGGCACGGTGGTATCAACGTCCCCACCGTACCGGACATACCGCTTCCTTAACACGTGAACGACTGCCATCGGAACGGTCCCTGCTCGCGGGACCGTTCCACGTTCCCGTATGCGCACACACCTAATTCCGGGGCGCCCAGCCGGGTTCATTTCGCAACACCTGGGGCGAGGATAGCCATGATTTCGCCGAAATTGAGCTCATTGATGTTTCGCCGCCTTGGAGCGCTGCTGGTGGCAGCCAGCGTTCTCGGCAGTGCGCCGCTTTTCGCTCACGACTTGTGGATCGAACCGACGACCTTCGCTCCGGACCCTGGCCAGGTCGTGGGCGTGCGATTACGCGTCGGAGAGGATCTTCTCGGAGATCCGGTGCCACGCAATCCCGCGCTTGTCAATCAGTTTGTCGTTGAGGATGCCGGCGGACGCAAGCCCGTCATCGGTCGAGACGGTGCCGATCCGGCGGGGTTTTTTCGTGTGGCCATGCCCGGCCTGCTCGTCATCGGCTACCTCAGCAACCCGAGCGCAATCGAGATGGAGGCGGAGAAGTTCAATCGGTATCTGAAAGAAGAAGGGCTCGACGCGGTTTCGGCCCTGAGAGCCCGTCGCGAGGAAAGTACGGCCGGAGCCCGCGAACTTTATTCACGCTGCGCGAAGAGTCTGGTGCTTTCTGGATCGCCGAACAAGGAGCAGGGCGATCGGCTGATCGGGCTCCCTCTGGAACTCATGGCTGAACTTAATCCATACGCCATCCGCGCTGGTGAGGAACTTCCCGTTCGGCTGACGTACGAGAAACGTCCGCTTGCCGGCGCGCTGGTCGTTGCCGTGAACCGGCTGAATCCCGCCGAGAAGCAGTCGGCTTGCACCGACAGCCACGGCCGGGTGCGATTCCGCGTGCGCTCGGGCGGACTCTGGCTGGTTAAGGCAGTCCATATGGTTCCGGCACCTGCCGGCGCCAACGCCGAGTGGTCGAGCTTTTGGGCGTCGCTCACATTCGAATTGCCGTCCATGAACACCGCGCGGAATTAGGGGCCAAGAAAAACAAAGGTTACAAGGCAGGAGTCTCAGCTACGAACGGAATCGAGGTTCGTAGTTCCGCCTATAAGGCGGGCCTTGCCGAGGCAAAACTTCCGGCCGCAAGCCGGAACTACGAACCTGGCATCAGCCTCGCTGACTCACCGGTCGAGGCGCAGCTCCTGCAGATCGGATCGGGAGACCTCCCGGGACTCCAGGTCAAAGCCTCGCACTTGCCAGTAATGAATCTGACCCATACGGAGACCCGCTCTGATTTCCGGCGGCAACCCGGCCTCCACTTCGCTCGTCGACGGATTGGACCAGATCACGCGGTAATCGGCGTCGAGCAGTTCGACCGTGTAGGTGGCGGAAATAATTGAAGGTCTCCAGACGAAGGTGACGGGCCCCGACCCGATCCTTTCGAGAGGGTCAATCAGTTCGATAGTCCGTCCTCTCATCGCCCGCTGGCGATCGGCCTCTCTCCGCTGAATCCAGCCATAGGCCAGCAGGGCAAGGCTGAGGACCAAACCGGCGGAGATGAGGACCACTCCCAGATGAATCGCCCGCCGTCGCGTACACCTCCAGCTGGGAAACTCCTCATCCATCGTGTCCGGGAGTGCCTCCCGGATCTGTTGGATCCTATCGCCCATCGGTGTCGCTTTGCGAGCGTCTTCCAGGAGGACTTCGAATGCCTGCGGCCGGGCTCCTGCGGACCATTCGGCCCTCCGGGCCGGGCGGGAGCTCTCAGGCCCGGCCCGAGCGGAGGATTCCCGATCCGCCGGGAGGGCGTCCTGTGACGATCGCTCCTTTGAATCCGTCGATCTCGTTTGAGCGCTCCTGCTTTCTCCAGGGCGGTGGCCGTCAGGCGGGAACCAGATCGTCAACCACCCGGCTGAAATAGTAGCTGAAGATTAGCACAACACCGAAGTAGAGGAGCAGGGGCACGGGATAGAAGAGGCTGACGACTCCGGTTTCCGTATTGGTCCATCGCAGCACGGCGTCGAGGATCCAGAATCCGAATCCGTGCCACAGATAAATGGAGTAACTATGGCGGCCACAATAGGTGATGAACTCGCCCAGTCGGTGTGCGTGAGTGAAGAACCGGTTGATGGCGGGCCGCAGGAAAAGGAAGAGGGCGATCCAGGTGAGCCCGAACAGGGCATACACCAGGTTGGGCGGGAACTTGTTCAAGTTCATGTCCAGGTGGAAAGGACCCCGGAGTATCGCCACCAGGATGAGCCCGCCCGTGACCAGCGCGCTTGCGGCGAACACGCCCGGCTTGAAGGCGAGCCGGCCATCCGCATAGCAATACCCGAGGAACACGAAAAAGGAATAAAAGATGGCGTACCAGATCGTATCGCTGGCGATGCGGGCCCAGTACTCGGGAAGGATGCTCCAAATGACGTCGAAGAGCGGTTTGAGGAAGCCGAGACTCTCGATCACGATACCTGCCGCGAGCAGAATCATCGTAAAGATTCGAGTCCGCAGGTTTCGATAGAGCCAGCCGAGCAATGGATGGAGTAAAGAGACGGTCAGCGCCACCATCACGAACCACAAATAGAATTCGATGTACCGCGGGGTCGTATCGGTCGGCCTGAGTACGAGCCATCGCACGAGATATTGAAAACTCACGGGCTCTCCCCGGCTGATCGCAAGCGCGTAGTGGAGCGGTATGCACACGGCCGCCAGCAGATAATAGGGCTTCAGCAGGCGCGAAATGCGTTTCGCGAGAAACCGGCCCACCGGCTCCCGCCGGGAAATCGAGAAGAATAAACTGGCGCCGCTGACGAAAAATATCGTCGGCATTTCGAAGAGCATATAGGATTGAAGCAGCGGGTAGGGAAAAAAGCTCTTGAAATAGAGCACATGCGCCATGACAACCCAAATAATGGCGATGCCTCGAAGATAATCCAGAAATGGATCACGCCTGTCCGCCATCGCAACTTCCACCGTTCACCGTAATCTCATGAGCGAGGGTCGGGGTCTGCGGGTCGAGTGGACGCCTCCGTGGCCCCGCAGCCCGAGGAATCGAAATATAATTGCAACGCAAACGTAAGCGCAATTTGCGGAACGGACGACGGGTTCATCTTGTGAACGGAGGGCAGCCGGATAAGAATGTGGTCTGCGCCCGGAAGAGCCGATCACTCCAGGCGCCGGTTGGTGTGCCTGGGAGCGGGCATAAGTCGATGAGATTAGGCGTATTAGGATTGACGCTGGCGCTGGCGGTGCCATGGATGCCCTTGCAGAAGACTCCGTCCGCGGACCTGGTTTTCAGGAACGGTAACATTTACACCGTCAACGAACGCCAGCCCCAGGTCGAGGCCCTGGCGGTGAGCGCCGGAAAAATCGTCTTCGCCGGCAACAATGAGCGTGGGGCCTCGTACGTTGGCAAGAACACGAGGGTCGTCGATTTGCAGGGTCATACGGTCGTGCCGGGCCTTACCGATGCCCATTGCCACCTTGCGGGAATCGGCGCTCGCGAGATGACCCTCAATCTTGAAGGCACGGCGAGCCTCGAGGACTTGCTCACGAAGGTAAAGGCAAGAATCGGCCGGTCCAAACCCAGGGAATGGATAACCGGCCGCGGGTGGATCGAAACCCACTGGAAACCTCCGGTTTTTCCCACCCGTTGGGACCTCGATCTGATCGCGCCAAAGAATCCGGTTTTCCTGAAGCGCGCGGACGGCCACGGCGCGGTGGCCAATAGCGCGGCGTTGAAGCTGGCCGGGATCGATCGAAGCACTCCGAATCCGTTCGGGGGCGAGATTATGAAGGACAGGAAGTCCGGCGAGCCCGACGGTATGCTCCTGGATCGGGCACAGGACCTGGTGACGGCTCACCTTCCGCGGCCCGGGCCGGGGGAAGGCGATCAGGCACTCCTCGTCGGCGCACGGCGGAGTCTCGAAGCCGGCTGGTGCCAGGTTCAGAACGCCGGAAGCAACTACGACGAAATCGGGAGGCTGATGAGGCTCTTTCGGCAAGGGAAGATCAAGCTTCGTATCTACAACGCGGTTTACGGCCCCGGCCCGGATGCCGACCGTCTGCTGCGCGAGGGTCCGATCCTGGGCGCTTTCGACGGCCGCTTCACGACCAGGGCCATCAAGGTAGTCCTGGACGGCGCACTCGGATCGAAGGGCGCGGCGTTGCTGGAACCCTACGCCGATCACGACACGGCCGGCTTCCTTGCACAGAAAGAAGAAGTCCTGCTGCCCATGTTGATCGAGGCGATGCGCAAGGGGATTCAGGTAGAGACCCACGCCATCGGCGATCGCGCCAACCGGGTGATTCTGGATCTCTATGGAAAGGCCTACCAGGCCGTGCCGGCCAGAGAGCGCAGGTTGGAGAGTTCAAGATGGCGGGTAGAGCACGCCCAGATCGTACATCCGAACGATATTCCACGTTTTGCCAGGCTGGGTGTAATTCCATCCATGCAGCCTTCACATGCCATCGGCGATCTTTTCTTCGCACCGAGCCGGCTAGGAATGAAACGGCTGGAGGGAGCCTACGCCTGGCGGAGTTTCCTCAAGTGGAATTCGATTATTGCCGGCGGAAGTGATGCCCCCGTGGAGCGGGGTGAGCCGATGATCGAGTTCTATGCCGCCGTCGCGAGAAAGGACTTTAAAGGATTCACGGGCGAGGGGTGGCATCCGGAGGAGGCCGTCTCCCGAACGGATGCGCTCAAGATGTTCACGATCTGGGCGGCCTACGCCGCGTTTGAAGAGTCGACGCGGGGTTCGCTCGAGCCGGGGAAGTGGGCCGATATGACCGTGCTTTCCGCCGACATCATGAAGATATCCGAGCCTGAGGTCCTCAAGACCCGATGCGTCATGACCGTGATAGCCGGCGAAACCGTATTTGAGGCAGAATGACGGCCTGGGACCGCACGCGGGGAACGCGTGCGGTCCCAGGGGAAAAAAGGAAGGAAGAACAATGAAAGCGACAGTTAGGACGATCTGTAATCGGGATTGTCCCGATGCCTGCAGCATAGTCGCCACCGTGGAAAATGGCCGGGTAACCCGGATTCGCGGTGACAAGGATCATCCGATCACGCGCGGATTCCTCTGCTTCCGGACCAGCCTGTTCCTGTCTACCCAATACGCTCCCGAACGCCTCACGACTCCGCTCCTCCGGCGCAACGGTGACTTTCACCCGATCGCCTGGGATGAAGCACTCGATCTGGCGGCGGATCGGTTGATGACGATTCGCCGGGAATCGGGTCCGGCGGCAATTTTCCATTATCGCAGCGGCGGGTCGCTCGGCGTGCTGAAGCGCTTGTCGGATTACTTCTTTGAGAAGTTCGGGCCCGTTACCATCAAGCGCGGCGACATTTGCTCCGGGGCGGGCGACGAGGCTCAGATGGTAGATTTCGGCGAGGAGGATAGTCACGACATCTTCGACCTGCTCCACGCTCGGAATATCGTGCTCTGGGGAAAAAATGTTTTCACATCGAGCCCCCATCTGATTCCGATCCTCCGGGACGCCGTCTCGAAGGGCGCTCGCCTCGTCCTGATCGATCCCGTCCATCAGAAGACTGCGGCGCTTTGTGAGTCGTTCATTCAGCCGCGGCCGGGCGGCGACTTCTCGCTGGCGATGGCGATCGCGGGCCTGCTCTTCGAGAACGGGTGGATCGAGCAGGAGGTAGGTACCTATTGTGATCATCTGGAGGACTTCCGGCGCCTGGCCGGCCGTCGCAGCGTACTCGACTGGTGCCGGGATGCCGATGTTCCGGTTGAATCGGCTCTGGACATCGCCCGCCGGCTGGGGCGGGACAAACCCACGGCGATCCTTGTCGGCTGGGGTATGGGCCGCCGGGTAAACGGCGGGGCGATCGTTCGGGCACTCGATGCCCTGGGAGCAATCTCGGGCAATCTCGGTATTCCAGGCGGCGGAGTCTCTTTTTATTTCAAGCGGCGGGGACCTTTCGATTTGTCGTTTGTGGGTGGAGCCGCTACCGCTCCCCGAACCATCTGCGAACCGCTGTTCGGTCCCGAGATGCTGAGATTAAAGGACCCACCGGTGCGGGCCGTCTGGATCACGGCCGGAAATCCGGTGGCCATGCTGCCCGAATCGGAGACGACCGTCCGGGCGCTGGACCAATGCGAATTCGTGGTCGTGGTCGATTCCTTCCTGACCGATACCGCGAGGCTCGCGGATCTGGTACTGCCGACGACGACGCTGCTCGAGGCCGACGATCTGCTCGGAGCATACGGACATCATTGGATCGGCGTCGCCCGCCCGGTCGTTCCCCCGCCTGCGGGCGTCAAGAGCGACCTCGGGATCATCCAGGAACTCGCGGCTCGCGTCGGGCTGGAGGAGATCATGAAGGCCGATGCAAGGGAATGGAAGCGCCGGATCATGGCCAAGCACCTGGGACCTCACGGGGTGACCCTGGAGACGCTCGAAGTCGGGCCGATCCGGAATCCGATTCCGCCGAAGATCCTTTTCGAAGACCGGAAGTTCTTCACCGCCTCGGGCCGGGTCAATCTGATTAAAGAGGCGCCCGCGACCGAGACTCCACCCGCGGAATACCCGCTCTACCTGATGTCCCTCTCCACTGAAAGGGCGCAGTCGTCACAGTGGGCAACGCCGCCCGAGGAATACGCTGTTGCGACTGTCCATCCCGACGCGGCGGAGGGAATACCCGATGGCGAGCTGGGCCTGTTGGAATCCCGGGTCTCCTCGTTGACGGTGCAGGTACGTCACGATGCGAAGCAGCGAAAGGATGTGGTCCTGATGGCCAAGGGTGGCCACTTTCATCGGGGACAGTGTGCCAATGCCCTGCTCCGGGCGCGCACAACCGATATCGGAGAGGGTGGCGCGCTGTATGACGAGCGCGTCCGGCTGGTGGCTCGCTGAGCGGATGGATGGTCCCATTCGTGTTTTTTCCCTTTAAGGTAGTATGATTCTAGAGTCATGAGTCGGAGGATCGCCGTTGTAGGCCTCTACCTTTGCCTGTTGCTCGCTTACCCGGCTCGAGTTCTGCCCGAGCAGCGGAGCGGGCCCCTCACTAAACCTGAGCTGATCGAACTGCTCCGGGGATTCAGCGAAAGGAAGCAGACGCAGGACGAGGTGGCGGCGGAGATCGAGCGTCGGGGCATTCAATTCGATGCGGACCGCGCGACGACGGCCGAGCTGCGAACGGCGGGCGCGACGGATTGGCTGGTCATAATTACACTGCGGGCCAACAGCCGCCGGAAGGAGGCACTCAAGAATCCTCAGGCGACCCCGGTCGTTCCGGTCGTTTCGGATCCTTACCCGGAAGTGGGCGACCAGGACATCGAAGCGTCCATTCGTGAAACGGGCGATCGTCCCTTCCTGGAGCAGGTCCGGCACCATGCCCTCGCCTACGGGCAGGAGCTTCCCAACTTCCTGGTGAAGCAGGAGGTCAAGCGCTACCTCGATCCGACAGGTACCAGATCCTGGCGGCTCCAGGACAGCCTGTTCATCGATCTGAGTTATCGCGTCGACCGCGGAGAGACCTTCAAGCTGCTGAGCGTGAACGGGGGTCCCCCGCTCACGAGCTACGAGGAAATCGGGGGTTCCACCTCGACCGGCGAATTCGGCTCGATGCTGATCTCCATCTTTGCGCCGGAATCGAGAACGAGCTTCGTGGAGCGGCGGTTGGACAAGCGTGACGGGCGGAATGTGCGGGTCTATTCCTACACGGTGCTTCAGGAGCATTCCCGCCACCAGATCACCGACAAGAATGCCAATCAGACGATCGTGGCCGGATATCACGGTGAGCTCTGGATCGACGAACGGACGAAGCGGGTGCTCCGGATTGAAACCATCGCCGATTCGATTCCACCTTCGTTCAGCATCAACCTGGCCGAATCTACCATCGAGTACGACTGGGTGAAGATCAGTGACCGGTGGTTTCTCCTGCCGGTCAGGGCTGAGGTGATCCTCGGGCGAGGGCGGGAACGGTACTACACAAGAAATGTGATCGACTTTCGTCTCTACCGGAAGTTCGAAGCCAGGTTGGAAGTGGGCGAACCGAATTGACATCAGCACGGTTCGAGCTTCCGCGAATCACACGAATTCCCGATGGTCGATGGCCCACCTCTTTGCCGGGGCGACGATTCGTGTGTTTCGCGGAGGTGCGAGTTCCATGCCTGATCGACGATCGAAAGCGCCCGGGGTGTTGATCCGGGCGACGTTGGCCCTCATGGTGGCCGGCCTGATTCAAATTCCTTCAGCCGCCGGGGCAGCTGATGATCGCGCCGATTTGTTGCGGCGCATGGATCAACAGGCGGACCGGTTCGGGGCGATCTCCCGGCAAATCTGGGAATTCGCTGAAGTCGGATACAACGAGAATCAGAGTTCGGAGCGGCTGAAGTTGGAGCTTCGGAGCGAAGGATTCGAGATTCAGGAGGATGTCGCCGGCATACCCACAGCGTTCGTCGCCAGCTGGGGTCGGGGTAAGCCGGTCATCGCCATCCTCGGTGAGTACGACGCCCTGCCGGGTTTGTCGCAGGAGGATACTCCGGTTGAGAAGGCGCGCGTGGCGGGCGGAGCCGGTCACGGCTGCGGCCACAACTTATTTGGAGCTGCCTCGGCCTTTGCAGCGGTAGCCGTCAGGCATTATCTGGAGGAGAAGAAGCTCCCCGGTACGATTCGATTTTATGGGTGCCCGGCGGAAGAAGGCGGCGGCGGTAAGATCTACATGGCCAGAGCCGGAGCGTTCTCCGACTGCGATGTCGCGCTCGCCTGGCATCCGGGTACGCGGAACCAGGCAAGCTTGAGCAGTTCGCTCGCCAATATCACGGCCAAGTTCCGGTTCTACGGTAAGGCGGCACACGCAGCCGGCGCTCCGGACCAGGGGCGGTCGGCCCTGGATGCCGTCATGCTGATGAACCTGGCTACCGAACTTCTCCGGGAACATGTTCCGGCCCTGACCCGGATCCACTACATCATCACCCAGGGCGGGGGCGCTCCCAACGTGGTTCCGGGCGTCGCCGAGACGTTTTACTACGCGCGGCATCCGGACATGGCCGCGCTCGACCTCATCTGGGCCCGGATCCTGAAATGCGCCGAGGCGGCCGCGCTGGCTACCGAGACACGTATGGAGATGGAGCTGATCAACAGCGTTTACAACCTCCTTCCCAACGAAGCGCTCACCGCGCTGCTCGACCGCAACCTCAAGCGCGTGGGAGGCGTGCGCTATTCACCTGAAGAACAGAAGTTCGCGGAAGCTCTGCGAAGCACCTTTCCACCCGAAGTCATGCCGTCTATGGGGAGCCAGGAAGAGGTTGAAACGCCGCGGGCGGACCTGGGATCGGGATCGACCGATGTGGCCGACGTAAGCTGGGTGGTTCCCACAGCGCAATTCACCACCGCGACTTTCGTCCCGGGAACCCCCGGACACAGCTGGCAGGCTACGGCTGCCGCCGGCGGCAGCATCGGACGGAAGGGCATGGTGGTCGCGGCTAAGACGCTCGCCCTGTCGGCCGTGGAGCTTCTGACCATGCCGGCAGAGGTGGATTCGGCGCGCCGGGTCTTTGAAAAGCGTATCGCCGGTTCCGTGTATCGATCCCGCCTGCCGGCCGGCCAGAAACCGCCGCTCAACTATCGTCAGAATTAGGATTTCCCCTTCCACCGCGAAGGCATTAGACTGAGTATGCCTTTCGGGGCGGATTCCAATCCATTCAGGCCGGAGTGGGAAATGATAAAGAGACTCTGTTTGCTCTCATTCATCGCTCTCCTGGGGCTCCTCACGGCCGGTTCGGGACGGAGCTCATCCTCGTCCAGGGGTCAGGAAGTCTTGTCCAATAATCAATGCGCGAGCTGTCATGCACGCATCGCGAATCCATTGTCGCTGAGTAACAAGTATTACGAATGGCACGTTTCGCTTCATCGGGATCAGGGCGTCGGGTGCGAACGGTGCCACGGCGGAGATCCCCGTACGGCGGATAAGAACAAGGCCCACCAGCAGGTATTCATCAGCACGGACCCGCGGAGCAAAGTCCACCCTGTGCAACTGCCGGATACCTGCAAGGAATGCCATGGCGCTGTGGTGGAGTCATTCGTGGAAAGCATGCACTATCAAAAACTGAAGGCTTCGAACCTGGGTCCGAGCTGCTCGACCTGCCACGGGCACATGGCCTCGGCGGTCGTGCAGGATGCCGGGGAGGCCGCCGCGCTATGCGCCCGATGCCACAATACGGTCAATGGACTGATGCCGGCGAGGCCTGAGATCCCGGAGCGCGCAAAGGAAATGGTTGAGGCGATCAGCAGAGCCAACGGGGTGATCGTCTGGGCCGATCGCTTGCTCGACGCCGGACAACAGAAGCAGATCGACCTTACCGAGGAGACGAAAGACCTCAAGTCGGTCAGGACTGCGCTGTCGGAGGCCAAGGTCGATTGGCATGCCTTGAAGTTCGATCTCGTCCGCAAGAAGGCAGATGATTCATTCGATCAGGGCACCCGGCTCAAGGACAGACTCTTGCAGAAAGTTTACCGGCAGCCTGCTGGGTAGGCGCGGTCGACGTTATCGAGGCGGACTGCGATCAGTTGCAGTGCTGGAGGCCATCCATTTCGGAGGAATGATGAATTCAGGCGCGTTTCAGGATCTCGACATTGTACGGTTGCGCACCGACCTGCCCGAGCACCAGCTCTCCGCGGGCACCGCGGGAACGATTGTTCAAACGCTGCATCAGCCGGAACTCCGCTACCGGGTTGCCATCCCAAAGGAGGAGGGAACCCCGCCGGTGGAGGTTGAAGTCACGGCGGAGCAGATGGAGCTTCTCCGTTCCGGTACGGAAGTGGCCCAGGCGCAGCTCGACCTGGCGTCCGAGCTCAATCGCGCCGGAAAGTTTGAGCATTCGCTCGAGGCGTTGGATCTGTATCTGAAATACCGGCCCAATGATGACTTCGGCTGGGTGAATCGCGGCATCAATCTTGGAGCTCTGGACAGGTTCGATGAGGGGCTGGAGAGTTTTGATCGAGCGCTGAGCCTCAATCCGGACCGTACGACCGCGGTCCGGTGCAAGGTGCAGTTTTTGATGCATCTCGGCCGCAGGGCCGAGGCCGGCGAGGCTTGCGATGCGGCATGGAGGCGGGAATACGCTTCGGCGGAATCATGGAACGAGTTGGGCGTAGCCCTCTCCACGCTCGGACGCCTTGAAGAGGCGGTGGCGAGCTTCGACAGGGCGATCAGCCTGGATTCCTATATTGCCGA
>JACQTD010000015.1 GCA_016210985.1 Acidobacteriota bacterium
CTAGCTAATCGGACGCGGGCTCCTCTTCAGGCGAGAGGTCTTGCAACCCCCCTTTGATCCTCAGATCATGCGATCCAAGAATGTTATGCGGTATTAGCTCCAGTTTCCCGGAGTTGTTCCCCACCCGAAGGTAGATTACCCACGTGTTACTCACCCGTTCGCCACTCTACCGGAGGGCCGAAGCCCCCTTTCGCGTTCGACTTGCATGTGTTAGGCGCGCCGCCAGCGTTCGTCCTGAGCCAGGATCAAACTCTCCGAATAGAAACTTCGGAATCGACCTGGAACTCGACTTATCTGGATTACGCACTATCTAGTTGTCAAACATCAGGGCAAAGCGCGGGATTTTTTCTCTCCGCAGGCAAAAGGGTATTATACGCTCCATTTCAATTCTGTCAATCCCCCCACGTAAATAATTGTTGCGTAATCGAATAAAAACGAGCCCTGATCGTTCCCAACCGTGCGTTTCCCGCTCCTAGACCTCACCGTCCGGCCGGTAGGTCAAACAAGACCGTCGGCGCTCCCTCCAGGTCGAGCATCCGGTTGTGGGTCGGTACCAGTTGCTGGTAAGTCTCCGTCCCCCTCGACACTCCCACCGTGGGTCCGTCCAGTCCCGCCATGCTCCGGTTGCCGGTCCCATATTTGAAGATAATGGACCCGTTGGCTTGCAGCACAACCGCGAAATTGGCCGGCTTCCCCGCCTGCAATTCACCGCTCGAGTCGCGCTCGACCGTCTCCGCCACCCACCGTATCATCAGCGAATCCGGCCTCCGCTTGATGTATAGATCCTCGGCTTCCTGCGCCGTACCGTTTGTCCGGAGGTTCATCCAGCAAGGCGCTATCGCCGCTTTCGAATTGAGCGCCTGGTTCGAGTTGAAACTCGACGTATCGGATATCGCCAAATTGATCAGTCCGTTGGTCGAAACGTAGACTCTGCGATAGGTCCTGCCATAGAACGGGAAATCGAAGGCGAACGGAACGGAAGTCGATTGATTGTCCCCGCGCAGCCGCAACGCAATCTCGCTCCCCTCAAACGTGTAGTCCGGGTCCATCAAGGCTATCTCGTAAGCCGGCAGGACGGCGGTGGTAGCCACGGCCTCGGCCGCGCCGCCTGATGATGCCTGCAAGTCATGATAAGTCAAAACAACGATGTCTCCGGCCTTCACCTGCAGAACTCCGTCCTCGATGCCCTGACTCCCGCCAGAAGTAGCCACCGTGTTTGCAAAAATTGACCCCCGGCGAACGGCCGTCACCGTCTCCCTATCTCCGGAAGCGCTCCTGAGCGTAACCGTTATCGTCGAAGCCCCCTGGTTGCTGTCTCCCACAAGAAACCGGATCGGCTCCCCGACCACGACCGAAGTCTCGAAGGTCTTAACCGACCCGTGATTGCTTGGCAGGTCGAACGAAGCCAGGACGTGTACACTGCCCGCGCTCGATCCATCCGCCAGGAATCCCAAGCCGCGTTTGGCGAATGCCGCCCAGATCAGATCCCGATCGGCGTCTTCATCCGAGGCCCGGCTGCCGAGCAGGATGGCATCACGCATGTCGACCAATGTCGGTCTCGGCGGTGAGAGCTTCATCCCGTCAATCACCATCTGCGCTACCCGTCGGGCCCCTTCGCTGAATCCATATCGCCCGATCAGCCCCGCCCGCAGATCCCACAAGGCCTGAACCCAGATCTCGCCGTCGGCGTGCACCTCCGGTCTCCCGATAACCGTGCCGATATCGGCATAGGTGAGCGGGTTGACTTCCAGGCTGGTGGAGTACGGCCTCGTCCGTATGCCTTGCTCGAAATCCTGGCTCGAATAGGCGCCGACCGTATAGAGCCCTTCGGGATCGGCTTCTTCAGGGGTGAGCATATGCAGGGCGAAAAAGTCGCTCCACCCCTCCCCCATGGCGCCTCCCTGGGCGCCGCTCAGCGATCTCACAAGCCGGGTGCTCACGCCATGAGTGTACTCATGGAGAATCACATCCGCGTCGAATCCGCTGTCCACGTAAGGCCCCCCGGATCGGCCCCAGAGGTACATCCCGATCCTGCCGGACCTCCCGTCCGCGGCGCCGCTGAAGTAAGCGTTATTCCGGAAGGAGGAAGGGAAAGCCGAACTCGTAGCTCCCTTCTGCGCGTCGACGCGCACCGGGTCGCCCCCTTTCCCGCCGAGGTTCATGTTGTCGGCCTGGTAGTTCCCCGCCGGCTCATCGAAGCCGAGCCGGTAAAAGTAGTCATGCGCCACATTGCACCAGTAAAAGAGATTCACCACCGAAGCCGCGCTGAACTGCTGCGGTGGAGGCGCCCCGGGCCCGAGTTCCAGCGGCTCGACGAATCCATCGTCGGTGGCCACGGCCGTGCGGCCGAAGGTGAGATCGTCGTCGCCGGCCAGGTCCTCCCGCGCTACAATGTTGTTCCCGACCGTATCGAGGTTCGGCCCCACCCAGCCTAAGGGAGACGCCGCGGGATCTCCGGCAAACGATTCGAAGTTCCGCTCCATCAGGTTCGGAGGATTTGGACTGGGGGGGAGGACGCCGGGCGCACTCCAGGGCTGCGGACTGCCTTTACCGAAGACCAGCCCTTTGAGCGGATCATCCCGGTACCACGTCAGGTTGTGGCGATAAAGCAGAGCCCCGTCAGCGCGATCCAGAACGGTCTCATATCGGTTGATTCCCTCCCGGTCGCTCAACTCCACAAGCCAGCAGGCGTGCACCTCCCCGCCTACGGGAAACAAAACCTCTCGAGCCCATCCTTCTTCACGCCACCCCTGAAGCTGGAAGGCCACCTCACCGTTCCCTTCGGTTGACGGTTCGAGCCGGGCGAGCGTCCAATCGCGGCCATTCTCCCCAGCCAGGTCCGCGGCGACCCGGATGATGGCATCGGCAAGTCCCACCTTCGGGGAGAGTACGACCCGCGGCGCCTCCAACAGATCGGCCCCCATGTTGATAATCCGGCCTTCGGCGTCGACATTGACCGTGATCTCGCCCTGGAAAACTTCCATTCCTTTGAAACGCTGGTTGTATACGAGATGCGTAACGCCGCTCGGCCTGGTCACATACTCCTTGATCAGAACGAACTTGCCCCATCCATCCCCCGGTGAAATCACCTGCTTCAGGTCGGCGAGAAACGCCGCGGCCCGTTCCAAGGCTGAACCGGGAAAGGCGGCGGTAAGGGCCCGGTCAGGAAAAAAGAGGTGGCGCGGCATTGAACTGAGCTCGCCATGCTGTATGGAGAGTCCGGGACCAAAGTGCGCCGTAAGCAGCGAAGCCAATCTCCGCCGATCAGACGATCGTCCGCGGATATCCGGCCCCTTACGGAGCATCTCCCGATGATCGTAGTCGGGCGCCTGTCCCGAAGATTCCCTTACAACCTTCCCGTCCTGGGTCATTACCACGCCGGGCATGAATAGTGTGGGAAGGAAAACGATTAAAGAGACTAAGAATGCAAATAGGCTTCTCATAGCGGATAAACCACCTCCGGCCGAATACGGGTGAACCCGGCAACAGTTCAGCCGAGTTAAGAATCAGAAGAGCTTAATCTTACCCCATGTATTGGACAGTGGCAACCTCGATTGAGCCGGGAAGCTGTTCTCCGGAGTAAGCGAGAAGCGGCCCTCTTCCACATTTTGGAGCGCGGGGGCAATCCGCCAGAGGCAGAGCGCCACCGCTTTGGACGCGGTGCGGACTCCCGCCCGCACTCGAAAGCGCCGTCGCTCCGCCTTGGGCGGATTGCCGGCGAACTCCAAATGGCGCCGAACTTCATGACGACTTGACGGGTCAGCCGGCGAACTCCTACGATGACTGCCGTCTTCACCTGCAAGGGGCATACGGATGAAAATCGCGGTCATCGGCACGCACGGATGCGGAAAGACTTCCCTGGCCTTCGGTTTGTGCACACAACTCCAGCAGCGAGGGAAGGCTGTTGAGCTGATCGTCGAGATGGCCCGGCGCTGCCCCTTCCCTATCAACGAAGCCACCTCGGAGTTGGGTCAGATGTGGATCCTTCATGCCCACATCCTGGCGGAAATGGAAGCCGCCGCCCGCTCGGAGGTTGTCATCTGCGACCGGTCCGTGCTCGATAACTACGCTTACTTCTGTCACAAGTTCGGACGGCGGGACCACCTCGATGGAATGGTCCGCGTCTGGACCGACACTTACGATCTTCTTGTGAAGGTGCCGATCGTCGAGGATTGGCTGATTGAAGACGGCGTGCGGTCGATCGACCGTGGATTTCAGCGCTCGATCGACGGCCTGGTGGAGGAATTGCTCGATGCGCTCGAGATCGGTCAGCACCGCCTGCTGAGAACAGGTTCGCCGGCCGCGGTGACCGACATCCTCACTGAAGTCACTTCGCGCCTCCCGAAGCTCAACGCACTCGGCGCCGCGGCCCGGTAGCGTTGATTCTTCGAATGTCGTTTCAATACCAGTCCATTAACGAGAATCTCGATCGAGGTGTTCACTGGTGATCGCTACTTACGATCCCGCGCCCGGTCGCAGCATGACCGAAAGGAAGCCGCGTCCGTGCGAATTATCAAATCCTCCCTTATGGTGTACCCAACTATTCGCCATAAATGATTCTCGTCGGAGAGTATCCTGCCGCGTCGGACAAGGATTCGAACATTGCGCTCGATTCGCCATGTGCCCACTCACAGAATTCCCGCCCCAACGCCAGGATCTCATATTTGGTATAGCGATCAGTCGTGGTCGACAGCCCGGGAATCTGCCCGAGCCATTGGGCCAGCAAGGTATTGCCGTTGGAGTCCTTCAGACGGCCGGCGCGGTGCACAATGCAGTCGCGCGTCTTGTACAGCGTCCTTATCTTTTCCCAGTTGGGAGGCAACGGTATGCTGATCTCGTCGCGCTTCAAGAACTCCTTCACTTTCCTCAGCAAGTCCTTTTGAGGAAGACTCCCATCCTCTCGTTTTTCCCTTGCTACTTCTGCGCAAAAACTCCGCAGCTCACTCTCAACAACCATGGAGGGCAGAATGACGAGTGAATATCGTGCGCATCGCACGATCATTTCCTGTTCCGAGTTAAGATCCTTTTCAGCGTCGACCCACTCTGCACGCAGTGCGTTCATCTCCTCCTTGTCGTCGCGACTCAACTCCCCTTTGTCCTCATATTCCGCAGCAACCTAATTCAGCCGCAAAGTCTGAATCTTTGGCCACCATTTCTCGGACTCTTGGAGGTAGACCCATAATTCGTGGAGGGCTATCTCACATCGGGCCCGGAGTGGACTCCACTCATACGTAATCTCATTGAAATTTGGTGGCAGGTCGATATTTCCCATCTGGCTAAGTCCTCATCTTGGACTAGCGGCCCGGCGCAGCGATTCATTATCCTCCGGCTACGAGCACAAATACATTTGGACCCGGGGCTTCTCGCCCAACCCGTGGGAATCAGCCGGCGAGGTCCAAGGCCACCCCAAGCGACTGGCGCAGGGCCTTGTCCTTCTGAAGCGATAACCGGCCGACATAATTCGTCAGTGCCGACTTGGGCAGACTGACCAGTTCATCACAGTGGATGCTGCTATCGTGCTTCAGCCCTTCTTCGATACCTACGGCCACCTGTGTCGACAAGCCATCGTAGGAGGAATAAATCGGTGCGCAGATCACGGTGGAGAAGCGCGAGTCGATGAGAACCTGTCGGCTGACAATGACGAAGACTCGATACTTCCGGGGATCCCGGGCCGTGGGGTGACGAACCCGATAGAACTCGCCTCGCTTCACGGTATCACCTGATAGTCGAGTACCTCAGCCGCTTCCCGGTTCAGCCGGTCCGCCGTGCGGTTTAGAATCGAAAGGTCTCTGGCCTCTTCTTCCTCGTGGCTCCGCCGGGCGAGGTAGGACCTGACCGCTACCTCGATGAGATCCGAGCGGTTCTTGAATTCCGCAACCCGCTGATCCACAGCCTGCAAAAGGTCCTCCGAAAGTGTGATAGAAGTCTTGATTTTCATACTACAATTATACCTAACCGACCGCATTTAGTCGAGCCATCACCGGACTATCTCAACGGCGGCACCCAGATGGGCGGCGCTCGGCAAGGCGCTTGAGAATTTCGACAGATCCGAAACCGGAATGATCAAACTCCTGGCAAGCATCAGGTAGGTTCTTGGACGCAAGGTCCGGTACGGACGCCGAATACGCGCTTGCGGCTTGCAGCAGTAAGAACAGCTGATCCTACCCCCACCCGCCCCTACCGCGGGCGGTACCGCAGCCGTTACAGGTGACGGGTTGATGTGCGCACGGCCCACAGGTGGCGGTCGCCACCTGGGACCGATGGGGTACGGTTATCTACGCAACCCTTCCTCCTGCGGGCGAGGCCTCCCACCTTCTCAGTTTTCATCGGCCTCGGGAGGGACCCGCTACTTCTTGATTCGGTCCATGCGCCGAACTGCCCCGAAGCCGCTCAGTCTTGCAAGGAGGCAAAGAGCCACAAGCCAGTCACCCCAACGTATATGGAATCTCCAGTACGGCCCGCCGGTCCTATCGGAAATTCGAAAGTTTGATCAACAACGAAGCGCCTTTCCTGACCGCCGATCTTGTGTCGATGAAGCGGCGAGAGTAAAGTTTCGCGCATCGTTACAGCCGAAAGTCGTGCAACGAGAATCTCGAGGATGAGCTTCTCTGGCGATGGATGTTTCCATGTTTTGGCATAGATCGCCAAACGAACACTGCCTGTCGCGACCACAGTGGAGGGGATGCCTGAACCATTTCCATTCTCAACTACGATTGGAGTTCAAGCTTTAGCTTGGTTGTTGCTCCTGAAAGAAACCAACCTAAAGGTTGAACTCCAAGCGACAAGCTAAAGCTTGAACTCCGAACGGGATGGAACTCGAAACTATCGCTTCATGAGGGAGGAGGAAGCCATGAGGAGGTCGGTATGGATGCTTCTAATGTTGACGTTGACACCAGCGCCAACGATTCTCGCGGAACACAACAAGACCATAACCTATCGAGGTGTGCTCGCGGACGCGAGCGGCCGGCCGGTTCCGGATGGAAGACTATCCGTCACGTTTCGGTTATACGAGGACGCCCAAGGAGGGCCTGTTCTCTGGCAGGAGACTCAGGCGATTGAAGTGGTGGGGGGACGTTTCGAGGTGGTGCTCGGGAGCATCTCCCCCCTTGACCTGGCGGTCGAAGGGCCGCATCGGCTTGGAATCACCGGTGGGAACGGACTGGAGTCGGACTGCCGCCTCACACTGTCGCTACCGAAAATCCCCCTGGGAGGAGACTTCACCTCTGGCCTCACGCCTGGCGTGTTGCCACTCAGCGCTGGTGACCAAGGTTTCAAGGAAAGCGTGAGCTTACCAAGTGCCTTCAGGGTAAATAATTGGGTACCTGCGCAAGGGCCAAATGACAACACCGCCATATTCGTTCACACCGATACATTAAACGCCATCGAAGGTCGATCCGAACAAAGTAATGGCGTCTCGGGTATCGGTTTCGGCCCGAACTCCGGTGTTAGAGGCGTTTCAGGGAGAGGATCGGGGGTATCAGGAGTTGGATCGGGTGCCGGGCCAGGAGGTGAATTCTCAAGCCTTGGTGGAGGGCCGGGAATTAGGGCAAGCGGGAATCAATTAGCCGCCGACTTCACAAAAGGAGAAGTCCGGATCAATGATGTGAACCTCGAACCGAATCAGTCCAAATTTCTCGTCTGGGGGAGCGGCAATATCGACAGGTACCGGACACTCCCCGATCTGGCTTTCAACGGCGTCCTTGAGAACAAATCCCTGATGGTGAGAGACGGCGCCGGGAATGTCACATTTCAAGTCGATCCAGACGGCACATCCTTCCAC
>JACQTD010000165.1 GCA_016210985.1 Acidobacteriota bacterium
GCTCGGCATGCATATGGAAGGGGATGATCGAACTCTACAGCATGGTAGCCGGATATCGCTTGGCCAAAGCGAGGGACCGTCCGTGAGAATTGTCCAGCCCGATTTATGGGGCAAGGGCAGGGCTAGCCCGAACCTTCTTGTTCGCAACTGGCCTCCTGCGTTCACGGAGTGGAGCACGAAGTCCGTAAGGGACGCATTCTTCGCTTCGCCGCAGTTCGCTCGCTTGCTAGACGCTGATGCGGTAAAGGAGACGATCGCACGCGGGGTGGCCAGCGGTCACTTGGCATATGTCGGGAAGAGCACGAGCGGCGGCTACGAACCCTTCAAGTATGCCTGCGATATCCGAGCGAGTGATGTCGAGATCTCAGATGAGATGTACATCATCACGAAAGAGGCTGCATTGGCTTACAAAGCTGCCGGTACAACCATCACCGACCGACAGGGGCCTCCGCCAGGGGCAGAGGGCCCGCCTTCGGGTGGAACCGGTGGGGAGGAATGGAACAGGCCTGGAACTCGCGAGAGTGGGGCGGATTCCCCGCTTGCCACCAGCCACCCAGCGGGCGCAACTGCGTCCATTCTGAAATGGAGCGGTGAGGTTACATCCCAGAAGTGGATGAATTTCTACACGAAGGTTCTTTCCAAGTTCGCCGCAGGCAAGGGCTTAACGCTTAGGGTGAGCGTGGAAGTCTCTCCCGAAGACGGCATCTCGATCCAGAGAGTGGAAGAGACAAAGGTCGCCCTCCGTGAACTCGGGCTAAAGGACGATGTGCGGATCGAATAGTGGACCATTTCCCCGACCCTCGATCAGCATCAAACCGATTCGATGTTTGCGGGGCTTGGGTACCCTGCGTGACCGGTAACGTAAGGTCGTGTGGAGCCAGAGCGGGTACGAGCACGATAACCTGCTCATGGAAAGTATCGGTGATTACTGATTGGTGCCGGGCGTAAGCGTTACGATACGAGCGCGCTCCAGGCTCCGCGCGCCGTCATACCCCCCCACGAACTGGCCATACACTTCGGTTCCGCGCGAAAGGCCCACCGTGGGCGAGCCGGTGTCCCCGAGCGTAGCGGTCAGATCCCGGTTGCCGTTACCGTATCGGAATTGGATACGGCCGTCCCGGTAGAGCGTGGCTGAGAAATTCACCGGCTTGGACTGAGAACTTGTACCTGAAATGGAGGGCGCGGATTCCGCCGCCCACCGGAATGTCACCGAATCGGATGTCTGAGTGTAATAAATATCCTCGTCGGGTTGCGCGTCGCCGTCGGTTCGCAGATCGAACCAGAACGGCGCGATCGCCACCGAGGCGATCAACTGAGTCTGGGCGTTGGCGCCGCTTGCATTGGGGCCGAGCAGATCAATCATGCCATTGGTGGAGACGAAGACCCGGCGATACTCCTGACCGAAGTAAGGGAATACAAATGGCAGATCGACTGCCTTCGTGAGGCTGTTCCCCTTAAGGTTTAGCGGCTCTCCGCCGCGCGCCTCGAAATCAGACTCCATAAAGCTGAGTTCGTAGGGCGCGATCACCTGAGCCGAGCCCGCGGCCCTGTGCGGCTGTCCCGCGCCGTTGTCCTCGTCGATGTAAAAGGCGGTGATCAGGTCCCCGGGCCGCAGTTGCAGCGCGCCGTTCCCCTTGGAAGGGCTGCCGTAACCGCTGGGGAGCGAGCCGAAGTAGTTCCAGCCGGTCCGGGCCAGGATCAGCGATTCCTCGTCACCGGACGAGGTCTGGATGGTGAGACTGAGCGTGGCGGCCATGCTGTTTGAATCACCGGCCACGACCCGGACAGGTTCGCCGATGACGAAAGCGGGCTCATAGAACTTGATGGTGCCCGCCGTTCGGGGCATATCTCTCGAGGCCAGAACATGCATGGTCGAGCTGGAGCCGCCGTAAGCCAGGAATCCGAGCCCCCGTTTCGCAAAGGCAGCCCAGATCAAGTCCTGGTTCGCCCCGGCGAAATCCTGCCGGTCAGCCATGAGGATGGCATCGCGCATGTCCACCATCGTCGGGCGCGGCGGCGAGAGCTTCATGCCATCGATGACCAGTAGTCCCGCCCGATACCTGCCCTTTTCGAATCCCCACCGGCCTATCAAGTTGGCACGCATCTCCCACAGCGCTTCGACCCAGATTTCACCGTCAGCATGAATCTGTGGCACCCCCGCTACCTGACCCATATTCGCATAGGTGAGGTTATTCACATCGAAGCGGGTTGTGTAAGGCCTCGACCGGATCCCTCGCTCATAGTTTTGCGATGCATAACTTCCTATGGGATAGAGACCATCAATGTCCCCGTCCGGCGGCGTCAGGTAATTGAGCGCGAAGAAATCGCTCCAGCCTTCGCACATCGCTCCCGTCTGACCCGTGGAGACGAGGTTCTTGACCAGTCGGGAGCTTACGCCGTGCGTGTATTCATGCAGGATGACCTCGGTATCAAACGAGCCATCCAGGAACGGATTCGTACCTAGGCTATCCCATAGGAGCGTGGCAATGCGACCCGATCGGCCGTCCGCCGCCGGCACGAAATAAGCATTATTGAGCACCGGGGTGGAGCAGTTGGGAAAGCAGCCCAGGTCGGCACCTTTCTGGACCTCCACCCGGATCGGATCATTCCCCTTTCCCCCGCGTCCGAAATTCTCGGTTTGGTAATTACCGGATTGCTCGTCGAATCCCAATCCGTAGAAGTAATCATGCGCGACATTGATCCAATAAAAGATGTTGGTGATGGCGGACTCGGTGAAAGTCGTAGGTTGAGGGGATCCGGGACCGAGGGTTAACGGAAAACTGAGGTTTCCGCCGGCATCCGAGGCCGTGGAACCGAGCGTCAGGTCGCTGTCGCCCGCGCGGTCCTCCCGCACAATGGCATTGTTGCCGACCGTCTCGATCTGGTCACCGCCGATCCACCCGCCCGGCGAGGCCACCGTATCGCCCCGCAGCGGCTTGAGGACGCGTGCCACAAACGGTGGCGGAGGCGCCTCGCCCGTTGGCGGAGTCGAGGGGTGAAGTAGCGGAGGCTGCGGGCTGGCCCGATCGAAGACTAGGGCATGGGGTTCCTGGCGATGACCGAGCGCCATCGTGAGGTTCTGCCGGTAGAGCAGCGTGCCGTTTGTCGCGTCAATGACCAATTGGTAGAGATGGACTCCCATCGGTTCAAGAACCCGGATGGTCCACCCGAGGCGGGCCTCGGAACCGAGGGGAAAGACCACCAGCCGTGCGCGGATCTCCTCATTGAACGGTGCAGCATAGAACCTGAGTTCGCCGGGCCAGGCGGGGTCGTCGTCGAGACGCCGGACGCCATAGGAAGCGACGAACTGCGGGGCCACCAGCGACGCCGCGCGAGTCACCGCCTGTTCCGCGTCCAGCCGGGGTTCCACCGGGAGTCCGAGCTGCGGGTAGAGATCTCCGCCGGCGTTGATGACCCGTCCCTCCTTATCGACATTGACCGTGAAGACGGCATCGAACACGTCAAGACCGCGGTATCGTTGCTGCATCGTCACGTGGGTTACCCCATTGTGCGCGCTCGAATAGGTGCGTTGCACCACGACGGACTCGACTTCGGACGGCGTCAGCTCGTAGGCTTCGGACACCTGCTTGAGAAAATCGACCGCGACATTCACCGGATTCTCCTTGGTGCGAGGCGTCAAGACCTGTTCCGATCCGAATACCCGGTCGGATTGGCTATCGAAGTACAAGACGGCAACCGGGCGGGGCCTGAGGGGCCGGTCGAAGCAGAAAATGTGATGAGGCCTGCCCGTGAAGGGATCGGGCACCACCGCCACGTTGCGGCCCAGGGCCTCCCTCAGCTGTTGGGCGTTGCGGACAACCCGACTGTTGAGGGTCTGGGGATCGACATCCAAGCGGCGCAACAAACGCGCGTCATAGTTGGAGAGCGCGGCCGGTTGAGTAGGTGGGTGTGCCTTCAGCGTGGAATGCGCCAGGATCGAGGACGCGATGATCAGCGCGGCCAGCGCACCAATGGTTATCACCCGGGAAGGTTCCATCAGGGAGTCCTCATGGTCATGGTTGAGTTAGAAGTGCGATTAACAACGCTACCCGCTTCGGGAGCGAGGAGAGCACGACATGCTCGTGCTCAGCGTGAGCTCCATCGCCGTCGGCGCCGAGGCCATCCAGCACCGGAATACCCAAGGCTGCCGCAAGGCAGGCTTCACTGCCGCCGCCCGTCGAAGCCTCCGGAAGGTCAATGCCCATGGCGGCCGAAAAGCCCCGTGCCCGCCTGTAAAGCTCAACAACTTTGCTATTCCGTTCCAGCGGCGGACAGGAGATGCCGCCGGAAACCTCCAGCCGCGATCCCTCCAACGCCGGTTCGAGTTTGCGGATCCGGGCGAGTACCCTTTCGCCATCGGACTCTTCCCGGAAGCGAATATCGATGAGCGCCTCGGCTCGAGCCGGCACCACATTGGGGCGTGTTCCTCCTTCCATGAAGCCCACGTTCACGGTCCGGCCGCGGTCGTGATCGCTCATCGCGTGCAGGCGCAGGATCTGGTGAGCCAATTCTACGTTGGCGTTGATTCCGCTTCGGGGATCGATACCCGCGTGAGCCGCGCGTCCGTGAGCCACAAGTCGCAGGCGGGCCACACCCGCGCGTTCGGTCTTCACAGCACCACCGGGATAGGCCGGCTCGAGATCAAACACCCATCGGGACCGCTTCGCTTCGGCTTCAAGCGCCCCCCGGTAGGCCAAGCCCCCGGTCTCTTCCAAAGGTGTGAAAAAGAAGGTCAACGGATGCGAGGGCTTCAGTCCCAGCGTCTTCATCATTCCGACCGCATGCATGGCGATAGTCAAACCAGCCTTCATGTCAAGCGAGCCTGGGCCGAAGAAACGATCGCCCTCGATGCGCACCGGCCGACCCTTCAGCGTTCCCAGTGGCCAAACGGTGTCGAGGTGCCCGAGAATCATGATCTGGGGCTCTCCCCTGTCCCATCGCACGCACAAGAGGTCGCCAGCTGATGGGACGGGCATGCGCTCTACTTCAAGGCCGAATCTCGAGAACCCGGCTGCCAGCAAGTCGCACAATCGATTGATACCCTCAGGGTCGGTTGAGGGAGATTCAATCGCGACGAGACGAGTGAGCGTCTCGATCATGGGAGATAACTCTCCCATGGCAGCCTTGTAAACTTCCGCAGGGTTCATACGCCAGGAATATTGAGAAATGCCAAACGGGGAAAAGCCGACCTTCAATAGGTTAGTTTAGACCAACCATCGCC
>JACQTD010000161.1 GCA_016210985.1 Acidobacteriota bacterium
CGGTTTTAATAAGTCCTGAACCAAGTGGGTGATTTCAGGTTTGAGCTAACGTGAAACATGAGGTTTCAATTGCGAAATCCAACCGCTTAACAGCTCAAAAGAAAGAATTTACTTGACTGCCGCGGCGGGTTTTGGGAGAATAGCTTTGGTTTCACAGATTGGTTGAGGCGCGCACCCACGCTGACACTCGCATTCAATCTTGTTTGAATGACTATTGAGGAGTACATGCCGGTTCTTCGACGTCGCGCCCAGGGTGACCAAGCCCCCGTTCTTCTTTCTTTCCCCGGACGATCCGTCGTCGCACTCGCTGTAACTGTCGCACCCGGCCTCGAGGCTCCTTCCGCATTCCCATCCTGTCTCCCCTTTAAGGGACTCAATTCTTAAGGATCAAGGGACTCGAACGATGTTTCGTCAGTGGAAACAGCGGGGTAAAAAGCTCCTCGGGCTTTTCATAGTTGAAATTGTTGCGTTTCACGCGATTTCAACTCTGATAATTCCCGTGAGTGCGCAAGAGGGCTTCTTCCGTTCGGCGAAGACAGTGAGTTACTCACCTGAATCGGATGACACCTCGTCGCGGTTGTTACAGCGGGGCGTTCCTGCGCTTGAGGCCGCGGCGGCTTGGAGTGAAATGAAGCGGCAAGCGCTCGGTGAGGTCGAAGCTTTCTGGCGGCAGGAAGACGGCGGAGCCGAGGCGTTGTTCGGGCTCATTGCGCCGGCGTCCAGGTACGGACGGCAGCCCGAAGCCATAGCGAGGTCGTTCTTCTCGGATCACAAGGATCTGTTCAAGATTAACGGCGACGTCCAGGATCTGGCGCTCACCCAACAAGTCGATTCACCCGCGGGCGTGCACGTCTATTTCCGGCAGACCTTGAAAGGCCTTCCCGTGTTCGGCACGGAGACGGCGCTTCACATCAATCGTTACGGCATCATCAACGGCGCGACCAGCGACTATCGGGCGGATCTTGGACTGGCCATCGTCGAACCTGCGCTCTCAGGCAGTCAGGCGGACGAACTCCTCTGTAGCGAGTTGTCGGCTCAACCCGCCGCCCTGGAGACGATATTCCGCCGGAATGAACTCGGTGCTTTTGTCGTAAACGGGATCGCGCGGCTGGCCTGGCGCGTCCGGATTGCGACGTATGAGCCGACGGGTACCTGGGAGACCTATTACGACGCGATCTCGGGTCAGCGTCTGGCTCCGATCGTCGATCGCAACTGCTATGTCGAAGGTACCGGTACGGTTTTCGCGCCTAATGCGATCGTCGCCACGGGCATCAACTCCCTCAGCAAGGCGGTTAGTTCGGTGCCCTTGGATGCCTATTCCAGAGTTGCGCTGAACGGCTTGGACGAGACCGGATATCTGAACGGGTCATTCGTCAATACCCAGCCGACCTCAAACCGGGTCCACCGCTCCAATCACGACTTCTCGGATCTGGATCGGGGAACCCGCGGTTTCGCTGAGGTTGAAGCTTATTGGGCGATCGATTCGGCTCAGCGATACATCCGGTCCTTCGGGATCACGAATGCGGCCGGCTACTCCATCGGGGTAAATGTCCACGCGTTTGCGGATGACAACTCGTTCTATTCCAGCTTCGGGGACGGCAGGGGTCAGATCAGCTTCGGGGACGGCGGAGTGCCCGACGCGGAGGACGCCGACATCGTATGGCACGAATACGGCCATGCGATCCTCGATCATCAGCGGCCCAGCATCAACCAGAACTTCGACGGGATGGGCGAAGGCTTTTCCGATTACTGGGCGGCGACGATGGCCGCCCGGCAGCCGAGTGCGGATCATGCACAATACGATCCGGCCGTGGGCGAGTGGGACGCGACCGCCTACAATCCGGGCAATCCTCCTTACCTGCGTAAGGTGGATACGGCGGCGCACTATCCCGAGGGACGAAGCGGTGATCCTCACGTGACCGGGATGATCTGGTCGGCGGCGCTGTGGGAGATCAATCGGGTGATCGGCCAGCGGCTGGCGGACGAGATTTTTCTGGAAGGGAACTTCCTGCTCCCAAGCAATCCGACCCTGCCCCAGGCTGCGCAGTGCTACCTCCAGGCCGAACTGAGCGTCACTGGCGGCGCGTACCAGGAAGCCATGCAGGCCGTTTTCACATCCCGCGGTTTGGTCGGTGGCGCGGTACCCTCCATCAGTCTCATGGCCCCTGTGGGTGGGGAAAACTGGGTGATCGGGACCGATCAGGCCGTCTTGTGGAACTCCGCTGCCCTTTCCGGAAACGTCCGAGTCCGGCTGTCGCGTGATGGCGGACAGACCTTCTCGACCATCATTTCGTCCGCGGCGAACACCGGTTCAGCGGCCTGGGTCGTCGCAGGCCCGGCGACGGATAAGGCGATCATTCGGGTTCAAAGCACTACGGATGGAACGGTCCTTGATCAGAGCAGGCTCGGGTTTGCAATTGCCGCCCCACCCCCCCCGAAGCTTCAGGTCCTTTCAGCCAATGGCGGGGAATACTGGAAATTGGGGACCGTGCAGTCAGTCAAATGGACCTCCGAAGCCGTCTCCGGCACCGTTCAGATTTATCTCTCGCGTAACGGCGGGACTACCTATTCCCTGATTCTGAATAACGTGCCCAACACGGGATCAGCGCAGTGGACGGTATCCGGGCTTTCATCTAGTCGTTGCAAGGTGAAGGTGATCAGTTCCGGCAGCGGGGAAGCCGCCGATACCACTGACGGAACGTTTTCCATCGGCCAATAATCGAAAATCGATAGTCCTCGCTCGCCCCGATCTCACGCCTGCACCGTTCGACGATTCATCTACCGGCTTCCCGGCTATTGGCCTATCCCATACCTTTTCGGGGAAAGAACCGGTCAGAAATGGTCTGTTCGGAAGAAGGGATCGGCAACCTCCTCCCAATTAATCGCGCAAGCCTCGGGCGATAGCGGGGCGATCATCGCCACCTCCGATGTTCGCCTGCATTGCTCGAATTGAACGTAACCGTGAAGGATCGGCTGATATTCATCGCGCCACCACCCCTGGATCCGCTTAACTCCCTGCGTCCGGGCCCAGCCGATCAATCTCGCCATGGCATCACGTAGTCGATTCACCGATCCGACGCTCTCCATAAGTCGGAGCGCCGACTCGTTCGCCTCGGCCAGGACATAGACGGGGCCGCCGGTCACCAGATGAAGGGTGCAAGCCGGCACGCCGGAGGCAGGCGGCTTCAACAATCGCCGGAGCCTGAGAAAGTCCCAATAGTCATGATCCCGCAGCATGCTGTACGGTTGCCCTGCCGACCAATCCTCATAGACTCGCTCAGCGCCGACCCAATCCGGTGATCCCGGCGCCGGCACACCCAAACCACCCGGAGGGGGCTCCGGCACAAGATCCGCGCGGAACTCGTGGGAAGGAAGAGGTTGGAAGCCGAGGTCCTGATAGTACCGGGTCCCGATGTCGGAGAAGAGCAATGCGGCATCGAAGGCCTCCGCGCTCAGAAGGTCGGAGGCCTCAAGCAGCATGGCTCGCGCATGGCCGTGTGATCGATGTTCCTCTGGGGTGAATACGGCCCCGATACCCGCCAGCTTTAGCTCCTTCCCCTCGCACCGGGCACGAAGGGTATAGAGCTTGAAGCTGCTGAGCCATTGGCCGCTACCTCGGTGCCAGAGTAAGTATCGGAGGTTACGCCGTCCCCATGGACTTGAAAGGAGCGAAAGCCAATAAGTCTGATAGGCCGCCAGGGGTAGGCCCTCGCTCCACAGGCTATGGGTTCGCTCCAGGACCTCCCTGACCTGTTCGGTCGAAGCCTCGACGAGTGTCATGTTTACCGCTCCTGGCCCTTCGGCCCCCCCACGCTGATCAACGATGTCACGATGATTCGTACCGCCGACGCTTTCCATGCACTGGAAGCCGGTGAGTCTATCCAATCTAGGGACGGCGTTCTAGAATGCTTGCTTGTCGTGGGCATCGAATCCTAGAATGCCGGTTTGGATTGAGGGCGGAAGAAAGGGAAGAAGGCGACCATGTTCAATAGGATTCTGACGAAAATCATAGGAAGTGCCAATGAACGATTTATCAAGAAGCTGATTCCCATCGTCGCCGCGATTAATCGGCTCGAGCCCGGCATTCAAAAGCTGAACGACCAGGAGCTTCATGGAAAGACCGCGATGCTTCGGGAGAGACTCTCCCAGGGAGCGACCTTGGACGACATCCTGCCGGACGCGTTCGCCGTGGTTCGTGAGGCCTCCAAGCGCACCACCGGAATGCGCCACTTCGACGTTCAACTCATCGGCGGAATTGTCTTGCATATGGGGAAGATCGCCGAGATGAAGACGGGGGAAGGGAAAACGCTGGTGGCCACCCTGCCGGCATACCTCAACGCCCTGCCGGGAGAAGGAGTCCATATCGTCACCGTAAACGACTACCTGGC
>JACQTD010000164.1 GCA_016210985.1 Acidobacteriota bacterium
AACACGGCTGAGGCTGGGAAGCCGTCTCTGCGGTGGTTAGTGATTCACTTGGCTTCCACCTGCAAAATGTAGAAACCCCAGGGGCGGTCGAAGACCGCCAGCTAAACATTGTCGTAACTTGAGCGTGGCTACATTCATTATACGACTCTCAAGTGATGATCTTGTAATTGATCATCATACCCAAGTCTGCGTGCTCCAGAATGTGGCAATGGTAAAGGTAAGTCTGCTCCCCGGAGAAACTGTGGGAGAAGTCAACGGCTACCCGTACGGTCTCGCCGGGCCAGACGGAGACCGTGTCCTTCCAGCCCATATCCGTCGGCAACAGGCCATTGGCGTCAACTGCCAGGGGCCGGATCTGATCGGGACTCCTCAACCTCTCGAGCACTCGAAACTGGAACCCATGGATGTGCATCGGATGGGGCATGCTGCCCTGATCATTGTTCATTTCCCAGATTTCCACCGTGTTCTTCTTCAAGGAGACCGGGTATTCGTCCATGTTGAACGTCCATCCGTTGATGCGCCATTTGGTATCGGCGTCGTGAATGAAGTCCGGAGCCACGAATGAGAACGGGCGGGTGGAGGCTCCGCGCATGTCGGCCGGACTGATCTCCGAGAGCCTTCGCGGTATCTCCCGATCGTAGGACGTGGATCGCGTCACATTCAATTTGAGAATGTAAAACGGCGCTCCCTCCGCCAAACTTGTATTCTGGGGAACATCGCCGTGTCCGCCATGCTCGTTGTGCATGGCGTCGAAATAGATGCTTTGGAGAAACAGCGTGTCGCCGGCCTGAAAGCGCCTCAAATCCAGCAGAAGATCGACCCGCTCGGCGGCCGCGAGGAAGACCTCGTCGACCTGGTAGGGCTGATCCAGGAGGCCTCCGTCGGCACCGATGACGTGAAAAGGAATACGCTCCGAACCCCTAGAAACCGCCAGCCTGTATGTTCTGGAGTTCGAGCCATTCAAGACGCGAAATCTGTATACGCGCGAGCTGACATCCATGACCGGGTTGACTGTGAGATTCGTGAGCATGACATCTCCAATGAACCCGGCTACCAGGTCCGAATCGGCCGGGTCATAAGTGAATGCTCCATCGCTGAATCGCTTGTCCTGGATGATCAAAGGTATGTCGGTTGTCCCGATCGACAAGTCCAGCGCATTTCTTAAACTGAGCTCCGCTTCATCATCAACCAGGAAGAGACTCGCCAACCCGGCGTTAACCTGCTTCCCGGTCGATCCGTGCGAGTGGGGGTGATACCAATACGTTCCCGCCCTGTTCGCGACCGTGTAACCATACTGATAGGAACCGCCGGGCTCGATCGCGTAAGACGGATGGCCGTCATTCTTCCAATCCACGATCAATCCGTGCCAGTGGATGATCGTCATCTCCGACAGCTCATTCCTGAGTGTAGCGTCAAAGCGCTGGCCCTTGTTCAGCATGAGAATGGGATTCTGGTAGGTCCGTCCCCCCTCCACCGCTTCGTAAGCCCAGAGTTTGGTAGTCGTGCCGGGGAACGGTTCGAAAGTCACCTCCTTGGCGGTAAGGGTGACATTCCCCGAAGGCCTGAGCATAGCCAGCAGGCCGTTGTCTGAGGGCAGCCGCAGGGGATGAATGAAATTGGACGCGTTTCTCGGATCCAGCTCTTCATATCCGATCGCGCGCCCCTTTCCGAACACGGTTAGGAACAAATCGGACGGCATGGCGGAGGCGAGCACGCCACCCATTCCTGTCGTCCCAATAAAATCTCGCCTGTTGAGTCTCCTCATGTCCATTGCTCCTCGTTCTTGTTCAAACTGCCGGCCTGCTAATACCAACGGGCCTAGACGACCTTATAATTGATCATCATGCCCTCATCCTGCTGTTCGAGAATCTGGCCATCGAAGAGATAGTCCTGGTCGCCCGGGAAATGGTGGGAGAAATCGATGGCCACCCTTACCGTTTCACTCGGCCAGACCATGACCGTGTCCTTCCAGCCCTTCTCCGCCGGCAGCACGCCTCTGGCATCGACGGCCAGCCGCCTGATCTGCTCCGGGCTGTTCCTCCGCTGAAGGACCTGGAACGGGAAACCATGCAGATGGAACGGATGGGGCATGCCCACCGGATCGCTGGTCAGTTGCCAGATCTCGACGGTGTTCCTGTCGACTCTTACGGGAAACTCATCCATGCGGAAGCTCCAGGAGTTGATCCGCCATTGCGTCGCCGCGTAATAGACATAGTCCGGGGCCTCGACAATCAGATTGCGCACGGCCGCCACTCGATTGGTGTCGACGCTCCCCACGTCGGAGAGGCGGTCGGGTATTCTACGATCGTATGCTGTCAGGCGCTTCACGTTCAGTTTCAATATGTGGAAGGCCTCTCCATCATGCAGGAGAGAAAGCTCAGGAAAGCTGCTCGGGCCGCTGCCAAATTCGTAGTGCATCGGATCGAAAATGAGACTCGTGAGGAACAGCACGTCGCCTTCCCGGAATAGCCGGAAATCCAACAGCACATCCAGCCGCTCCCCGGGGGCCAGGAACGCTTCCTTCACCGAATACGGACGATCCAGAAGCCCGCCGTCGCCGCCGATGATGTGAAATGGAACGCGCTCAGCACCGTTCACGAACGCCAGCCGGAACGATCTCGCGTTCGAGGCGTTCAGTATCCGATACCGATAGATCCGCGTGCTGACGTCCATCGACGGATTGACCGTGAGATTCGTGAGGATGACATCGCCGATGAACCCGGTCACGAGGTCGACTTCTTGCGGGCTGTACGCAAGCGTCCCAAGGTTGAATCTTCGGTCCTGGATGACGAGCGGCACATCCGTCTCCCCGATGCTCAGATCGAGGGCGCTTCGTAAGTTGACTTCGTCGTCTTCAACCAGGAACAGCCCCGCCAGACCTCCATAGACCTGTTTTCCCGTCGATCCCAGCGCGTGAGAGTGATACCAGTAGGTCCCTCCCCGGTTCTCCACATTCATGTCGTACGGGTACGTTCCGCCTGGCCCGACCTCATAAGATGGATGACCGTCGTTCTTCCAGTCCGTCCGCAGCCCGTGCCAGTGAAGGATCGTGGGCTCGGGGAGCTCGTTACGAAGCAGGGCAGTCAACCGCTCTCCCCGCCGGATCATGAAGATCGGGTTTTGATAGGTGACCCCGTTTTCTGATGCTTCATACACCCAGAGCCGGATACCCGTACCGGGAAAGGGTTCAAAATCCACCTCCCTGCTGGTGAGGGCGACATTCCCCGTGGGATGCAGCAGTCCCATCAGTCCCTGATCCGAGGGCATTCGGAGCGGGGTTGTGAAATTGGCCGGGATCGTAGGATCTATACGGGCGTAATCGACCTGGTGACGCTTACCGATCACGTCTACCAGGAAACCGGACGCTCCCCCGATGCCGAGGATGGCCCCGGTACCGAGCCTCCCGATGAATTCGCGCCGACTGAGTCTATCCACGAGACTCGCTCCTCTTCCCTGCCCCCTGAGGTCGCCTGAATTTAGGACATTCATGTTAGATGGGATTCGACTCCCGGGCAACGCTCAAGTCGGAAGTTCGTTGCAAGCGCCGTGACGCCATGCTTCCGCTAACCAACCCGGTAGTTGATCATCATGCCCAAGTCCTGATGCTCGAGGATGTGGCAATGGAACATATAGACCTGCTCTCCGGCGAATCCATGTGTGAAATTCACTGCCAGTCTCACTGTCTCATTCGGCCAGACGTGTACCGTATCCTTCCAGCCCGTTTCCGCCGGCAATAGGCCACTAGAGTCGACCGCAAGCCGGGAAATTTGCTCGGGGCTGCCCTTCCGGTTGAGCACCCTGAACTGGAAACCGTGAATGTGCATGGGATGGGGCATGCTCAGCTCGGTATTAATCAGCTCCCAAATTTCCACCGAGTCCTTCTTGACGGAGACCGGAGCCCTGTCCATTTCGAAAGTCCATCCGCTGATGGACCAATACAGTGCTCCTCCATGACCAATGTCTGAAGGCGCGGCAAATATGAAGTCCCGTTTCGCCGCTCCTGTCGTGTCCATCGCGCTCACTTCGGAAAGCCTGGCCGGTATTCCTCGATCGAATGCCCCGCTCCTCGTAATGTTCAGCTTCAGAATGTAGAACTGGCCTCCGTCCGGGACCGGGAACTTGGTCATCGGAACGCCATGCTCGTGCTCCTGGTGCATCGGATTGAAAGGAAGGCTTTCGAGAAACAGGACATCGCCCACCTGATATCGACTCAAGTCCAGCAACAGGTCTATTCGCTCGGCAGGAGCAAGAAAGACCTCCGTCACTTGGTATGGCTGCTCCAGCAATCCTCCGTCGCTCCCGATCACAGAAAAGGGCGCTTGTCCGGCCCCGCTGGTAAACGCCAGTCTGTAAGTCCTCGCATTCGAGGCGTTGAGTATGCGGAACCGGTAAATCCTGGTGCTCACATCCATGAACGGATTGATGGTGAGATTACCGAGCACGACATCCCCGATGAATCCGGATAGGAGGGCATCATCGTCCGGAGTGTAGGCGAAGGACCCATTATTGAATTGCTTGTCCTGAAGGATAAGCGGTATATCGGTCTGCCCGAGGTTCAGATCGAGCATCCTGCTCAACTCGGTCTCCTCCTCATCGTCGACCAGGAAAAGACTGGCCAATCCGGCGTATTGTTGTTCTCCGGCATGTCCGTGCGGGTGGGAATGATACCAGTACGTTCCCGACCGGTTCTGGACGGAATAGCCGTAAGGATACGTCTCTCCAGGCTGGATTTCGTAGGACGGGTGGCCGTCGTTCTTCCAGTCCACGTTGAGCCCGTGCCAGTGGATGATCGTCTTCTCCGAAAGTTCATTCTTAAGCGTGGCGTCCAGACGCGCTCCTTTGGTCATCCTCAATATCGGGTTTTCGTAAGTCCGTCCCGCTTCCGAGGACTCGTAGACCCACAGCTTCGCGCTCACACCGGGCGCCAGCTCGCGGGTTACCTCCCTGGTGGTCAGCGTGAGGTTCTGCGACGGGCTGAGCATGCCAAGCAGGCCGCGGTCCGATGGTAACCGAAGTGGATTCGTGAAGTTGGCTGGATTTCTCGGGTCAAGCAGGTCATACCCGATACCCTGACCCTGTGCTCGTGCATTGAAAAACAGATGCGATGCTCCGGTGGAGGCAAGCAAACCGCCAATGCCTATTCCTCCTAAGAATTCACGCCGATTAAATATTCTCATCAGATCATCTCCTTCCCTTTCCAAAAATCCTGGGCTTGGCTTACACGGGAAAAGCACCATCAGCCAAAGTAGCAAGTGGAAGTCAGTCCGTCGGAAAACGACGAACCAAATCGCCGCCGGCCCGCGGGGTAGACTTTGACCCCGCGGGCTAGTTCCCACAAAGGAAGAAAATTAGATTCGATAGACCGAGATCACTGCCCGCTTGGGCGGCGATCTGAGGGATTTGCTGGCTTGAAGTCCGGCTCGAATTGGTTCAGCCTGGACCGCGAGCGCTGCAGGAAGAAGCGCAACCGTTCGCACGTGCAGTTCCGAATCGGCATACAAACCATCCCCGGCAGGGATAAGCACCGAAGCGTCGTCATGCCCTGGACAGTCGCCAGAACCGTTGCCACATGGCTGCTCTCGGGAACCTTGCTCGCTTCCAAAAGAACCCCGCGGCACGTCCGACCCATGATGACACCGGGTTGGCTCTTTCCCAAAATTCGTGACACTGGCCGCGGGTGACATGGGACGATTGATCAATGTACAACTAAGACTGCACCATGCGGCATAGACTTGACACACGAAGATGAGCGCAGAAACACTCAGGGCCAAAGCGTACTTCCCAGTGTACATCTTATCTATCAGTCTATTACATAACGGCGATCGCAGGCAAGTGTGGATGGCTGCGCGTGATCGAAAAGCAACACATCAAGTAACCTCATAATTGATCATCATCCCCTGGTCTTCGTGCTCCAGATTATGGCAGTGAAACAGATAGGGCTGCCTGCCCGGAAAGTTGTGGGCGAAATCGATCGCCAGGCGGACACGCTCTCCCGGCCACACCAAAACGGTATCCTTCCAACCCCGGTCACTCGGAACCAGGCCGTCAGGTCCCGCCACCAAGCGACTGATCTGATTCGGACTGCCTGTCCGACTGATCACCTGAAACGGAAAACCGTGAATGTGGATCGGATGCGGCATGCTCATCGGAGAATTCACAATCTCCCAGATCTCAATCGCCCCTCGGCTCACACTGACCGGGTACTCCTCCATATTGTAGGTCAGGCGATTGATAGTCCACCGCCGTCCGCCGGTGGGTCCTCCCATCGAGAGCGCTAGATCGAACCGCCTCGATGCCGCCCCACCCGTCAGGATGGGCCGGATCTCCGAGAGCCTGGAGGGCGCGACCCGGTCGTAGCTCGTGGCCGCCTGCACATTCAATTGCATAATGTAGAACTCTTCTCCTTCCGCCAGTCTGGAGGACTGCTGGCCAGGCGTGAAGCCATGCATTTCATTGTGCATGGGATTGAAAGCCAGGCTCTTGAGGAAAAAAACATCTCCTGCGTCAAGTCTCCTCGCGTCGAGCAAGACATCTGCTCGCTCACCCGGCGCCAGGAAGATCTCGGTGATTTCGATCGGTTGTTCGAGAAGTCCGCCATCGTTTCCAATCAGCATGAGCGGAATCGGCGTCGTTCCCTTGACGAAGGCGAGGCGGTAAATTCTCGCGTTCGAGCCGTTCAGGATTCGGAATCGATAGATTCTGCCCTGCAAGTCGAGGACGGGCTTGGGTGTGAGGTTGACAAATATGACGTCGCCGAGAAAGCCCATCATCCGATCGGCTGTGTTCGGATCATAGATCAGTTCTCCTTCCGACGAGAATTGCTTGTCCTGAAGAACCAACGGGATGTCGGTCTCGCCAAGCCTCAAATCCAAATTGTTCCTGAGCGCCAGTTCCTCGTCATCGTCGACGATGAACAGACCCGCCAGGCCGAGGTAGACCTGCCGGGCCGTAAATCCGTGCGGGTGCGGATGGTACCAATAGGCGCCCGCTCTGTTCAGGATGGGAAAATCGTAGCGGTATGAGCCCTTGGCCGGAATGGCAAAGGAGACGTGCGCATCATTTTTCCCGTCCACTCGTAGACCGTGCCAGTGCACGATGGTCGGGTCCGTCAGCTCGTTCCGGAGCTGCACGTCCAGGGAATCTCCGTTCCTGAGGTGGATGATCGGGTCCGTGAAAGCCCTGCCCTCAAGTTCAACGGCGTAAGTATTGAGCGCGGATAGGGTTCCCGGAAACAGCTCATGACGCGATTCGCCCGCGGTCAGCGTGAAAGAGGCCGTCGGCTCCAATATTCCAAAGGGTCCATGGTCCGCTGGCAATAGGAGCGATTGGGAAAAATTGAAAGGTCGGGTTGGGTCGAAAACCTCGTATGAAAGGGCGGTCTGACGGGACGTTAGGCCCGGCGTGAAGCCGGCTCGTCCTCGAAGCGGAAACAGGGCCGCCGCGGCTGCCGTGGCGAGAAATTCTCTTCGGCCTAGGCGATTCATGACATTCTTCCTCCACACCGGCAAAACACCTGCTCTCGCCGGTTCAAAGCATGCGGTTCAAACTGGTAATATGCTCCTCGAGATCTTTGCCACGCGCTTTCATTCGCAGCAAGGCGTCCCGGGCACAAGTCGCACGAAATTCGGCGAGATCGCTCTCAATCGTCTCCACGGTCGAACCAAGGTAACCGATCAGGTTCATGATCAAGGCAATGCGCCGTTCAACATCTTCAGGGATCTCTCCAGGCCGAAGTTTCTGTTTCTCGATCCGCAAGTCTTTCGCAAACCGGCGGACATCCTCACGCAGCTTTTGCAGACGAGCCTGGCAACCCGTCCCGGCTGCAGCCTCCTGCGTGCCGCGAGCCGCCTGAGCATTCGAACAACAGCAATGGCCAGCCAGGTGGGCCTCGGCCTGATGGCAATCGCACCGTGGCGGAATGCGGTCCAACTCCTCCCGCAGGCGCATCGCGTCGAAGTACAGGTCTTGTAATTCATAAAACAGGCTCATCTTCCCCTCCCGAAGTTCATCGAGGCACCAATGGAAGGTCAGTCGGCGGAAAGTCCGTGGGAGACGTGGGCCGCTCATTCGGATAAAACTCGGACGGGTAAACGCGCACCCACACATAGTCATGTGCCCGCGCCGGAAGATCCTCTTTCAATTGGAAATTGAAAACCTTTGTAGGGCCGCCATATTTGTCTTCAAAGGTGGTGATCTCGAATCGATACCGTGTCGGGTGGCCAAAGTTATGGATATCAGCGTATCTCCAATAACGCGAGTCCGTTGGCTTGTCCTTCGATTCGTAAGTTACTCGGTCGGGATAGATGCTCAGCAGACCCTCACACCCGCCGAGGGTGTGGAGATGCTTCACCGGGATTTGGAATGCCGGTGTCCCAGATGCAACTGGCATCACGCTCGTTGCCGGCGGGTGAGTTGATTTCGCCATCAGCAGCGCAACGACGTCCGGACGGAGCTGCCCCTGTAACAACCTGAACTTGAATATCTTATCCCGGCCGAGCATTCGCTTCTGGTCTTCGTAAGTCACAATCTCAAGCCGGGTTGACGATTCGACCTTGAGTTGCCGAATCTCGACGTACGGCCAGGACCGGGAATCCTTCTTGTGGGTGGTCCTATAGTCTATGGTATCGGGCGTGATGATCAGCGTCCCGCGACAATCCCTAAGCGTGTGCTGATGCTCGACCTGGAATTCATGCGTCTGCGCGACGGCCAGCCTCGGCACGAAATAGAAGGCCATCGCTAGAAGCGCCGCCGCCAGCCGGCACAACCTTGCCGACCTTCCATAAGAGGGGGGCCTCATCGTTCTCAAAGGATGATTGCTCATACCGCTTTCTCCTCTTCAGAGGGAGTTCAACGCTAACCCCGAAGGGGGCCAGTCAGGGCCGAAAGCTGATAGTGAGGTGAGATCGGCAACGAAAACTCCGCTGCCATTTGTCCCGGCAAACAAGTTCGACCCGCTCACGACGAGTGAATAGACCGAGAGATTGGTCAACCCCGAATTGACGGCCGTCCATCGCTGACCGTTATCCATTGAAAGAAAGACCCCGCCGCCGGTCCCGGCAAACAGGACTGGTCCGCTCACGACCAGGGAGTAGACGGTTCGGTTCGTTAACCCAGTATTGACTGCGGTCCAGCTCTGACCGTTGTTGGTGGAGCGGAAGACGCCGCGCCCCTCGGTCCCGGCAAAAAGGCTTGAGCCGCTCACGACTAGCGAATGGACAGTTAGATTGGTCAAGCCGCTATTAACCGCGATCCAGCTCAGGCCGCCATCGGTTGAGCGAAAAACGCCACCGCCCCCCGTCGCCGCGAATAGGTTCATTCCGCTTACGGCGAGCGAATAAACCAGTGGATTGGTTAAGTTGTGATTAACCGGAGTCCAGCTCTGACCGCCATCGCTGGAGCGGAAGACACCGCCGCCAAAACTCCCGGCAAACAGGCTCGATCCGCTCACGACCAGCGAATATACGGTGAGATTGGTCAGGCCATCATTGACGGGCGACCATCCCTCCCCGTCGTCCATCGAGCGAAAGATCCCGCCGCCCGAGCCGACGAACAGGTTTGGTCCACTCACGGTAAATGAATAGACAAACGGATTGGTTAAGCCGCCATTGACCGCCACCCAGCTCTGCCCGTCATCGCTGGACCGAAAAACCCCGGCGCCCATGCTCCCGGCAAACAGGTTCAATCCGACGACGCTTAGCGCATTCACCTGCGAAGCCACCAAGCCCCCATTCACCGCTGTCCAGTTCCGACCGTTGTTGGTGGAGCGAAAGACCCCGCCGCCGAACGTGCCCGCGAAAAGGTTTGGACCGCTCACGATGAACGAGTAGACAATCGGATTGGTAAAGCCGTTACTCGCCGCTGTCCAGTTTTGTCCTTGGTCAATCGAATGGAATACGCCGCGATTCGTGCCGGCAAACAGGTCCGGACCGCTTACGGTGAGTGCGTTAACTTGTGAAGCCATGAGGCCGGAATTCACGCCGGTCCAGGTCTGCCCGTCGTCCGTTGACCGAAACACGCCGCGGAGGGTTCCGGCAAACAGGGTCGTCCCGTTCGCGGCAAGAGAAAAGGTAATTCGACTGGTTAAGCCGTTGTTAACGGGTGTCCAGCTCTGCCCGTTATCCGTCGATCGAAAAATGCCGGAGAAGGTACCGGCAAACAAGGTCGGACCTATCACGGCGAATGAGCTGATTGTAAGATTGGTCAAGCCGGCATTCGACACCGCCCAACTTTGACCGCCATCGCTCGAGCGGAACACCCCGCCGCCAGCTGTGCCGGCAAAAAGGTTTGGTCCGATCGGCGCGAAAGCATAGACCGACAGACCGTTTAATGTGGGACTGGGCTCCGCCCAGCTCCGCCCGCCGTCCGTCGACCGGAAGACGCCGCCACGCGTCCCGGCAAAAAGGTTCGAATCGTTCACGGCAAATGAATACACGAGAAGATCGGTTAATCCGTTGTTGGCCGCGGCCCAGCTTTCCCCGTTGTCAGTCGACCTGAAAACGCCGCCTCCGCCGACTCCAGCGAGAAGATTCCCGCCATCCGGTAGCAGAGCGTTAACAATGCCGCCCACGGGCCCTGACGTCTGTGTCCACTGTAGGGTGTTGGGGGCTATCCACCGTAGGTGATGACCCTCACCGCTGGATGGGCTTGCCGCCGTTTGGGCCAGGTCAAGAGGCGGACCCGAGAGGCATCCAATCGTGAACAGCAGCCATGTGCCGATCTTTATCATGTTGTTGCCCTGATGGATCATGTTACGAAACCTCCAGGCGGCCCGTGGACGACCCATGCCCGACCTCTGCTTGACTCAACCGCGTGGTGGACCACCTACACAATTCTCGTTTCCGGATAGCGATTGAGGGGCTTCATTCATAACCGCTCCAACTCGGCGTTGATCCGCTCGCAGTCCTGGCGCAGTTCAGCGCAATAACGCTTGATACGGCGCATCTCTGAAACGGTGCAGGTAACACGAAACCCTTCGACCGTCTCAGTCATTTGAACGGCTTCTTGGTAGATACTCCGCCATGCTTGTAGTAGGTCCATCGGAATCGCTCCCTAAAAGACTGTCAACGACAGAGCCACGATATGCTTCTCGGTGGGCATGCAATAAGCATTCTACCACGGCCAAGTCCACAGTTTGCGGGAGGTCGGTAGCTCCGAGGTGCTCAGGAGGGACCGCAACCGGCTCGACTGGGGGCTCCCGAGCACGGTCTGAACTAAAACCGGGGAACCCACCCTTGAAACCTCCCAATGGTAGCTCGCCAGGTGTACACTGAGGGTCAGTTTGGAACCCAAAATGGAAATTCCGATTAGGAGGACGCGTAATGCGCATCGTGTCCACGATCTTCGCGGTCCATTTGCTGGTACCGTCCGCCGTTGTCCCTCCAAAGGCGATTCAAACGAATATGCAGGGTCCAAGAGTGATCATCGCTGGGGCGACTCGGGTCCGCGCAATCGTGACCGGCGATGGTAGTGAAGTGTATTCCTCCAGCTTCGACCTTCAAGTCGTCCTTCGCCGATTCGTGGACGATATGCAACGCCCAGTCCTCTCCTTCGACAGTTTTAACTTCATCCAGAATGCCATCGAAAGCAGCCAGGGATCGACAGGTAAGCTCTCTCTCCGTCTTCTTCAGGCCGGCACATCCGTAGTCATTAACCCGACTCCTACGGGCGACGATATCCAGGCATCCTTAAGGCTCTCCGGCCATTACGATCTCATCGACAGGATCGTTGGATACGCCGGAACCGGGCTGCAGGACGCTGACGACTACGATTCACCATCGGAGGAGTTCACGGGCACATTGAGAGGTCGCCTAGTCTTGCCAAGGATCCCGGGCCGTCCAGGGGGTTCTCTGGACCTCCACCAGGGGGAGCTCAGTCTGGTTGGAAACGGGGTCCTCGGCGCAGTCCGCAAGATCTCCTTCCAGCTTCACGCGCCAACGACTGACTTGGCACCCTCTCCATGCAGTGATGGAACGATGCCCCTGCGCCGGACGCTCGCGGTTCAGCCGGTCTATGTCCGGGCGGACCCCACGGACTCGACTGCAGATCAAGAGTCCTACTTTGCCACCGAGCTGGCGAAAGCCAACGATCTGTGGGGCCGGTGTTGTATTCAGTTTGAAGCCGGTTCGCCCGCATATCTCGACCGGCCGACACTCCAAGTCATCACAGCCGACCCAGACCCCGCCGCAACTTCGGCGGAAGAGACCGACTTGTTCGACGAGTTCGTCGATGACGATGCCGTGGAAATCTTTGTCATCGAATCCTTTCTCCCAGAGACTGCCCATGGTGGGGGAGCCAGCTGGGGCGGAGGGAAGGCCACAGCAAGGATCATTACCGGTGTCAATAACTTACCGGGCTATCAGAGACATCTGGCGCACCTGCTTGGACACATCCTCTCACTTTGTCATCCCCTCACCGGATGCTCGCCTCCGCGGAGCGACGCCTCCGCCGGCACGATTATGGGTCTCAGCAACTTCGCCAACGACCATCCCGATACTCAGTCGGCCTCGAATTGCCTGAGCGCGGCGAATCCATTACTCCGCTACCGGTTTGCCACTTGCTGCCCAACCCCGGACGATCCGAAGGTGGCCGCTGCGCTGCGAGATTGCTGGGACGTTGGAATATCCCAGAAACGGAGTGAGCGTGAGGATCAACCCGAATGACTTGCTACTTGGTTGCAGGGTCCCTCCTTTCAGCAGTCCACCGGCCCACTATTCGTCGCCTTTGCGCTTGCGCGGGGCTGCTTCCGAAAGCAAAGCCTCCGGCTGCCTCGTCGTGTCTCCTGTTTGGACAGCAGTTTGCGTGTTGTTAGCCGCGAGGCCAAGCGCTGTTGGCTCGGTTAGCGCTGCTAAGACTTCATTCTCTGCCTGAAGCCAGTCATCCAGGTCGCGGCCATGTGCGCCGCCGCGACGCTGATAGATTTCGTACGCGCGCAGCGATATCGCCTCTTGCGCTTCGCGATCTGCTGACAATCCCTCGCGCAGTTGCTCTGCGTTTTCCTCTTTCATAACCAAGCTCCCTGTGATTTCTCGTCGACGATGCCTCGGTGGACCACAGAAAGGTGGGAGGGCAAGACTGCCTCCTCCCACCGAAACGACCCTTCATCCCTCAGCGCAGTTCATCAGACATCTACAAATGCCCGGTGCCGGCCAGTCGAATCGTCTCGAACGACCCGTTGGGCCGGAAGCGAAAGAGGACGGGACTACCCATCATATCCCCGCCTACGCCCCCTCGCTCTCTAAAGAGGCCACTGACGGCGATAAACCAGTTTGTCGCGTCGATGATTTCCACGACCGGCTCGGAGATCATCATCGCCTCCAGGTCGCGAGACCAAAGAAGGGCTGCCCGCGTTCCTCGATCTTCGATAGCAAGGAGCGCCTCCCCGCCATTCTGTTCACAACGCTCCATATCATCGCCGTCATTCATCTCCCCAGCGACCCAACAATTCGTGCTGATGAAAATGTTACCGTTCGGTCCTGGAACGGGGGCCGATGGCAACTGCGCATTGAACTCGAATGACCATTTCAGGGTCCCGCCTTTAATCGCGAAGAGCCTGGATTGTTCAACTGTATTGCTGCCGTGCCTGTCCCGATCGGTTGGCATGGCGAATGTGGCTACGTAGACGGTCCCATTTGTCGCAACGGCCGGAGCGGTGGCTTGGTGCCCCTCCAGGCGGTAGCTCCAGATGACCTGGTTATTTGGGCCAACGGCATACAAGGTCAATTGCATCCCTTGACCACCTATGCCACCGTCCATCATGTCCATGCTTTCGGCGACGACATAGGTAGTGCCATCGGGCCCAACGGCGACGTTCCGATGATCCATTTGGGCCGCCGCTGCCGGCCAAGCAGCCAGAGCTACAAATATAAAAGCGGCGCTCAGCGTGAAATAGAGAATGCGTCTTCGATATCGTTTATTCATGATAAGTCCTCTCCTTGTTCGTGGAATATCTCAGGATGCCCTGAAAACTCTATACGACATAATTGCCTCAGTTCGCCGCCACGTACTTGCCCGGCGTATGCTCGAATTTCTGTTTGCACGCGATAGAACAAAAGTAATACGTTTTGCCATGATAGGTTGTGGTCGCCCGGACATCGCTCTCCCCGATGCGCATGCCACAAACCGGATCTTTATGTTGTGGCGAAGCTTGTCCCTTCATTCCCTTACCCCCTCAATGCGCGATGCTTATCAAGGTAGTCCAGGACGGTGATAATCAATTCGGCGTGACTCCAGCTCAGCGGGCAGACCGAGATCGGGCGCTCGCCGAATGGATGCAGTTGCTCGGGCAACGCGCCCGAGGGCGTCGCTCGCTGGGCCACCCACCTCAGGATATCCACCGTACCGCGCAATTGTTCTGGCGTGGTCGCGCTCTCCACCTTGTACTGTGCCAACCAGAGCGTGCAGATGATCCAGGGATTGCCCGGCACACGGTCGTAATCTTGTGTCACCTGTTGAAATGAATCGCGTTCATAACGCGCGAGGCCGCCGACATCGGTGTGCACGGTTAAACAGTTTTCTACCTGGACCATGGTGGAGACCACCATGGGATCGTCGGCCGGTAAGAGGCCGAATGCAGCTACGCCAAACAGACTGGAGTCCACGGTGAGGTCCAATGCTTCGGTATCAGGATCGAATCTCCTGGCGAACCGACCAGCGCCAGGGCTGTAAAGCACCCGCTGAGCCCCCTCCCGAACTTCGGCAGCCGCTTTTTGATACTTTTCGGCCAAGTGCCCTTCGCCGAAACTTTCCGCAAAGTTCGCGGCGGCCATCAGTCCGCCATACACCGTCGCCACCGTGAAGGCATGCACCCCATACCTCTCTTCCCACAAGTCATAGGATGGGCGCGGGAGACCAGTCTCCCCCGTGCGATAATCCTGCAGAAACTCCGCGGCCCGGATGATCAGCGGACGGTAGAGCGGTTTCACGAACTCAATGTCTTTGTGGCGGGCGAAGTGCTGCCATAACGCCCAAAGCACCAACGCGGTTTCGTCCTCCTGAATGGGCAGTTGCATCTGATCTCGGGCGTACCATGGATGCCAGGAACTGCCCAGACTGCCATCCGGATTATACTTGTGGAGGAAATAGCCGTCGTCGGTCAGGATATCCGCGCAGAATCGGAAGAAGTTGCGCGGCACGTCGATGTATCCCGCCCGAATGAGCGCGTACGCAGCCCGTGCGCCGTCACGTGGCCACATATAGCTGTACGTGTCGCGCCCAAATTGCAGGAGATCCGAGTCATTGGCTGCGATGATCGCGCCGTGATTGTCCGTGAGTGTCCGGAGGATCAAAAGGCTGCGCTTATACAGATCGACAACGTCGACCGGCAGGTCGCCGAAATCAGGCGGGCTCTTGGTCACCCACAGCCGCCAGTAGCTCTCCGTCCGGCTGATCAACTCGGCTGGCGTCTTGTCCAACGCAACCGCGTTGATGATTTTCACCTCTTTGAATTTCGTCCCGGCCGCGATCCAGTAATGACAGATGGCCTCGCCATCGGGCGATAGGGCCAATCGCATCGCGATGGTGGAGTCCACTGAACCTTGAGCGATTGGGTTCATACCAAGACGTCCGTCCTCCGCGTCACGCCAGGTTCCCTCCCTCCCTTCGTGTTCCTTGGTCCCGATGGCCCACTCCTGCACCCCCACCCGATCCTCCTTCCCCACGTTGACCAGAAAGTAGCGATGGCCCTTGTAATGAAGGATCGCTTGCAGTCGAGGTTCATAAAGCGCCGTGTCGGCGATATTGTTCGCGTAGAGATGAAAGTCCTGATGGAAAAACAATATGACTTCCCTTGGGCGGTTGCCGAGATTACGAACGATGGACTCCCGCACGTAAAGGTTCTCGTGAAAGTCCACCGCGTCGCGGCAGTCAAGCCTGAGACCGAGGTTTCGATTGATCAAGGTGGCGGCAGTAACCAGGGCATCTCGTCCATAGCCGAGCCGGCGCTCCCAAGCCGGCTCCTCAACCCAACTCAACTGGCCATCGGCATGAACACCAAAACGAAATGCATGCCCAGCGGTGTGGTTCTCCTTGCCCACATATGGGAAGTAAATATCCCGCAGCCGATAGGCCGCATCGAACATCACCTGCAGCGATCCGTTCCCAATGGTGAGTTCTCGGGGCATGGCTCGCCGTTTATTCCCCCACACGCTCGATCTTCTTATTTGAGCACCTAAAGAATTCTGTTCATTTGCTGGATGTGCGCCTCCAGGTCAGCGCTCTTCTCCTTGAGCCGCTTTAATGCCTCCTGAGCGCAGCCTGCGCGAAATCGGGTCATACTCTCCTCAATTCGATCCACCGTGGAGCCAAGATAGCCGATTAAGTTCACGATCAAAGCGATCCGCCGCTCGACCTCCTCCGGCGCCTCCCCGGGTCTCAAATACTGTCGCTCGTTTCTGAGATCCTTCGCAAACCAGTGGATGTCCTCGCGCAACTTGTGAAGATGCGAAAGACAACCGACCCGTTCCGCGGTATTACGCATAATTCCGGAGTCCGGGGCACTAGAACAACAAGACCCATCCAGGTGCGCATCTGCGTCATGGCAATCGCATTGTGCCTGAATACGATCCAGCTCCTCCTGTAGGTGCATCGCATCGAAGTACATGTCTTGCAGCTTGTGAAACAGACTCATTATTTCCTCCATTATTATTGGAGTGGACGGAGTGGCATCGCCTCCCGTCGTCGAGCTGTGCGGAGAAGTCCCGGTCGAACTTCTCGGCGATCGCGCCCATTTTGTCAGTCTGATCAAAGATACAACCAGCCGCGTGAGCCGAGTGCTTGTCGAAGACGTTGTGTTGACACAAGAACCTGGCGCTGCCACGGATCAGCTCGATTGGTTTACGGAGTTCCCGGTTCAGGTAAATAGCCGCCAACGCCACGGACGCGAGCTTCTCAGCCCTGACCAAGCGACGGACGGTCCGTTCTAGATTCCTTCCGAGGGCATTGTAGCCCCTGGTCAGCTCACCCATCTCATCGTTGCTTCTCACCGGCAGGTCACTGCCCCACGCTCCTCGTTGCATCCGATCCATACCGGTTAATAGATTTCGCACTGGTCGCAAGACAAACCGGGAGAGCGCGAGGTCGATGACCAACATCATGGCCAGAACCGTAATGACCAGATGGAAGGTGTGCGTGATCAAAGAAGCATTCACGCTCGCCCGCACGTCGTCCAGCGATCCCGAAATCACAATCGTGAGAAGGTCGCCCTCCGAGGCGGCCTCGGCGGAGTGAACGGACATAGGCAGGCTTGCCATCATCCTGGAGGTGCCGTTAACAAAGACGTTGATCGGACCGTCAAGCGCCAACTTTTCATAGCCTTGCGAAAGCTTCTCCTCACCCATCACCGCGCCTATCCATTGGGGGTTCGTGGCGGCAATGACCTCCGAGCGGGCATTGAGTACGAGTGCTCGGTAATCATGGTCACCATTCCCATTTAGGCCGCGCTCGTAATTCATCACCAGGTCCTGAGCGTTTTGGCCGCGGGCGTTTTGAACCATCCAGGCGAGGTGCTCTGCTAATTGTCCAAGGTGTTTGGCGTGTGCTGTGATGAGCCACTGCCGCTCACGGTAAACGCTCAGTCCATCAAAGACACTGATGGAGAGTAACAGGATGATCCCGATCAGCACATTCAGCTTCCAGCGCAATCCAAGCTTCCGGGTGGGTATCACCTGACTTATGCGCAGGATTAGGCGTATCGACCAGGATTCCTGACGCCACGCACAGTAAAGCAATGATTGAGTCAGCCAGTTGGATTCTACCGATTCACTAACCTCCTTGTAGTAATTGTCTCGAGCCAGCTTCGGAAATCCCATGCCAGGTGGGGTTTGCGGGGAGTGCATAAAATTCTATGCACAGTTCAGCGGCGGTCTTCACTTCAGCGCCGGCGTCATGACCGGCGCGAATCCGGTTCCGCGCATCGCGATATTCCGGAGTCGATCCATCAACCGCTGAAAGACTCCCTTCTCCTCATAATGGTCGCTGTAGCTGATGCCGGTACGGCCAGCGTGGCGCCAGATCTTGGCGGCAATGAAGAGAAACCGCAGGCGGGACGTCGCCAGTCTCGTGTGCTTCAGGGCACCGACATCGGGTTGCGGTTCACGGTTGAACAGCATCAGCCAGCAGTTGAGGTTGTAGGCCAGCATCGCCAATTGAAAGTGATTCCGGTTCACGTCAAAGCGGCCCGAAGGATGAGCCGCCAAACCCGCATCGTTATTCGCCTCCTTGATCAGGTTCTCAGCTCCCGCCCGCTGGTTGTAGAACCACTCGACGAAATGAATCGGGTCCTTCATGTTCGTGACAAAGACGCGGTATTTGTAGGCGCGAGTCTCGAAGAGTTGATATTGCTCTGTTTCATGCTCCTCAAGTTCGGCGGCAGACTGCTCATATCGAAGCGCGACAAACCGGCAGGCTTTCTTCCAACCGTCGGGTTGATAGAGAAACTCGCACTGCCCGTCGGCGCCGGTTTTCGGCGAAGGTTTCCACTCCGCCCGTTCCAAATGCTCGACCAACCGCGATGTCTTGCGCGCGACGATGACGAACTGGCATTGCGCCGCTTCGTATGCCTCCACCGCTTCTCGGCAGTAGAATCCCGAATCGGCCCGCGCAAAAACCTGCTTCACGCCCGGCGGCAAAGAGCCGATGGCATTGCGCAGATGATCCTGGATCTGTCTGCCGGTGGGCCGGTCCCCGTTGCGTAACTCGCCCCGCAGGTATTCCCGTGTTTCGGCGATGAACGTCAGCATCGGCTGATAGCTGAGCTTGCCCTTGTTCTTCGGATTGTAGCTCTTGCGCGCACCCATCTGTTTCCCGTACAGCGTATGTACCGTCGTGTCGGTGTCGAGGGTCACCACCTCCAGCTTCACGTTCGCCGCCTCCCACACCCGCTGCCGCATGGCCCGCTGGATCGACAGCATCTGGCCCGCGACATTCAAATGCAGTGCGGCCATGAACCGCCACAGCGTCGACTGCGGCGGCAGTTGCGTCACTTTCAGAATCCCGGTCAGGATCGGATCCCGTGCGATAAATCGCAACTGATTCAACCGCGGGAACCCCACGTACAAACCCAGCAGGATGCCCAGGACGAACTGGTACACGCTCATCACCCGCGTCATCCGTCCACAGGTAATCGTCTCTTCCACCAGCGCCTGGAACCCCAGCTTCTCCAGCATGGTGGCGACAGGCAGCAGTCCTCCGTAGGGAGTCAGGTTCTTACCCGAAAAGTCATATGGCGTCGAAGCCCCAATTCTATTGGGC
>JACQTD010000171.1 GCA_016210985.1 Acidobacteriota bacterium
GCACGATGCCGAGAAGCTGAGGCAGGCACAGGTAGGGAATTCCTATGGGCTATGTAGCACGGCCCGCGGGGCGCAAAATGTAGAAACTCCAGGAGCCGTCTTCAGACGGCTTACCCGGAGGGCAAACAGGCCGGTCGCTTTGCGGCCGGTTGGGTCAAGGGGAAGGACCACCGAGCCCGTTTCAACGGGCTTCTCCCGGCGGGCTTTAGCCGAACCTGCGGGGAAGGACGCTGAAGCGCCCTTTTGGAGCGGAAAACCGCATAGAAACTCGAGCCGCCGCTGACACCGGCCCCACAGGGACCGGCCTTTTTGCCCTCCGGGCAAGCCGTGTGAACACAGCTGAGGCTGGAAAGCCGTGTCCGCGGTGGTTAATGATACACTTGGCTTCTACAAGCAAAATGTAGAAACTTCAGCCGGCCTCCGAGGAGAAGGCCCGCAATACGGTCCATGTACAAGTTCTTCGGTCCGGGCGGCTTGATCGCCCGCCAGCACCCTAAATACGAGTTCCGCCCCGGCCAGATCGATATGGCGGAGGCGGTAAGGCAGACGCTCGAAAAAGGGGGCCACCTTCTGGTCGAAGCCGGCACTGGTACCGGTAAGTCTCTCGCCTACTTGATTCCGGCGCTGCAGTGCAAAGAGCGGGTGATTATCTCTACCGGCACGAAGAACCTCCAGGAACAGCTCTTTTATAAAGATGTGCCGTTTCTTGAACGAGCATTGGGTCGGCAGCTGAATGTCACCTACATGAAGGGGAGGAACAACTATGTCTGTTTGCATCGCCTCAAGCAAGCGCAGCACTCCCCGGTGTTACAGGGCCTCGACCAGGTCGATCATTTCGAGAAGGTGTATGACTGGGCCTTCAAGACTCATACCGGCGATCGCGCCGAGTTGAATGACCTTCCAGAGACGCTGGGGTTCTGGTCGAGCGTCGATGCCAGGTCGGAGATCTGTCTGGGCCAGAAGTGCCCCGATTACGAGCCCTGCTTCATCACCCGCATGCGGGAGCGGGCCGCTTCGGCGGATATCGTGATTGTCAATCATCATCTCTTCTTCGCCGATCTGGTCCTCCGGGGGCGTGAATATGGTTCGATCCTGCCTGAATACCGGATCGTCATCTTCGATGAGGCTCACGAACTGGAGGAGATCGCTTCCGACTACTTTGGCGCCGAGTGCAGCAACTACCGATTGCTCGAACTGGTTCGCGACGCGTCGAGCGCGGCCTGGCCCGACACCAAGGTTGCGACTGAGGTGGCTAATCTCAGTTCACGATTGCAGCAGCGCGCCGAGCAGTTCTGGATGCATTTCCAACCCGCGCTGGATTTGGAACGCGAGTTCCCGGCGCGCGCCCGAATGCGCGCCGGCGCCGCGCGAACATGGGACCGGGAGGGACGTTATGCGCTCGATCCTTCCCGGTTCGTAACCCGGGACGGCAGCGGCGAACCCACTCAAACCCCCGCCGGCAAGAGCCTAAGCACACTGATCGGAGCGCTCGAGCGGCTGGAACATGGATTATCCGGGATCAAGGACGCGCCGCCCGAAGCCGAGACGTTGGCGCGCCGCTCGGCCCAGGCGCGGGCCGATCTGACGTTCATCGGTTCGTGCTCCGACTCCCGGTTCGTCTATTGGTTCGAACGGCGGGGCCGGGGAACATTCCTCCAGGCCACGCCGATCGAAATGAGCGAGATCCTTGGCGAGGCGCTCTTCGAGAGCGTCTATGCGTCGGTGCTGACCTCGGCCACCATGACCAGCGAGGAGAGCTTCGCCTTCATCCGGGGGCGTCTGGGCATCGTGAAGGCCAGAGAACTGATCGTGCCCTCGCCCTTCGAGTATGCGCGCCAGGCGATCCTCTACCTGCCGCGCGGCATGCCCGATCCGCGGAGCCTTGAGTTTCTTGATGCCGTCGTCGGCCAGACGATCGAGATCCTGAAACGCACCGAGGGCCGGGCCTTCGTGCTCTTCACCTCGATCGCGCAGATGCGGGAGGCTTACGAGCGCGTGCGCAAGCTCGTTTCTTTCCCCTGTTTCCTTCAGGGTGAGGGCTCAAAGAGCGGATTGCTGGACCGGTTTCGAACTACGCCCCACGCCGTGCTCTTTGCGACTTCGAGCTTCTGGCAGGGAGTCGACGTGCAGGGTGAAGCCCTGAGCTGCGTCATCGTGGATAAGCTGCCCTTTGCGGTGCCGTCCGATCCGGTAGTGGCCGCCCGCCAGCGCTACCTCGAAGAGCGTGGAGTCAATGCCTTCCTGGAGTATTCGGTCCCGCATGCGGTGCTTATGCTGAAACAGGGGCTCGGACGGTTGATCCGGAGCAGGGAAGATGTCGGCGTGCTCTCGGTACTGGATCCGCGTATTCGAACGAAGGGTTACGGCGCCGTTTTTCTGAAGAGCTTGCCCCCCTGCCCGGTCACCCATCAGCTGGACGACATTGCCCGGATATTCGTTCGCCACTCGGCGGCCCCGCCCCGGGAATCACGTGATGAATGACATGATGGCCACCTCGGGTGAACAACCCTTGGAAGCACGCGCGGGAGTCCGGCGGGTATTGTTCGTGACGCTCGGGCTGAACCTCTCGGTGGTGGTGGGCAAAGTCGTAGTCGGACTGTCGGCGAACTCGCTGAGCATTCTGAGCGACGCCGGCCATTCGCTGACCGATTCGCTCAACAATCTCGTCGGACTGCTGATCATCCGCATCGCTTCGGCGGAGGCCGACGAGAATCATCCCTACGGTCACCGCAAGTTTGAATCGCTGGCGGCCTTCGGCCTGGGCGGCCTGCTGCTCTTCACCTGCTTCGAGATCGGTCGAAGCGCGATCCTGCGACTCCTCCACCACGAAACGATTGAGGTCGAGATTACCACCGAGACGATCACGGTTATGGTCGCGACGATGCTGATCAATATTTTCGTCTATCTATACGAACGACGAAGAGGGGAGCAATTGAATAGTCCCTACCTGATTGCCGATTCGCTCCATACCCGGAGCGACATCCTGGTCACGGCATCGCTCCTGGTCGGTCTCATCTTCGTATCCCGGGGCCTGCCCTGGCTCGATCCGGTCTTTGCCCTGGCGATCAGCGCATTCATCGCCTATGCCGGTTGGGAGGTATTCCAGCGCTGTGTCCCCGTGCTGGTGGATGCCGCGCTGGTGGAGTCGAGGCGGATTGAGGAGATCGTCGCCGGGGTCCCCGGTGTGGAGAGCGTCCACGACATCCGCTCCCGCGGCGACGGGGAGCGGCTCTTCATCGAATTCCATCTGCTCGTGAAACACGACGGCGTGGTCGAGGCCCATCGGGTCACCGAAGAGGTCGAAGAGGCACTCGCCCGGCAACTCGGCGCTTGTCACGTCACCATTCACGTCGAACCCAATTGAGCGGATACTCTGCAGCCGAGAAGATTCCAGACCTCAGGCTCTCCGCCGGCGATAGATGCGAATAACTTCGTTGATTGAGGAGTGCACGATGGAGCGCGTTCCTATGCCCCGGCAGGGGCTGGGGACATTAGCCAGGGGCAAGCAAAGCGACGCCCCTGGATCCACCAAGAAAAGCGTCGCACCCTGGAAGGGTGCAAGGTTCTCCGCTCGGCATATCCCCACCGCCGACAGAAGCCTCATGCACGATACGGTCGTCTATTTGCCTGACGATCAATTCCCACATGAAGCAGTCCGGCGCCTTATTACAGAGAATTGCAGTGTATAGTGACATCAATGGAGAAGTCAGCTCTTGTGGGAGGGCTCTCCAGAGCCCGAGGGGTAGGGTAGCTACGGCACCCCATCGCCCTGCAGGAGAGGGCTCCCACGACGGGAGTTATTCTCAAAGTGTCACTATATTATACAATTCTGAATAAGGGGCTGCGCCATCTGGGCTAAACGTCATAGCTGAGCCGTCGTCGCCTCGACACAAACATCTTAGCCATTCTATACTCGACCATGAACAATCGGACTCGGTTTGATCCCCGCACAGGGCCTGCAAACCCTGAAGCGCAGTGAGGCCCAGGCGCAGTTCGCTAATCCGGACCAAACGGATTTGTCCGTTTGGCGAGAAGGTTACTAACCAGCTCGTAAGTTCGAGCTGGGATTCTCCCGGCAGGCCCGGGATGGATTTAGGTTTGAGGCTAGTCGTATGCTGGTGAAACAAATGCTTTCCCGGCTGATTCCCCCTGGTTACCAGAGGGCTGTCCTGCGACGCCCATTACTCTCCTTCATCGTCCTGCTTCTATTTCAGCCTCCGACAGTCGCGGTTTCGGCTCCTCAACAATCACCTCCGCCGCCAGACAATCGACCCCTGTCGCAGAACATCGGTGGGCAGAACACCCCCGTACTCGAGTTGGGCAAACCGATTGAGAGAGTGCTGATGGGTCGGGAGATGCACTCCTACCAACTTGCCCTTGTTACGGGCCAATTCCTGCATATTGTTGTAGATCAGCGAGGTATTGATCTCGTCGTGGCGATTCTGGGGCAAGATGGAGGCCAGATCATAGAAGTGGATAGCCCAAACGGGCTGTACGGTCCCGAACCCCTAACAATCATTGTAGACCGAAGCGGTATTTACACCTTGGAGGTGCGTGCCCTAGAAAAGGACGCGAGTAGGGGAGCTTACAAGCTCGAAGTCGAGGATTTGAGAATCGCGACTACGGTGGATCGGGATCGCGTAATCGCCGCTCGCATCCGTGCGACGGCTGAACAATTGTATTCTCAGGGCACTGCTGCCGCACTTACGGAGGCGATTAAGCAATACGATGAAGCGCTCAGACTTTACCGCCTGTCTAACGATCAACCAATTGAAGCGTCAATCCTCAATAGCATGGGGCTGGCCCACTCTCTGTTGGGAGACAATCGTAGCGCACTCGGCTACTTCATGGACGCACTTCAGTTGAGAAGGAGAATCAAGGATCGTAAGGGAGCGGCGGAAACACTTCATTCGATGGCGATGGCTCATTCCAAGCTCGGAGAATCGCAAGAAGCGATGGGATCCTTCAATGAATCGATTTCAATCTATCGCTTACTCGGCAACCGACAAGGGGAATCGTCATCATTGGTCGGTATTGGACTCGTTCATTGGTACCTTGGAGAGTTCCAGAAAGCTCTCGAGTGCTATGAGCAGGCGCTCGAAATCATGCACGTCATTGGAGACAAGCAGGGTGAGGCAAACACAATGTCTAACATAGGTATGGTCTTTGACGCATTAGGCGAGAAGCGTAAAGCAATTCAATACTTCGAGCGGGCCCTTCCGTTGCAAAGAGAGTCACGAGATCTGCGGCCCATCGGGTACACACTGAATAATCTCGGCGCATGCCACTTATCAATAGGCGAACACCGAAAGGCACTCGAACGCTTTGAACAAGCCTTGGCGATTTGGCGTTCAGCCGGCGATCGTGTGGTTGAGGCAACTGTGTTAGCCAATATAGGCACAGTTTTGGGTGCGCTCGGGGAAAGTGAGCGAGCGTTGGGCATGTATGGTCAGGCAATACGTGTGCAGAGAGAGTTGGGGGACCGGCTTGGTGAATCGACAACGTTAGTCAATATGGGTCATGCTCTCTTTGATCGTGGTGACAACGAAATGGCCATCGAGCAGTTTGAGAAAGCATTAGCACTTAAAGCTGCAATCGGTGATCGGGATGGCCAAGCTCAAGCGAATTTGAGGCTGGGAGGTGTATACGCGCGGCGTGGTGAAGAACAGCTTGCACTGAGTCGATTTGGTCGGGCTCTGGATTTGAGTCGAGGTTCTGGAAACCGCAACACTGAGAGCGCTGCACTCAATTCGATCGGGTTCGTGTTTTGGAACATGGGAGACTACGAACAGGCGGTTATCAATTATGAGAAAGCGTTTGAAATAAGAGCATCTCTCCGTGAC
>JACQTD010000169.1 GCA_016210985.1 Acidobacteriota bacterium
GATAATGAGCTTAGTGAATTTGAAGGTAAATGGGCGAGCCGTCACCGTAGACGTCGACCCGACTACACCGCTGCTCTATATCCTGCGCAATGACCTCGATCTACACGGACCCCGTTTTGGTTGCGGTCTGGGTCAGTGTGGGGCGTGCACAGTGATTATTGAAGGTGAGGCGATCCGGTCCTGCATCACCCCCGTAGAAACAGTTCAGGGCTTCGAGATCACGACGCTGGAAGGCCTGGCCAAGGAAGGCAAGCTCGATCCGATTCAGCAGGCCTGGATCGACAAGCAGTCCTTACAGTGCGGATTTTGCCAGAATGGTCAGATTATGCAGACCAAGGCGCTTCTGTTATCCAATCCTCATCCGACGGACGAGGAGATCCGGCAAGCGATGCAAGGGAACCTTTGCCGCTGCTTCACCTATTATCGAATCCAGGGCACGATCCGGCATGCGGCCTGGCTGACCGAGAAGGCCAGAACCAATTCCGGCGTGGAGGTGGTAGCATGACAAACTTCACCAATATTCCGAAGCAGGTTGAAGAAGTTCTCGAGAAGAACGCTTTGCTCCCGCGCAAGGGCGCGTCGCGCAGAGATTTTCTGAAAGGCTCAGGCATGCTGGTTATCGGCTTGAGCACGGCGGCGGTTGCCAAGACGAATGTGCTTGGTTCGTCGGTTGAACCTGCCGCAGCAGCGGGTGCGGCGGTCCAGGCCGCTGGACCGTACAAGGATCCGGATTTCCTGCAACTCGATTCGTGGATTGTCATTCATGAGGACAACACGGCGAGCTATTTCATAGGCAAGACGGACGGCGGCCAGGGTACCGGCACGGCCTTTCGGCAGTTAATGTCCGACGAGCTCGACATTGCGTACAACAGCACTCGGCTGCTCATGGGCGACTCGTTCCTAACGGTCGATCAGGGCGGTTCGGGCGGATCGGATGGCATCGAGACCGACGGTCCGCCGATGCGGCGCGCGGCGGCAGAGGCCCGGCGAGTCTTGCTGGAGATGGCGGCGGCGCAGTTTGCGGTGCCCGTCAGCGCCCTCTCGGTCAGCAACGCTGTTATTACGGTCAAAGCCGATCCTTCGAAGTCGGTCACTTATGGTCAACTGGTCGGTGGAAAGCGGTTCAATGTCACGCTAACGGCTACCAACAACAACATCAATAACACGACCGGTGTGGCGAAGGTCAAATCGGTAAACGATTACAAGATCGTCGGCCAGTCGATCAATCGCTACGACATCCCGCCGAAGGTCGATGGTTCATTGACCTGGGCCGTGGATGTGAAGGTGCCGGGCATGGTTCATGCCCGCAACGTCAGGCCTCCGTTCTTCGGCGCTCAGTTGGTGAGCATCGACGAGTCGGGCGTCAACGGTCTTCCGGGCTTCATCAAGGTCTTGAGCAAGGGCAATTACGTCGCGGTCGTCTGCGAGCGGGAAGAGCAGGCCATCAAGGCGGCCGAGCAGCTCAAGGTCACTTGGGCGAAGACTCCGGGACTGGTCATGCCGACTTCGGAGCACCTCTATCATTACATCCGCGCAGCCACGCCGAAGTCGAGTACCACTCCGGCCAACACGGGAAATGTCGACGCGGCGTTTGCGAGCGCGACCAAGATTGTCGAGGCGGAGTACGAGGTCCCGTTCCAGGGGCACCAAGCCCTCGGTCCGGCGCACGGTATTGCCGATCCGCGCGACGGGCAGATGACGATCTGGTCGAATGAGATGAAGATCTACGGTCTCCGAAACGGCGTCGCTGATTTCCTTGGCATGCCGAGGGAGCAGGTTCGCGCGATCTGGCTGGAAGGACCGCAGCTCTATGGGCGCACGGTTTCCGGTGATGCGGGTTTCGAAGCTGCCTGGATCGCTAAGGAGCTCAATCGGCCGGTTCGCATGCAGTGGATGAGGCATGAGGAAACCACGTGGGATACCAAGGGCCCGGCGTATGTGTTCAAGATGAAGGGCGCCTTGGACGGGGCCGGCAACGTGACGGCATGGCAGTATGATGCCCGTTCCGCGGATTACAATCACGTGGGTTATAACGTACCGGATACGGTGTTGATCGGTCAGCTCCAAGGACGAAGGCTTCGCAATGCGGCAGGAGTGGTCACCCCCGCCGCGGGCGGTGCCGGGTCACCGTCGGATATGTACGTCATCCCGAACCGGCGAAACACCCGCCACGTGATTTCCATGCCGGAGATCTGGGAAACGCCGCTTCGTCTGGGCAATCTGCGGGATCCTAACGGACCGCAAGTCACGTTTGCCGGCGAGTCGTTCATCGACGAGCTGGCGTTTGCCGCCAAGGCCGATCCGGTGCAGTTCCGATTGAAGATGTTGACCGGCTCGACGACTGACGACAACGCGTTCAGGCGGGCCCGTTCGATCGCCACGCTGAAGGCTGCGGCCGAGCTCTATGGCTGGGACAGCCGTCCGTCGCCGAACCTCAATCAGAGCGATCGGGAAATCGCCCGGGGTCGCGGTATTTCTTACTGCTTCCGCAGTTCGACGGTGGTTGTTGAGATCGCCGAGGTCGAAGTCAACCTTCAGACCGGCCGTGTCTGGGTCAAGAGGTGGGTCTGCGGCCACGATTGCGGCGTGGTCGTCAATCCTGAAGGGCTGCGCAACACGATCGAAGGCAACATCCTCCACTCGCAGAGCCGCGCCCTGAATGAGGAGTTCAAGTGGGACGCGGAGAAGGTGACGAGTGTCGACTGGCTCACGTACCAGACCGGGACGCACCTCGACGCTCCGCAGAAGTTCGACATCGTGCTCGTGAACGGCGATCCGAATCCGAACCGGGCCGACCTGCCCCACTACGGAGCAGGCGAGCCGGCCCACAAACCGACCGTGGGGGCGATTGCGAACGCGATCTTCGACGCGACCGGTGTCCGTATCCGACGGGTACCGTTCACGCCCGAGCGCGTTCTGGCCGCATTGCAGGCCAGGTAGTATTCAAGTTGACCGGTTGACGGCATCTCCGTTAGGGGGTGAAGTCGGCCGGTCTTCTGATCAACCGATTACCTTGATTCTCACCGATGCCCGCCCCGCCGATCCGGCGTGGCGGGCATTTCTTTTTCGTCGCCCGCCGAAGCAAAGCGGCTGGCCGCAAGCTGGAACTACGAACCTGGCTCGTAGTTCCGCGTTTAGGCGGGCCTTGCTGAGGCAAAACATTCCGCCTGAAGGCGGGACTACGAACGGTAGCCAGGTTTGTAGTTCCGCCTGAAGGCGGGCCTTGCTGAGGCAAAACATTCCGCCTGAAGGCGGGACTACGAACGGTAGCCAGGTTTGTAGTTCCGCCTTTAGGCGGGGGGTGCCGAAGCAAACCACCCGATCACAAGCCGGAACTACAAATGTCTCAGGGCTGCCTCCTGACCGATTGATTGTATGGAGTCCTACCGTTTCATCATACCTTGTAGTAAAAAGACCCTGGATGCAAAATGATGGTCCCAGACCATCCCCGACACTTCCAGTTCGTTTTGGAATGCAAGTCTGGGGCGCAAGCCCGAGTTTCGAAAAGAGCTGTACAAAGCAGCCTGCCAGGGTCGATGTCTCTCATACCAGAAGTATATAGGTAGTTCACTGGAACAGTAGCAGTGCCTTGCAGCCAGCCGCTCTTTGAACGCGTGTAGAAGGAGAGTGCTTCCGGCGACATGGGATCGCTCCGCTTCCGCACCATTTGTCCATTCCATGCCAATCGAAGAAACAAGGAGACATCGAAGATGAGCACAGTGAATTTGAAGGTCAATGGGCGCTCCGTCACAGTCGACGTCGACCCGACCACTCCGCTGCTCTATATCCTGCGCAATGATCTCGATCTGAACGGACCCCGATTCGGTTGCGGTCTGGGCCAGTGCGGGGCTTGCACAGTGATTGTTGAGGGTGAGGCGATCCGGTCTTGTATCACTCCCGTAGAAACAGTTCAGGGCTTCGAGATCACGACGCTGGAAGGCCTGGAAAAGGACGGCAAGCTTGATCCGGTTCAACAGGCCTGGATTGATGCCGCCGCCATGCAGTGCGGAACTTGCCAGAATGGACAGATCATGAACGCCAAGGCGCTCCTGGACATCAACCCGCATCCGACGGATCAGGAGATCAGACTGGCGATGCAGGGCATCCTTTGCCGGTGCGCAACTTACGTTCGGATTCAGGATGCGATCCGACGGGCGATCCCGCTGGTTGCCGCCGCCAAGGCGGCTGCCAGGATGGAGGTGGTGGCATGAGCGTGAATACCAAGATACCGGCACAGTTTGAGAAGATGATCGAAGGCCTGACCGCTACCAAGAAGGGGAACGGCACCTCCCGCAGGGACTTCCTGAAGGGCTCGGGCGTGCTGATGGTCAGCTTCAGCATGGCAGGGCTGGCTGAGGCCAATGCTCTCAGCTCAAAATCGGCCAACGGAAGCGCGGCTGCAACCCAGGCGCTTGGACCCTATCTCAATCCGGGTCCGGACCCCCGGCAGCTCGATTCCTGGGTCGCCATCCTGCCCGACGGGACGGCGATGTTTTACAGTGGCAAGACCGACAACGGCCAGGGTCTCGAGATCGCCTTCCGGCAGTTGATGGCCGATGAGCTCGATCTCGCCTTCCGGCAGACGCGCATGATCATGGGCGACACTGCGCTAACTTGCGACCAGAACGGCATGAGCGCATCGAGCGCCCTCCAACGGGCAGGACTGCCGTTGCGCCGGGCCTGCGCCGAAGCTCGCCGGGTCCTCCTCGATCTGGCTGCCGCGAAGTTCAGCGTTCCGGTTGGCGATCTCACCGTCAGCCAGGGCCTGGTCAGCGTGAAGGCCGACTCTTCTAAGAAGGCCACTTATCAGGAATTGATTGCTGGAAGGAAGTTCAACACAACCTTAACCTGGAACGGGACTTACGGAAACGGTCTGGATGTCTCGGGCGTGGCGAAGGTCAAGACCAACCAGGAACTCCAGATCACCGGCCAGTCGATTCCACGCGAGGACATTCCCTTGATCGCAACCGGCCGTTTCACGTTCGCCATGGATGTGAAGGTGCCGGGCATGCTCCACGCGCGCAGCGTGAAGCCGCCGGTGGCGGGCGCGAAGTTGATCAGCATCGACGACTCCACGGTGAAGTCGCTACCCGGCTTTGTCCAGGTCGTCAACGCAGGGAACTATGTTGCCGTCGTGGCCGAGCGGGAAGAACAGGCGATCCGCGCGGCCGAGCTGCTCAAGACGGAGTGGGAAAAGCCTTCCAAGGCGGCCTTCCCGACCTCGGACGATCTCTACGATTACGTCAAGAGGACGCCTCCGTTATCCAATCCCAACCCGAACCAGACCGGAAATGTCGACGCCGCTTTCGCCGCCGCGGCACAGGTTGTTGAAGCGGAGTATCACCAATGCTTCACGTCGCATGCCAGCTTCACGCCGGGCTGCGCCGTCGCAGATCCAAGGAACGGCCAGATGACGGTTTGGTCAGGTGACCAGAAGGCATACGCCCAGCGGCGCGGCATCGCCGCTCTGCTCAACATGCCTTTGGAACAAGTAAGGGTCATCTGGGTAATGGGACCGGGATCGTACGGCCGTAATGACGCCGGCGACATTGGACTCGAGACCGCCTTCATCGCATCGAAAGTCGGCCGGCCGGTTCGGTTGCAGTCGATGAGGCACGAAGGCATTGCGTGGGATCCCAAGGGCGCGGGTGGAGTCATGAAGATCAAGGGCGCCTTGGACGCGCAGGGCAACCTTACCGCACTGGATCAGGAATCCATTTGGGCCACCGCGAATAACCAGGTCGACAACGCTCCCAACACCCCTCTCGAGACGCTCATCGGCCAGATGATGGGATTGCGGTATCCCTCACTTCGTCTCGGCAATGCCGGCAATCCGCCGCAGAACTACGACATCCCGAACAAGCGGTCGCGCGTAAAGCAGGTGCCGATTGGCCTGGATGCCGAGTCACCGATTCGTGCGGCCAACCTCCGCGCGCCGCAAGCCCTCCAGACGGCCTTCGCCAGCGAGTCCTTCATCGACGAACTGGCCTTCGCCGCAAAGGCGGATCCGCTCGAATTCCGATTGCGGCACCGTCCTGCCACCGGCACGAACGCAAGGGCCCGGGGCATCGCCGCACTCAAGGCAGCGGCCGAAGCCTTTGGCTGGGAACCTCGGATCGGGCATAAGCCGCTCGGCGCCGGACCGATTGTCACCGGTCGCGGCATCGGCGCTCGGAACGGTGGTCGTAATGGCGCCGTCTCCGTGCAAATCGCTGAGGTCGAGGTGAACATCGAGACCGGCTACGTTCGTGTCAAGCGCTGGGTTATTGCGTACGACACCGGACTCGTCGTCAATCCCGAGGGGCTTCGCAACGTGCTCCAGGGCCAGACGCTCATGGCGGCAAGCCGGGTCATGAGCGAAGAAGTGACTTTCGATACCGAGAAGGTCACGAGTGTGGACTGGATCACCTATCCCATCGCCACACATCTCGACGCACCGGATCGGTTCGACATCGTGTTTGTGAACGGTGATCTGAACCCGAACCGGGGCGACTTGCCTCATTACGAAGGTGGAGAGGAATCAACCGGAGATCCTGGGCCGGCGATCGCGAACGCGATCTTCGACGCCACGGGAGTTCGCCTGCGACGGGTTCCGATGACCCCGGCGCGCGTGCTCGCGGGATTGAAGGCGCTTCAAGGCTAGTCATTCCTTCCGCATCGGCGTCCGGGATGGACCTCCGGGTCCTTCCCGGTCGCCGGGACGGTTTTTGGTGGCACCGGGTTTGTGGTTCCGCCTTCAGGCGGTCGTTTTGCTTCGGCAGAACCCGCCTAAAGGCGGAACTACAAACCCGGTGCGTAGTTCGGCCTAAAGTAAAAGGATCGCGAACGGGAGAGGAGATGAGGATCAGTCATTTCGTAGCTGCGCAGCCGGCGCGCGCGTCGAGGAACTCGCCGATCCGGCCGAATGCCGTGTCCAGCGTATCCTTGCCAGCGAGATAGACCATTCTGAAGTAACCATCCTCAGGGCGCGCGCCGAATCCGGATCCGTGAACGACGAGCACACCGGTAGCCTGAAGCAGTTCGAGCACGAATTGCTCATCGGTCGCGACGCCGGCCATCGCCGCTTTCACCATGACATAGAACGCGGCCTCGGGCTCGGCGCAGGAGAGACCGTTGATGGCCCGTACGTGGGCGACAGCCAGGTCTCGCCGCTTTCTGATCTCAGCCATGAATACTTCGAGGAAGGCGCGGCTGCCTTCAAGCGCGGGCCTGACGGCGTATTGCGCCGGAGTTGGTGAGCAGAGCCTGCCGCTCGCGAGTCGCGTGATCGCCCGGATAAGGTCCGGCATCGCGTCGGGGTGCGTAAATCGCATCCAACCCACCCGCCAGCCCGGCACCAGGTGGGTCTTCGAGAGACTCTCAAGGGTGATCACCGGGGTGCCCGTCTCCAGCGCGAGCAGGGAGGCCGGCATGAACGAACGGTCGAAGCAGAGCTCGCGGTAGACCTCGTCCGCAATCACGAGCAGTCGATGCTCGGCCGCCAGTTGCACGAGGGCGCGCGTGGTCGGATCGGGCGTGATGGCGCCGGTGGGATTGTTGGGATTGATGAGGAGGAGCGCACGGGTGCGATTGGTGATCTGCTCGCGCACCCCGGCTACGGAGGGTTGCCATCCTGTCGCCGGGTCGAGTTCGTACGCGCATGCGATCCCGCCGAGTTTGGTGAGAATAGCCCCATACAACGGATAACCGGGCGCGGGCACGAGCACTTCATCCCCGCGGTCGAGAAGCGCCGTCAGTACAAGATCCGCTCCCTCGGAGGCGCCGGCGGTCATAATGACGTCTTCCGGCGAGGTGGGCGTGCCGAATTGACTGGCATAGTTTGCGACCGCCTCACGGGCCTGCCAGAGGCCGCACGAATGCGCATAGCCGGTGAACCGCCCGGAAAGAGCGGACTGTACGGCCTCGACCAGATGCTCGGGAGGACGGAATCCGAAGGCTTGTGGATCACCGATATTGAGATGGATGACCCGCCTTCCCGATCGTTCCAGCTCCTCCGCGGCCCGGACGATGGTGCGGATGGCGTACTGAAAGTTGCTGGTCATGCCCGAGGGCCGGATGCTCATCTTCTAATGCTATGACTGAACCCTTCATCTTGCAAATGCGATGTCGAGATTGGTGAACTTGACGCTGTTTGGAACAGTCCGCTATAGTCGCTGGCTTCCTGCCGTGAGCCTCGCTGTTCCGGTTAGTGCCACGCGGGATGAAGGTGGGCCGTTAGCTCAGGTGGTAGAGCAACTGGCTTTTAACCAGTGGGTCGCAGGTTCGAGTCCTGCACGGCTCACCATACTTTCGCCTGTGGAAACGACTCGTTCGTCTAGCCTGGTTCAGGACACCGCCCTTTCACGGCGGCAACACGGGTTCAAATCCCGTACGAGTCGCCAAGTCGGGAGCCTGCTTCTGAAACTTGCCCGCAAAATCTGGCTCGCGCTTACAGTCCTGACCGCGGTTCTCTGTCTCGCGAACGTCGTCGAAGCCCAGAACCGGGTCATGGTGGCGCCTTTCGAAAACCGGAGTTCCGATACCGAGTTTAATTGGGTCGGAGAAAGTCTTGCGATCATGCTTTCCGACCTCTCGACCTCGCCCGGGCTTGAGGTGGTTACCTCGGATGAACGCAGGCTCGCATACCGGAGATTGAAGATTCCCACGGCTGCCGTGCTCTCCCGCGCGACATCGATGAGGGTCGCGGCGGCCGCCGGCGCGAACCTGCTGTTGGCCGGATCGTACGAAGTGACCGGTTCGATCGGAGAGGAACGGGTGCAAGTTCTCTGCCGGCTGATCGACATTACGCACGGGAGGATGGCGGGATCAGAGATCAACGTCGGAGGCCCGCTCAAGGATTTGAGCGAGTTGCAGGGAACGGTAGCCTACGAGGTGCTCTACAGCTGTGACTGCAGCCTGCCGATTTCGCGGCAGCGGCTCTCAACCCAGGCGGCGGCTTTCCCGACGGCAGCCCTGGAGTATTACACCAAGGGAATCATGACAGAGGATTTGCCGTCGAGAGCCCGGCTGCTGCGGCTGGCGATAGGCAAGTTCGGAAAGAACCCGGCGGGCCCGGCGTTCATACGGACCGGCTACCGGCTGGCGCGGACGCTTCACGACGCGGGCAAGTACGGGGAAGCGATTCCGCTTTTTCGGTCCGTGCCCCCCGGCTCGGTGTGGAACCGCGAGGCCCGCTTCTATCTGGCTCTGGCCCTGTGTCAAACCAACCACCTGGACGAGGCGCTGGCCACGCTGCAAACGTTGGAGCGGGAACTTCCCGTCGCGGAAGTGACCAATAACCTGGCCGTGGTCGAGACGAGGAAGAACCTGCTGGCGCAGGCGCTGCCGCGATTCTCACAGGCGGTAGCCGGCACGCCGGAGGATTCCGATATTCGATTCAATTACGCCTACGCGCTCTGGCTGACCGGCGACGATGAGAATGCGGCGACCCAGCTGCGACAGGTTCTGCGCCGGCGAACGAGTGACGGTGAGGCGCACTATTTGCTCTCAAAAGTGCTGCAACGCAGCGGCCAGGCCGAGGCGGCGAGGGCGCCGCTGATTCAGGCCCGGCGGTTCCTCTCGACCTATACCCAATGGGAAACCGGAGGAAAGGTCCCCGGGCTTACCCGGCTCAAGCAGACGCTCGAGCTTACCGCGCTTCATGGCGTCTCACGCGTCCCGGTGAGCGGTGGAACGGCTCGATCCAAGACCGACCTGCCGCACGAAGTCGATACCATGTACGTTTCCGCCCAGCAGAGCTTTCGAGCCAACCTCGACGACGAAGCGCGCAACACCCTGCAGAAGGTCATTCAATTGGCTCCGGATCACGCCGGCGCGCACTACCTGATGGGTCGCATTTACGAACGCTGGGGGGATCATCGATCATCGGTCAATGAGCTTCGCGCGGCGACCTTCTGGGATCCCGAACACACCGACGCCTATCTCCTGTTGGCCCGGATCTATCTCAGCAGGCAGGAACTCCCCGAGGCGGGCGCGTGTATCGACCAGGTCCTGCGACGTGATCCCGCGAATTCCGAGGCCCTTCGATTACGCGCGGTCCTAGCCGAAATGGCAACCCAGCCCTGACCTCGTTCCCGGTCATTTACGGTTCGGGAGGATGGAACAGATCGTCCTCGAGGCGCGGATTGTGTCGCGCCGATCGAAGTTCGATCGCCCAGCGGTCGCCCGTGGCTTCGATGGATTCGATCCTCCATGGCGTGCCGATGCCATCGCAGGTCCGGTAATCCCTGAACCGGGTTGTCCGACCGGCCGACTGGTCGAGAAGCTCCAGGCACAGAAAAGTCTCAGGGTCGAAGTAGTACTCGGCATTCAGGTTTTCCGCTACGACTTTGAGCGCGGCGGCTCCTTCCCGCACCCCATAAGCGGGCTCGGAAAGGGAGTGTTCGCTCGCGTGTGCGATCAGGTTCCGCGGCGCACAGCGGGCTTCCCGCCGGATCCACTCCACATCGGCAGCGGGCAACGGAGCGAAACAGGCGCCGGCGTTGGTCGACCATCCATCCCGCTGCCATCCCTGGCTGCCATTCACGATCGCGATCCGGACTCTGGTCGGGTCAAGCCACTCTTCGATCCTGATCCTACCGCCTTGGGCGCGGTAGTGTCTGCTGGTCCAGGAGGAGACCGGAAGCGCCGTAACGAGGGTGACCCTCGCTTCCTGACTGAAGGTGCTGACCGAAGTGATTCGCGCCAGCCCGCCCAGCGCATTCGCGGCTCGATCGAGTAGTTCACCAAGTTGCGGTGGGGCGTGTCCGGTTTCCATTCAGCTCCGTCTCCTTAGAATTCGATTGACAAGGATATATCGCTTTGATATAGGAATCTTATCCTTCAAAAGGAACTAAGGGGGTTAATATAACAATGAACAAAGGCGATCTCATTGCCCGAATGGCGAAAGATGCGCGCGTCTCCAAAGCTGCGGCAGAGAAATCCATCGACTCCTTCTGCGATGCCGTAACGACCACACTGAAGAAGGGAGGCAAGGTGACGCTGGTAGGATTCGGCACCTTCTCTACCGCCCGGCGGAAAGCGCGGGTGGGCCGCAATCCGGCCACCGGACAGGTCATCAAAATCGCAGCCGCGACGGTACCGAAATTCTCACCTGGAAAGGCCTTAAAGGACACGGTTCGCGGCAAGAAGAAGTAATCCGCGCCTGCGGCCTTGCAGCAACAAGGTCCGCGGGCGGGCCGTCTCGCGGGCCTATTCGCTATCAAGTCTCAAATGTGCCGCCGGTCTCGAAAATCATGGCCTTCGATCGGCACTTCCCGGCACATCTCGTATAGCCTCGAGCGTAATCGTGCTCCCACGCGATCCGTCAGGCTTTCTTCCTGGGCCGGCGGCTTGTCGGGGTAGTTGGTGGTGAAGATGGTCGGCTTGTTCCGGTTGTAGCGCGTGTTGATGATCTGCGTCATCGTATCCTGCACCCAGGCCGTCGGCTTGGCCGCACCCAGCTCATCGAGGACCAGGACTTCCGCGTTGTAGATCGGCGCGAGAATCCGCAATTCCGACGTTTGCGAGATCGGGTTGTAGGTGTCCTGTATTTCCTTGAGCAGATCCCGGAAGTCGTAAAAGATGCAGCGGGCCCGCATGCGTCGTATCAGCTCCTTCAGCGTGGCCACGGCCAGGTGCGTCTTCCCTACGCCGACGGGTCCCATCAGCAGAAGTCCGCGGTCGACGTTGGGAAACTCCCTGACGAAGTTCCTGCAGTAAAGCAGCCCGTCGCGTTGGGATTGCATCTCCCGGGAGAGTTGGGCGCCCTGGGGCTCGTAGTTGGTGAGCTCGCACTTGAGATAGCGCGGCGGTATCCGCGCGGCCTCCATGGTGCGCTCGAGCGACTCGAGGCTCGTCGGCGAGCGGCACTCGCATCGCTTGACGTTCTCCGGGTTGACGTATTGCCATCCGGTGTCGTGACAGAGCGGGCACCGGATGTCGGGGGTCTTGGTTGATGGGGTTGTCATTCCAAGGGCGTCTGCCGGGGGCCTTCGACCGGATCGGGATTATAGAAAGTGGTCTTACCCCCCGCAAGGATAAGCGCTCACTGCTTGCGGGGTAGATTTCGCGTCCGATAGTATCCGGCGACGCTACCGGATAGCGGGGAGAGGGATGAGAACGATTGCCCAAGAGATCGCGGAGCTTCGCCGCGGCACGGTGGATATCATTCCCGAGCATGAACTGGCGGCGAAACTCGAGCGATCGAGGAAGACCGGCAAACCGTTGCGGGTCAAGCTGGGCATGGATCCGACGGCCCCGGATCTTCACCTCGGCCATTCGATCGTACTGCGGAAACTCCGGCAGTTCCAGGAACTCGGTCATCTCGTGATATTCCTGATAGGAGACTTCACTGCCATGATCGGTGATCCCTCCGGGCGGTCGGTCACGCGGCCGGCGCTCTCACGTGAACAGATCGAGGCCAATGCGGAGACTTACAAACAGCAGGTCTTCAGGATACTCGATCCGGAGCGGAGTCTGGTGGACTACAACTCTCGCTGGCTCGGCTCGCTGAGGAGCGACGAGTGGATCCGTCTGACCGCGAAGGTGACCGTCGCGCAGATCCTCGAGCGGGACGATTTCCAGAAGCGCCTGCAGGCCGGAGTTCCGATCAGCGTACACGAACTGCTCTATCCCATCACCCAGGCCTATGACTCGGTGGCGCTGGAGGCCGACGTGGAGCTGGGTGGCGCCGACCAGAAATTCAATCTTCTGGTGGGCCGCGGGTTGCAGCGGGAATTCGGCCAGGAGCCGCAGATCGTCATCACCGTCCCGCTGCTCGAAGGGACGGATGGGGTTCAGAAAATGTCCAAGTCCTACGGGAACTACATCGGCATCACTGAAGCGGCCCGTGAGATTTACGGCAAGACCATGTCGATTTCCGATGCGCTGATGTGGCGGTACTACGAACTCCTCTCCGATCTGAACCTCGATGAGATCGCCC
>JACQTD010000172.1 GCA_016210985.1 Acidobacteriota bacterium
CCGTGGCGGATCTCCTGAGGGCGACGCCGTGCGGTCATCACGGCACCCCTCGGGCTGCGGGAGAGCCCTCCCACAAGTACGGTCCCTTCCTTGAATGTCCCTATAATCTGCAATCCGCTGTAGGACATCGGCTTGAAACCAATCTATGTCAATGAGTTAGAGAATATTCCCATTCCAAACCCATGACGTTGGCAGCGATGTGAGTTATCATTATTAGTGGTGAGTTTTCTGAAGGGTCGTCAGAAGCGCTAAGGGGTGAAAGGAAGAACTGGTTACAGTGGCAGCCTAAAGATGATTCGTCGGTACCTCGCATCATCATTTCTAAAGGAGATTAAGGAACACCTATCGTGAATTTGCATAAGATTCATCACATGGTCAACTTTCTCTTATTCTTCACACTGCTTGCGGTGCCAGCCGCCGGACATGGCCTTCAGGAGCCTGTAAGCTCATCAGGCCAGTCAACTCAATCACCATCCCAGACGGGCACTCCGCCCCTTAACGATCGAAGCGGGATCGCAGGGACGCTGGTCCTTCCGGACCAGGATTATCGAATCGGACCGGGGGACGTGATCGGGATACAGGTCGATGATGCGCCTGAGTTGTCGGGCATCTTCCGCGTGAACGCCGCCGGAACGATTTCAATACCCTACCTGGGCAAGATCGACACCGGGAAGAAGACTGCCGAAGAACTGGCCGGGGTGATTGCCGACGGACTCCGCGGCCGGTATCTCAAGAACCCCAAAGTCACCATACTCATCCGGGAGTCGAATAGCAGCGCGTTTTACATGCTTGGAGCCGTGGGGAAGCCGGGCATTTTCCAAGTTCAGGGGAAGCCCTCCATGCTCAAGATGCTGACGCTGGCGGGTGGACTGGCGGAGAACCATGGAACCACCGCCTTTGTCATCCGGGAGTTGAGATCAGCGGACCAGACCCCGGCCCCAGCCGGGAACAGCGCCGGACCACCACCCGAGCATGAGAATGGCGGGCAGCAGGAGGAACCGACACCGCCGCTGGTCGACGCGAACTATCAACTGATCACGGTCAATATCAACGGACTCCTGCGGGGACGGTTTGAACAGAACATGATGTTGGAGCCCGGCGACATCATCAACATCCCGGCCACCGACGTCTTCTTCGTATCCGGTGAAGTGAAAGGGGCCGGTTCCTTTCCCTTAAAGGAGGGTACGACGCTCCGCCAGGCCATTTCCATCGCCCAAGGAATGACCTTTCGGGCCTCTCCCGGGCACGGCATTATCTTTCGCGAGGATCAGGCAACCGGCAAACGCGAGGAGATCCGCGTCGATATCGGCGCGGTGATGAAAGGGAAGAAGGACGACATCCGGCTCGCCGCGAATGATATAATCATAGTACCTTCAAGCGCCGTGAAGACGGTTGGGGCTCCGATGTTACAGGCCTTCGCTACGTTTGGGCTAACCAGTCTCTTATTCCGATGAACTCATGGGTGAACGGATCGAAATCGACAAACCTCTAATCGGACCCGATCTGGGCCCGGCCCACTCAGCAAGATCTGGACTGGGGGAAGCCTCATCCCCGCCTCCGGGTGAATACTCGCCTCTTGAGCGCGACGATCGGGCACGTATCCGGGAAATCTGGCGCATCATCCGCAAGCGGATGCTGCTGATCGCCGTCGTGGTCGTGATCGCCACCACCGTAGTGACGATCGAGATCTATCGCACGAAATCGCTTTACCAGGCTACAGCGGTGATCGAGATCGGACGGGACAATGCGACGCTGGTTCGGACAGGAGAAGTGGTCATCCAGTCGGATGACAGCAATGATTACTTTCTCACCAGCAAGACCTTGATCATAAAGAGCACCCCGCTGCTGGAAGACGTTGCAGCAAAGTTAGCGCTCGAAAAGAATCCGAGATTCTTCGACGTTGCCGGCCGGAAGTCGTACTGGGATGCACTGGGGACAGTCTTCTCTCGCTTGTACCAAATGGTCCAGAAAGACCAACCTCAAGTGTTGCAAGCTCCCGCCCATCTTCCACCTGTAGCTGGTACCGGCGGAGAGCTTGCGCGGACCCCGGCAGAACAAGCGCGACTGGCGCCGTATGTCGGCGTGCTCCAGGGTAACCTCGCGGTGCAGCAGATTGAGTTCTCCCGGGATCTGAGCATTTCATTCACCCATACGGAGCCGGCGGTAACGGCAGCGGTGGCCAATGCCGTTGCCGATGCCTTCATACTGCGGAATTATCGAAACAAGACCGAGCGCTTCACGAGCGCCTCGGGTTGGCTGGATCGCACGACCCGCGAACTGAAGGCGAAGGTGGAACATGCCCAGCAGACCCTCACGGATTATTGCCGCGAGCACGATATCTTCACGACCGAGGCCAAGGAGACTCTGACCAGTGAAAAGCTCTCCCGGCTGCACGAGCAGGTGCTCGGTGCCGAGACCCAGCGCATCCTGAAGCAGTCGCTCTACGACGAAGTGCGCCAGGGACACGTGGCCCAGCTGCCCGAGTCCTTCGCGGACGCGCGGACGAGCACCCTCCAAACGAAACTCGAAGAGTTGTCCACCGAATCGGCGCAGCTCGCGGCCAAATTCGGGCCTGAGAATCCACGGATCATTGAACTGAAGGAGCAGATCGCCGCCCTCCTGCAGCAGATCGAATCCAACCGCGCGACACTCGAGGGCAAACTAAAGGCGGATTACGAACGCGCCGCGCGGGAGGAGTCCGCGCTGAAGGCCGCATTCGAGCGCAGCAAGACTGAGGCCGTCGAGCAGAACCAGGCGACGATCCAGTACAATATTCTGAAGCAGGATATCGAAACCACCAACGCGCTCTACGTTGATTTCCTCAACAAGACCAACCAGGCCAACATCGAGGTTGCGCAGCAATCCAATAACGTACGGCTGATACAGCCGGCCACGCTGCCCGGGGGCCCGATCAGTCCCAACCGTCCCAGGATCATCTTCATCGGCTTCCTCGTCAGCCTGGTCGCGGGCCTGGGCCTCGCTTTCGCTATTGAGTACGTCGATAACACCCTGAAGAGCGTCGATGACGTCAACCACGCGGCAAACCTGCCCGTGCTCGGCGTCGTGCCGAGGATGGCGTCAATCGATTCGGGTTTGATCTCGGCCGTGAAGAAGCGAATGCCAAAGGGAGTCGCCACCGGGCGGCCTTCCCAGGAGGCCGGCGAAGTCGATCCTCACCGGGTCATGATTGCAGACCCGCATTCAAGAATCGGTGAAGCCTACCGGGTACTCCGCACTTCCCTGCTCCTCTCGGCAGGAAGCGGGGGCCGGAGGACGATTCTCTTCACCAGCGGCCAGCCTGGCGATGGAAAGACCACAACCGTCATCAACACCGCCGTGGCGCTCTCGCAGCTCGATGCATCCGTGCTGATCATTGATGGAGACATGCGCAAGCCCAAGGACCATAAGGCATTTGGAGTCGAGGCTGTACCCGGACTATCGAACTATCTCTCCGGAGATGTAGAAATAGGGACCCTGGTCCGAGAACTGGAAGTCCCGAATCTTTCGCTTCTGCCCTCCGGTCCGATCCCTCCGAACCCCGCAGAGCTGTTAACCTCGCGAAAGATGAAGGACCTTCTCGACCAACTCGCGCAACAATACGACCACATCCTGATCGATTCTCCTCCAGTTATGGGTGCAACCGATCCTGTAATACTCTCAACCATGGTGAATGGAGTCGTCCTCGTGGTTCACGCCGGCAAGACGACCCGAGAGGTTGTCCGAAGGGCCAAGCACGAGATCGTAAGCGTCGGCGGCCGCTTCCTCGGCGTCGTCCTCAACAACCTCGACATCAGCCGCGACAGCCGGGACAGCTATTACTCCAACCGGTACTACTACAGCTACGGGGAGAAGTAGGCAGAGGGCAGAGGTCAGAGGTCAGGGGTCAGAGGTCAGGGGTCAGAGG
>JACQTD010000166.1 GCA_016210985.1 Acidobacteriota bacterium
GGGAATCACCGGGCCTCGTAAGGTTCGAACGGTCGCTGACGCCCCAATGGGCCCGGTATCGGCCAAGGCCTGATGGAGAGGAGGGTCGACCTGACTCGCCTTCTGGCGCGTGCATGCCTCGCGGTCTAAAATCAATCAAACTGGCTGTGGTGTTCTCCGCCCTGGTCTGGACGGTTTGGGTAGGGGCCTATTCTACAGGGCCGCCGGTGGGTTTTACCGGTGCTCCGGGAGAGGATACTTGCGCCCAATGCCACGACGATACCGGACCCAATTCGGGCAATGGGAGCGTCTCGCTCTCGGGTCTGCCCTCGGTCTACCAGTTGGGCCAGCGCTATGCCGTCACCGTCCAGGTGCACCAACCGGGGCAGGAACGATGGGGTTTCCAGGTCACGGCCCTGACCGTTGAGGGGCAGCCGGCCGGCAACTTCGCGCTCGTGGATTCCGAGCGCACGCAGATCCTCCCGGGCGAGGAGGGACGAACGTACGTGGAGCATACGGCTGACGGGACGGATGCGGGCGGACTGCAGGGCGCAAGCTGGCGCTTCGACTGGATTGCTCCGCCCGGCGATGTGGGTCCCGTGGTTTTCTATGCCTCAGGAAATGCGGCGAACAACGATGGCGATCGAACGAAAGATTTCATCTACACGACCAATCAGACGGTTTCTCCGCCTTCGCTTCCCGACGTCAGGCTGATCATCCCGAACGGCGGGGAAATGGCGGGCACGGGCGAGATCTTCCAGATTCGATGGGAAGCGTCGGAAAACGCCACCGGATTCAATCTCTTGCTCGCCCAAGGCGGCGGGACTTTGCCGACCCTGGTCGCCGCCGGACTGCCCGCGTCCGCCCGAAGCTTCGACTGGCGCGTACCATCGAACCTGGTCGTTCCGGCCGCGCGCATCACCGTCGTTGCGTTCACGAATGCCGGCAGCAATGCTGACGATAGCGACCGGACCTTCTCGATCGTGGACCGCACACCGCCGCAGGTGAAGCTGATCCTGCCGCGGGACGGCGCCGTGGCGGTGGCGGGAGGCCGGATACGCATTCAGTGGATGGCATCGGACAACATCGGAATATCCGCCCAGGACCTCAGTCTCTCCACCGATGATGGAATGAGCTTCACTCCACTCGCCGGTGGACTCGGCACCTCAGCCCGGGCATTTGAATGGACCACCCCGCGAGACTTGATCACCGCCCAGGCGAAGATTCGGATCATCGCCCGTGACCAGGCAGGGAACGTGGCCACGGCGGCCAACGAGAGTCCATTCATACTCAAAAAACTGGCACTGAAATCAAACGAGCATGAACCGGCTGTATACTTCGACCCAGGGCGCTGAGACGTATCTCGGCTACGACCTGACCAGTGTGGTTCCCGAACCGTCTGCCACGGCCCTGTTCCTTCATGGCTTCATGTCGGACCGGACCGGCGAGAAGGCTATCCGATTTCGAGATGCGCTGGCGCCGGCAGGACTCGCCTACGTCACGGTCGACTTCAGCGGGCACGGGGAATCGTCAGGTTCGCTGGCGCAACTGACCGGATCGCGCCTCCTTGAAGATGTGGCGCACGTGGTCGAGCAGTTGGGTCTTCCGGGAAGGGCGCTGGTCCTGCTCGGTTCAAGCATGGGCGGCTGGGCGGCTTCCTGGTACGCGGCGCTGCACCCCGAGCAAGTCTCTGCTTGCATCCTGCTGGCCCCGGCTTTCGCTTTCGGCGAATTACTCCGGAGTGAGATGAGTCGGGTGCAACTCGCCGAATGGGAGAAACAGGGTTGGATCGATTACACGACACCACTTGGCACGGCTAGGTTAGGCTACAATCTGCTCCGCGATCTCGATCGGTATCCGGTGGAGATGCTGGCCGGCGCATTGAGGACGCCAACGCTCATCCTGCACGGCATGCGCGATGAAACCGTGTCTTATCAAGCGAGCGTCGACTTCGCCTCCCGCTCGTCGAATTAAGCATTGGAACAGGTGCTTCAGCGGGATGGAGACCACCGCCTGACCGCGCACAAGGACCTCCTTGCCCGGCGTGCGCTGCTGTTCCTCACGGAGCAAGGATTGATCAAGGACGGTTGAGCTTACGTCGTGTGTATCGGCTAGTCATGCCGCAGCGTCCTTGGGCAGCTCCCAGCCAGGAAATACCAGAACGCCAGGGTGACACTTAAGTGCCTGTGCTAACACCTTAGCCCGCTCAACCCCGAGACGTACTCGGTCATTTTCAATCGCGGAAATCGTGGCCTGAGCTATTCCAGTAAGCTGCGAGAGCTGGTTCTGACTCAATTCCTGGAACTCGCGAATGATGCGCACCGACTCGCCGACCGTTACGGTGATGCGCTTCTTCGCTGGACGGTATTCCTTACGCCACATATTCTATTATGAATATATCTGATTTGGTATGTCAACGCCCTGCTACGGTGCGGATCTCGGCAAACCGACTTTGTGGCTCGGCACCGGTCCAAGTTATTCAAGGATCGACAGGCCACAAAAGCAAGCCGAAGGCGTTGGAGCCGGCAGATTGAAAGCTAGCGAAAGCGGGCCCGATTTGGAGTGCGCCGGCCGCAGCGAAGCGGCGACGGCGCTTTGGCTGATGGCAAAGCGACTGAGGGAGAAAAGCTTTCGCGCGTTCAAGTACCTATGCATAGTACCCGAGCGAAAGCGGGGTCGCGTTGCGCTTGCCCCCGCACTCCATAATCATGGCGTGACGGGACTCAGTGTATTAGGATTTCGACGGGTGGGTAATGCTCAAGGCTGCCAGGGAGAGGTGATTTGCTGCGGGCGATTATTTTCGATTGTGACGGCGTAATTGCGGATACCGAACCGCTCCACCTCGGCGCGTTCCAGGAAGTCTTCCTGGGCGAGGGCATTCTGCTCTCAACGCGGGATTACTTCGAGAAGTACCTGGGCACCGATGACCGGGATTGCTTTCGTCTGGTCTTCCAAGCCCAGGGACGCCCGCTCAGCGAGGATCAGCTGCTGCGGCTCATCGAGCGCAAAGCGAAGGCTTTCGCCGCGGCCGCGCCCGCGAGCATCAGGATCTATGATGGCGTGGTTCCGTTCGCGCGATCGGCGGCGGGGCGTTACCTGATGGCCGTGGCCTCGGGAGCGCTGCGATCCGAGGTGGAAATGGTCTTGGAGGCCGCATCAATTCGAAGCCTGTTCAAGGTCGTCATCGGCGCCGAGGACGTAACCAAAGGGAAGCCCTCACCCGAAGGATTCCTCCTGGCGATGGAGCGGCTGGATGGCCGGCTCGCGCCTTCGGAGTGCGTGGTCATCGAGGACTCGATGCAGGGGGTGCAGGCCGCGCGACGCGCCGGCATGCGATGCCTGGCTTTGACGACCAGTTACCCGAGGGAACTGCTCACCCTTGCAGACTGGATCGTCCCAACGCTCGCCGCAGTGACGCCCGAGCAATTGGCGGGTTGGATCTCCCCTTCGGACGCGCCTCAGGTAAGCTGAGGCCCGGAGTTGGGGTTCCCGGTTTCGGCCTCCGGGATCACAGCCGTTGGAGTTTTACCAGTCTCTCAATCATCGTCCGCTGCCCGTGGCCCGGGAAGTGGATGGTCAGTTTCACCTGCTCGCCCGCCCCCTCGCGCTTGACGACGGTTCCTACTCCGTACACCTCGTGACGAACGCGCGTGCCTTCCAGGTACTTCCTATGGACTGACCCCTCCTTCAACCGCAGCTCGTCCGGCATCCCCGGAGACGCGGCCTTCAGGCCGCGGCGATCGAGAAACTCCTTTACGCCGTCCAGGGTGTTGAACGTCTTTCCGGTGAACGGCGGGCGAGGATTCTCCTTCGCCGGGGTTGCCGCTTCCGCCCATGCGTCGCAGTGGTTTACCCCGTGCTCCTTCCATCCGGTGTCCTGCCCGTCATGCAGGTTGGATCGGATTTCCTGCAGTTCCCCGGGTATCTCCTTCAGAAACCGGGAGGGCGCGCAAACTTTCATTTCACCGCGCAGTCTCCGGTACCGGGCATGGGACAGCGAAAGGCGTCTTTGTGCCCGGGTGATCGCTACGTAGAACAGTCGCCGCTCCTCCTCGGTCTCCCGTGGATCGTCCCGGGATCGCGAGTGCGGGAAGAGACCCTCTTCGAGTCCGACGATATAGACGACGGGAAACTCCAGGCCTTTTGCGCTGTGCATGGTCATGAGCGTGACGCGTGCCTCGGGATCATAATCGTCCGTGTCTGAGACGAGGGCGGCATGGTCTATGAAATCACGCAGCGATTCGCCCCGGCTTTCTGCCTCGACCGCGGCCGACTTCATTTCTTCGAGGTTCAGCAAACGGGTCTCGTGTTCCTGGGGATGAAGCTCGGCCATGCTCTTTTGTCGGAGTGCCGGAGCGTATCCCGTCTTCTCAATAGCGTCATTCACCGCCGCGTACACGCCCGGCTGTCGCGCGTGTTCACCGAGCAGGACGGTAGTCTCCCGAAAAGCGGACAAGGCCTGCAGGCTTCGCTCCGGGAGCATCCGTTCCGCCAGCACCAGCGAGAGCGACTCCCAGAGCGACATGGAACGCGTGCGGGCAGTCTCCATCATCAGGTCGAGCGTCTTTTTGCCGAGACCGCGGCTCGGCGTGTTTATGATCCGGAGAAGGCTCTCATCATCCCAGGGATTCAACGCCAGTTTCAGGTAGGCCAGAATATCGCGGATTTCCGCCCTCTTATAGAAGGAGAACCCGCCGACGATATTGAAGGGGATGGCGGCCCGCCGGCACTCTTCCTCGTAAAGCCGCGACTGTGCGTTGGTGCGGTAGAGCACGGCCCATCGCCTGTCATCGCCCGCCTGGATTTGGGAACCGATCTCCTCGACCACGAATCGGGCCTCGGCTTCTCCTGAGTCCGCGTAGTAGGTGGTGACGAGATCACCCAGATCGTTCTGGGTGTGGAGCCGTTTCTCTTTGCGTTGTGGATTGTTCCTGATGACCGCATTGGCGGCGTCGAGAATCCGCTGCGTTGAACGGTAATTTTGATCCAGCGTGATGACCCGGGCGGTTGGGAAATGAGTTTCGAAGTCGATGATATTCTGTATGTCCGCTCCCCGGAACCGGTAGATCGACTGGTCCGGGTCGCCCACTACGCATAGGTTCTGATACCGGCTCACCAGCAGTTGTACGAGGTTAAACTGCGGCCGGTTGGTGTCCTGGTATTCATCAATCAGAAGGTGCTGATAGCGATCGGCATAATGGCGGCGCACCTCGTTCCGGCTGCGGAGCAATTCGACCGCCTTGAGGAGCAGGTCGTCAAAATCCAGGGCGTTGGCGGCGCGCAGACGCTTGGCATACCCGGGGAACAGGGCCGCCGCGCTCTGACGGAGGGGATCGTGCAGAGCCGCGGTTTCCGTAAGGTACCTGGCGGGATCGTTCGCATGGTTTTTTGCATGACTGATCAGGGCCCCGACCGATCGAGGGGTGACCTTCGGATCGTCGATTCCAAGGTCACGGAGACATTGCCGGATCACTCGTTGCTGATCATCGTCGTCATAGATGGAGAATTCACAGGTGAATCCGTCGGAGAGATGCTCGAGGTCCCGCCGGAGGATTCTGACACAGAGGCTGTGAAAAGTGGTGACCAGTGGCAGGTGCGAAGGCCGGTTCTGTCCGAGAAGGTCAAGCACGCGCTCCTTCATCTCGCCGGCCGCCTTGTTGGTGAAGGTGACGGCGAGAATGGACCGTGGATCCACGGCGAGAGCGTGGATCAGGTGGACGATGCGGCAGGTGATGACCCGTGTCTTCCCCGAACCCGCCCCGGCCAGCACCAGCACCGGTCCCTCGCCATGGGTGACCGCTTCCCGCTGCCTGTCATTCAGCTTTGTCAGATGTTCCATGATCGACCGCTCACGCGCGTATCCCGAGGTGGAGCGCGGCGATTCCCCCGGAGAGCGTGCGATAGTGGACCTCGGAGAATCCGGTGGACTGCATCATGCGGACCAGCGAAGCGGGGGATGGGAAGGCTTGTACGGTGTCGTGAAGATATTCGTAGGCCGGCCGTGATCCTGAAATGGCGCCTCCGATGCGCGGCAGGATGAATTGGAAATAGAGTCCGAACAACTGTCTGAAGAGCGGGAAGGCAGGTTGCGAGAATTCCAGTATGGCTACCGAACCCCGAGGTTTGAGCATCCGGTGGAGCTCATTCAATCCAGCCTCCCGATCGACAAGGTTCCTCAACCCGAACGCGATGGTGACGGCATCGAATTCGGACTCCGAAAATGGCAGGCGCAGGGCATCGCCTTCGGCGAGTCCCACGTTTCGTTCGTGGCGTTCGGCCTTCCGCCGCGCGGTGACCAGCATGGGGTGGCTGAAGTCGACACCGATGATACGCGCGCGCGCGCGCCGGCCCAGCGCCAGGGCGAGATCTGCTGTTCCGCAACAGACATCGAGTACCTTGGCCTCCGGCCGGGCGAGCACCGGCGCCAGCAGGCCCACGGTAACACGTCTCCAATGGCGATCGATGTTGAGCGAGAGCAAATGGTTAAGCAGGTCGTACCGCGGCGCGATACGGCTGAACATCTCGCGGATCTGCACCGCTTTGGGTTCTTGAGGCTTAACTTGCACCACTTTTCCCGGCGAGAGTAGAATAACAAGTCGTCATGTGCGCGTAAAATGTATCCAGGTCGAACGATATGTGCCAACGCTGGTCACGCGTTCCGCTGAGGCGTTTCTCCGCTGTCGGCGGCGGGTGCGGGAATGAGAGTTACGGAGATTTTTCACTCCATTCAAGGGGAATCCACTTACGCCGGATGGCCCTGCACGTTTGTGCGTCTGACGGGCTGCAATCTGAGGTGCACTTACTGTGATACCGCTTACGCTTTCGTGGGAGGAGAGGAGTTGAGTATTGAGGAGGTGGCCGCGCGCGTGAAGAGGTTCGGTGGCCGACTGCTGGAGATCACCGGGGGAGAGCCGCTCCTGCAACCGGAGATTTATCCCTTCTCCGAACGGATGCTGAATGAAGGCTATCGGGTCATGATCGAAACCGGGGGGAGTCTGGACATCTCCGGGTTGGATCCCCGCATCATTCGGATCATGGACCTCAAGACGCCCGGCAGCGGGTTCGAGCATGCCAACCGCTGGGAGAACCTCGAAAGCCTGAAGTCCGGCGATGAGGTCAAGTTCGTCATCTGCGATCGGACCGATTTTGATTGGGCGTCCTCTGTGGTACGCAGGCACGAACTTACCTCCAGGGTGACTGTGCTTTTTTCACCTGAATTCGAGCGGTGTCGTCCAGGCGATCTGGCCGGATGGGTTCTGGATGCAGGGCTCGAGGTCAGGGTGCAAGTGCAGTTGCATAAGTACCTATGGGAACCGGGGGTCCGGGGTGTCTAATATTGAGTGCGTTGTACTCGTGAGCGGTGGCATGGACAGTTGTGTCACGGCCGGCATTGCGCTTCAGGATTTGAAGTCAGGTTCCTCCCATGGGCCTGCGAACGAGCGGGCGGCGTTTCTTCATGTCTCCTATGGGCAACGAACCGCCGCGAGGGAACTTCGGTCGTTCAGGGAGATTGCTCGATTTTACGGGGTCGGGACCCGGCTGGCGGCCAGGATGGAGTACCTCCAGGCGATCGGCGGCTCCGCCCTCACCGATTCGGCATTGAACGTGCCGGCTGAGATGCGGGGCGGCTCCGCGGGTCCGCCCGACCCGGCATCAGGCGTTTCGGACATCCCAGTGGGGACCGGCAGGGCAGCGGTACCCATAACTTATGTTCCTTTTCGGAATACGCATCTGTTGGCCATCGCTGTCTCCTGGGCCGAGGTACTTTGCGCGCAGCGAATTTACATAGGAGCGGTCGCGGAGGACAGTTCCGGGTATCCCGATTGCCGGCCCGAGTACTATGCCGCTTTCAACCAACTGATCCGTGTGGGTACTCGCCCGGAAACGCGACTCGAGGTGGCCACACCCGTGATCCATCTTCGAAAGTCCGCCATTGTCGAGCGCGGAATCGAATTGGGCGCCCCGCTCCATTTGACATGGTCCTGCTACAAGAATGAAGACATCGCCTGCGGGATCTGCGAAAGTTGTGGTTTGCGGCGGAGGGCATTTGAACAAGCAGGTCACCCGGATCCGATTCCGTACGCCGACACCACCCATGTGACACGATGGGCTGGGAATGGCAAATAGATGGATCGAGGAGCACCCCGAAGGGGGTAGAAAACATATGCGAATGAGATATGCCTATTACTTACTGATATTTATGGTGTGCGCAGTCGGCCTGGGTAAGCCCGGCACGGCCGAGGCCCAAACCGGGGGGATTGAGGGGACCGTCACTGCCAAACAGCCGGATGGGTCATCGAAGCCTGCTCAGGGCGTCCTGGTGGACATCCACCGGCTCGACATCAAAGGACAGTATTCCACCAAGACAGACAAGAGCGGCCGGTTCGCCCACATCGGACTGCCGATGGGCACCTACGCCTTCCTGCTTTCCGGTCCCGGGTACAACCCGTTTTACGAGATGAATATTCGCGTCACCCCGGGAGAACCGATTCGAAAGAACTACGACCTTCTCCCCGGGGACGGCCGAAGACTGACGATCGACGAAGTGAAGAAGGCGGCCGGTTCGATGCAGACTCCCGGACCTGGGGTCGCTGCTGCGCCGCAGATCTCTCAAGAGCAGCTGAAGAAGATGCAGGAAGAGCAATTAAAGACACAGGCGGAGCAGAAGCAGAAGGCCGTGGCCGACGACGAAATGATCAAGCACTTCAATTCGGGCAATCAATTGGCGACCAACAGTCAATACGATGAGGCGCTCGGCGAATATAAGCTTGCCCTGGAAGCGAGCCCGGATCACCCTTCCGTGTTTGTGGTCATGGGGAAGATGGCGGAGTCCTATTTCAATCAGGGCGTCGAACGCAACAACAGCCGGCAGCGGGAGGGCGCCATCGAATCCTTCGCGCTGGCTGCGGAGAACGCCAAGAAAGCGGGCGACCAGGCAACCAAGCCGGAAGACAAACCGGCCTACTACGCGCTTCACGCCCGCGCGATGTCGGTTCTTGCCCGGCTCGAGCCGACCAAGCCGGAGCGCGTCGACGCGGCTGTCGCGTCTTATGAACAACTGGCATCGGTGCAGCTGGGTGCGACCGATCGACTCGGATCCCAAAACTCCATCGGCGATGTCTACCTCAACGCCAATCGAACCAACGAAGCGATCGCGGCTTTTCGGAAGACCCTGGAGAGCGACCCCGACAACCTCGACGCCATGCGGGGTCTGGGCTTCGGGCTGGTTCAAACGGCCGACGAGGGGAAGTATACCGAGGTCATCGAAGTATTCACCAAATTCAAGAATGGCGCCTCCAAAGATGAGAAACGGGCTCAACAGGTCGCCGAGGCGGACGCCATTGTGGCCGCGCTGAAGGAGGCCTTACAGCCTCAGCAGAAGAAGCCCGAACCTTCTCGCAGAAGACCGTAATCCAAGGCTCGTTCCCCATTGCTGCCTGAAGGTCTTCAGGAACCAGGGGCGGAGCCGGGCGTGATAAGTAGTGGGTCAGTTCATGGAGTCTGAAATGAATAAACGAAATCGCCAGTCCGGTTTTTCGCTTATCGAACTTCTCATCGTGATCGCCATCATCGGTATCATTGCGGCGGTGGCCGTCCCTCAGCTCCTCAAATCGAGAATCCCTGCTAACGAAGCGGCCGCAATCCAGAACCTCAAGCGTTTCAATGAAGCCCAGCTTACGTTCTCGATCTCCCGCAACAACCTGTACGGCGATACGAACACGCTTTATACCGACAAGCAAATCTCTCAGGGCATCGCCGAGCAGTTGGGCGCTACGGGCAAAGCCATCTCCAAAGCCGGGTACGAAGGTAGTGCCGCGTCCACGGCGGACGGCCCCGGCGGCCTCGGGACAGGGTATGCCGTCGAGCTCCATCCGACCTCCCCCGGCGCAACCGGAGTCAATTACTTCGGCTCCGACAGCTCGGGCACGATCTGGCAGTCTACTACCGCTCCTTTTGGCGTGGGTGGCGGGGTGCTGACAAAACCTGCCGACGCCCGATCGATTCAGTAGCTCCTCACCCGATCAGGCCTTCAACCGGACTACTGGCGCTGGCATAGAGCTTCCTGGCGATACGACCGGCGAGGAAGGCCTTCCGGCCAGCCTCGATCCCGAGGCGCATGGCCTCGGCCATTCGGACCGGATCCTGGGCGAGAGCGATGGCCGTGTTCATCAGTACGGCGTCAAAGCCGAGTTCCATGGCTTGCACAGCGTCCGAAGCCGTCCCCACACCGGCGTCCACGATGAGCGGTACCTCCCGAATCTGCTCACGGAGAATGCGGAGACTGGTGAAATTCTGAATGCCGAGCCCCGAGCCGATCGGCGCCGCGAGCGGCATGACAGCGGCCACGCCGGCATCGATCAACCTCCTGGCTACAATCAGATCATCGCCCACGTAAGGCATCACGATGAATCCTTCCTTCACCAGGATTCGGGCCGCTTCCAGGGTAGCGCCATTATCCGGAAACAGGGTCTTTTCGTCCCCGATCACTTCGAGTTTGATCCATGGCGTTCCAAGGGCCTCGCGGGCGAGATGCGCTGTGCGGATCGCTTCAGCGGCGTCATAACATCCGGCGGTGTTGGGAAGCAGCCGGTACCGTGCGGGATCGATGTAATCCAGCAGCGACTCCTCCGAACGGTTCAAATTCACGCGACGCACGGCGACGGTGACCATCTGGGCCCCGCTGGCCTCATGCGCAGCCTTCATGCCGGCATGAGTCGGGTACTTGCCGGATCCGATGATGAGCCGGGAACTGAACGACGTTCCGGCCACGACGAAGGTGTCTTGCATGTAACTCCTCTGCAGGAAGGCTGGGCGCGTCCTGGAACCGTGAGGCCGCGGCTTGGGGTCCTTTCACCCACCTCCCACGAAGTGGACGATCTCGATCCTATCGCCGTCGGAAATCGTCGTCGAGGCCCAATTCGCCTTCGGGACTATCTCGAGATTTCGCTCGATGGCAATCCTTCCGGGCTTGAGATCGAGCCGTTCGAGTAATTCGGAAAGCAGGATCTGGCCTTCCAGGTCATGGACCTCACCGTTGATAATCACCTGCACGCTGGAATTCTATCTAAAGCCTCGGAGAATTGCAGCGCTTGCCGTCAACTGGACACTTGAGCCATGAATAGGCGCTGGCAAACTTTGCTCAAGCCCATCCATGCCGATTCGGCTGGCGAGCGCGCACGGCGTCGCATCACGAAGCGCATCATCCCTTATGTCTTCATCCTTTACGTCATCGCATTTCTGGATCGGGTGAATGTCGGCTATGCCGGCCTTGAGATGACAAAGGAATTAGGATTTACCGATGAACAGTTTGGATTCGGTGCGGGCATCTTCTTCGTCGGCTACTTTCTCCTCGAGATTCCTGGCTCGTTACTGGTCGAGCGATGGAGCGCGAGAGGCTGGATCGCTCGGATCATGATCTCCTGGGGTATCGTGGCCGTGCTGATGGGATTCGTCCGAGAGGCCACCGAGTTCTACTGGCTCCGCTTCCTGCTCGGCGCGGCCGAAGCCGGCTTTTTTCCGGGGATGATCGTTTATTTGTCCCACTGGTTTCGTTACGAGGATCGGGGGAAAGCGGTCGCGATGTTCATGTCGGCGCTGCCGGTATCGAACATCATCGGCGCGCCGCTTTCCGGATGGTTGATGGGTGTCAACTGGCTGAGGCTCTCGGGATGGCGCTGGGTCTTCATCATGGAGGGAATTCCCGCCATCGTCTTCGGCGTGATCACGATTTCTTATCTGACCGACCGTCCCCATCAGGCCCGTTGGCTCCTGGAGGATGAGCGGGAATGGATCATAGCCGAGCTCCAGCGGGAGAAGCGAGAAAGGCATGGTCATGACCGCATATCGATCGCCAGCGCGCTCAGGCATCGGGAAGTCATCCTTCTCGCGATGATTTACTTCCTTGTCCTCATCGGCACGTATGGATTTACCATCTGGTTTCCAACTATTCTCCGCAGGCTTTCCGGTTTCGGCATACTGGCCGTCACATCCCTCTCAGCCATACCATACCTGTTAGGCCTCATCGGGATGATTTGGCTGGGGTGGTCTTCGGATCGCACCCGGGAGCGTCGTTGGCACACGGCATCGCCGATGTTCGTAACGGGCTTCGCACTTGCGCTCTCCGTCGCCTCGGGTGATCGAATCCTTCCGGCGATGGCCCTGTTCTGTCTGGCCGGCGCTGGTGCCTACGCGTTTTTCCCTTCGTTCTGGACTTTGCCGACAGCCTTCCTGACCGAATCCGCAGCTGCTGCCTCCATCGGGTTGATTAACTCGCTCGGCAACCTCGGAGGCTTCGTGGGACCCTATCTTGTAGGTTACTTAAGAGGAACGGAGGGGTCGTTCGATTCCGGGATTTATTTCATGGTCTTCGCATGTCTGCTGGCAGGAGGCCTGGTTTTCTCATTGCGGCATGTGAAGTGACGGAAGTGTGGGGCGGAGGTGCTCCTCCGCTCCTCCGCTCTTCCACCTAGGGCGCGAACGATTCGACCGTCTTGAAGACTCCGCCGGCGCTCGTCCCGGCGTAAAGCTGGCCGGAGGACTTGATCGCGAGCGAAAGCACCGTACGATAGGGCAAACCTTCATTCAACGGGGTCCAGTTGGCGCCGCGATCGACCGATCGGAAAACACCGCCGCCGGCGGTGCCTGCGAAGACCTGGCCGGACGTCGCTGCGAGTGCGAGTACCTGCAAATTCGTGATCCCGCTATTCACAGGGATCCAGGAGGCTCCGCTGTCACTGGACCGGAAAACGCCCTGGTCCTTCGTTCCGGCATATATCACCCCGGTGCTGTCCACCGCCAGCGAGGTGATCCTGGCATTGGCCAACCCTACAGACTGCCACTCGGTACCGTTGTTGCTCGAGCGAAAAACTCCTCTTCCATTTGTTCCGGCGTAGAGGTCGCCGTTCGGGGCTACCATGAGGGCTTGGATGTCCAGACTGAAGACGCCGGTGTTGGACGCCTTCCACTTATTCTCGTTGATGGCCGCGCGAAAGATTCCGCCCCCGCGCGTGCCGGCGAACATCAATCCCCCGGGTGTAATGGCAAGCGACGTGACGATGGGATTCGTAAGACCGTCGATCAATTGGGTCCACTTAACACCACCATCGAGCGAACGATACACCCCCGCTCCAAGGGTGCCGGCAAGAAGTCGTCCGGAAGCGTCGGCCGTAAGCGAGAGGACCATGAGATTCGCAAGCGCGGTCTGAGTCCAGGGCTGTTCGCTGGAAGCCTGCCTGAAGACTCCGCCCTGGTCCGTGCCCGCGAAGACCGGCGTCTGAGCGATTCCGGTGAGGGCAAAGACGTCAATGTTGGTTAACCCCTCCACAAGCTGGATCCAATGCGTACCGCCATCGTCTGATCGATAGACACCTCCGCCGCCGCTGCCGACGAAGGCTTCACCGGTGGGACTGAACGCCAGATCGCGTACCACGGTGTTGCTCAAACCGGCGTTGACCGTGGCCCACCTTAGACCATTATCCGTGGAGCGGTACAGCCCGGCGTTGGTGCCGGCGAAGACATGGCCGCTGGCGTTGATCCCAACGGCGCTGACCGGGGTGTTAGTCAGCAGCACGGTCGCCCAGTTGGTGCCGTTGTCGACGGAGCGGTAGACACCTCCCCGGAAGTTCCGCTGATCAAAAAACCCCGCGAAGATCTGATTCGAGGCCGTGATCGCGAGGGAGTACACGTTGACATTGCGCACGGTCCCGGCTGCGGTCCAGGTGGCCCCGTCGTCCGTCGATCGAAACATTCCCGCGCCATAGGTGCAGGCGAAGATGTGACCGCTGGGATTCACGGCCAGGGATGGCACTCCGGTGCCGGGGAGCGCCGTGGGGACCTGTGACCAATTCTGGCCCAGGTTATCCGTTTGAAAGATTCCCGAGGCTCCCGTGCCCGCGAGAATCCGGCCTGAAGCAGTCACCGCGAGGGAAAGTATGAGGGAAGAGGTCAGCCCGTCGCCTACTCGGGTCCAGCTCGCACCGGCATTGCTCGACCTGTAGACGCCATCGGAAGTGCCGGCGAAGACTTGGCCCGAGGATGTGACGGCAAGCGCCTGGACGTCCACGTTCGGCATGCCCCCGCCGGCCCGCACCCAGTTTCCACCGCGGTCGGACGATCGAAAGACGCCGCAGCCGACCGTACCGGCGTAAGTATTTCGGGCGTTATCGAATGCCAGAGAGAGAACATAACCTCCGAATGGCCCTCCGGTCTGTTCCCAACCATGACCGCCTTGGGCTGCAATTTCCAACCTCGCGAAGGTCAATAGGATCAACGTGGTGATCGCCAGGGTGATGGATTTCATCTTGTGCACTCTACTTCCCATTGCTTGTCCCTCGGTCCTCATACCGTATCGAATCGAATAAGATTACTACGAATCGGCGGATCTCGGCCGGTGTCATGGACGCGCAACCCATTCGCACATCCTCGTCATTGACGTCAGCCTTGTGGGCCGCACACGCTGCACTTGATCCTGACCTTTTTGGGAGAGCCTGGTGTTGATACCTCGAGGGAGGAATATGGAGTTATTCTAGCGAAAACCCGGCGAGATCGCAAGTGCTCATCGACGAATTTCACCATTAATATCTTGAAGGACTTCGGTTGGCAGACCTTATGATAAACTTTAACAACTGGACACCCCCCTGGGGGCCTGGTATGGCGATTCTTTCCAAGGAGCATGAATGAGCGACGAACCCAGAGCACCGAATCGTCTGATCAACGAAACAAGCCCTTACCTGCTGCAGCATGCCCACAATCCGGTGGA
>JACQTD010000174.1 GCA_016210985.1 Acidobacteriota bacterium
CGGGTAAGCCGTGTGAACACGGCTGAGGCTGGGAAGCCGTCTCTGCGGTGGTTAGTGATTCACTTGGCTTCCACTTGCAAAATGTAGAAACTCCAGCGCACGCTCGGAACGAGTCCGCACCCCGGACTTCCAGCGTGCTGCCGTGCGTCAATCCGTCACCAAGCCCCGGGGAGTGTTCCGGCTACGGGGAGGCATGCAGGATGCATGCCATCCCAGGGGGGCCGGGGGGATCCCAGGGGGCAGTTGGCAATAGCCGTGCGCTCAAGTATCTTATCGAGCCGCTTGACGGAACCGGCCTCGGATGAGGATCCATGGCATTCTGGAATAGAAAGAAAGAGAGCGATCCGGCAACTCCGGTACCGGAATCAAGACCGAAACTCTACGATCGTTTCAAGAAGGCTGTGAGCGCTACCCGGCGGACGCTGGTCGGCCGGATCGACGATATCGTCAGAGGAAAGCGGGAGATCGATGCCGCGGTTCTCGATGAGCTGGAGGAAGCCCTCATCGGCGCTGATCTAGGCGTTCGAATCGCCTCCGAGATTCTGGAGAAGGCACGGCTGGAGGTCGGCCGGAAATCGCTGAACGATGCCGCCGAACTTCGGTCCTTCATCCGCGCGCAGCTCCTGGAGATCTTGAAGACACCCGGCGTAAGGCCGTCGGGCGCCGGGCGCGGGCCGATCGCCGGCCCGTTCGTCATCATGATCGTAGGCGTTAATGGAGTCGGCAAGACGACTACGATCGGGAAGCTCGCCTGCAGGCTCACCGCGGAAGGGTCCAACGTGCTCATTTGCGGGGCAGACACATTCAGGGCAGCCGCAAACGACCAGCTGGCCATCTGGGCGAACCGGGCGGGAGTGGACCTGATCCGGCAGAAACCGGGCACCGATCCGGCGGCGGTCATTTTCGACTCCCTGCGCGCAGCCAAGGCGCGCGAAAGCTCCGTCGTGATCATCGACACGGCAGGCCGGCTGCATACCCGGACCAACCTGATGGCCGAGCTTCAAAAAATGCGCCGCATCGCCCAGCGGGAGGTGGAGGGCGCGCCGCACGAGGTGCTGCTGATCATCGACGCCGTAACCGGCCAGAACGGCCTTGAGCAAGCTCGGCAGTTCATGAAGGCGGTCGAAGTGACCGGCCTCATTCTCACCAAGCTCGACGGTACCGCAAAAGGCGGCATCGTCGTGGCCATTGCCCGGGAGTTGGGCCTGCCGATCCGCTATGTCGGCATCGGGGAAGGCCTCGAGGATCTCGTGGAGTTCTCGCCCGAGGTCTTCGTCGAGAGCATCTTCGAAGATTGATGGAAAAACCCTATCGGGGCGCATTGAGCGGTTCGGCCTTTCTCATGGCCGTTTCCGCCATCGGACCGGGATTTCTCACCCAAACCACGCAGTTCACAGCAAAGCTCGGCGCCAGCCTCTCCTTCGCGATACTCGTCTCCATCCTGATCGACATCGGCGCCCAGCTGAATACCTGGCGCGCTATCTGCATCTCCGGCAAGCGCGGCCACGAACTCGCCGACGATGTTCTCCCCGGACTCGGGAGGGTCGTCACCGGGGTCATCGTATTCGGATCGTTTGCCTTCAATATCGGCAATGTGAGCGGCTGCGCCCTTGCCCTGCAGGCGCTGTTCGGGATGGGGAACGGCTGGGGGGCTACGGTATCGGCCGTGATCGTCATCCTCCTCTTCCTCGTCCCCCGGATGGGGATCGCCATCGACCGTTTTTCAAAGCTCCTTGGCGTTGGGATGATCGTTCTCATCTTCTACATCGTACTCGAGACGCATCCACCGCTCTCACAGGCCCTCGTGGAATCGGTGGCGCCCCGGAAGGTTGATTTCCCGGCCATTATCACCCTGGTTGGGGGGACGGTTGGCGGCTATGTGATGTTTTCGGGAGCTCACCGGCTGCTCGACGCGGGTTGTCAGGGAGTCGGCGCGCTGAAGGCGATCACCTGGGCGTCCGTTTCCGGCATCGTGATTACCGGCATCATGCGCTCGCTGCTCTTCCTGGCCGTGCTCGGCGTTATTCAACTGGGTGCAGTCATTGGCCCGACCTCGCCGGTATTCGATGCCTTTCGTTCGGCCGCCGGACCTGCCGGATACATCGTTTCCGCCCTGGTTTTCTGGCTCGCCGCCGTCACTTCCGTGGTAGGTTGCTCCTATACTTCGGTCTCGTTCCTGGCTAACCCGGATGAGCGGATCACGGCCAGGCGAACCGTGCTCTTTATCTGCTTGACGCTCCTCAGCGTTTACGTGCTCCAGGCGACGGAATTCAGCGCCACGTCGTTGTTGATCGCCGCGGGCACCCTGAACGGCGCCTTGATGCCGGTGTTACTGGGTGTCGCGCTCATTGCGGTCCACAAACGGGCCCTGGTCGGCGAGTACCGTCACCCTCGTTGGGCGACGCTGGCTGGAGTGGGAGCATGGGTGGGATCGGTCTACCTCGCCTACCGGACCGTGGCGGCGCTCGCCGTGTGAGCATGACGTGCAAACAGGCAAAGTTCAGGCTGGAAAGCGGGCGGTCGCGTTCATCAATCGATCGAACCGGTGTAGACTAGTTCGGATTCAGTCCAGTTATGGCGAGAGAGAGGAAAGTTCTGGCCATGGTGCTCGGCGGTGGCCAGGGTACCAGGCTGTACCCGCTGACCGCGCTTCGGTCGAAGCCCGCTGTTCCCCTCGCGGGTAAGTACCGGTTGATCGATATTCCGCTCAGCAATTGCATCAATTCCAATATCAGCAAGATCTTCGTGCTGACCCAGTTCAATTCGGCTTCGCTCAACCGGCACATAAGTCGGACCTACCGCTTCAGCGCCTTCTCGGATGGCTATGTCGACGTCATCGCCGCGGAACAGACCCTCGACAATCGCAACTGGTTTCAAGGAACGGCGGACGCCGTCCGCCAGGCCTGGCGGCACCTGGAGGCCGAATCCGCCGACACGCTCCTGGTCCTGGCCGGTGATCACCTCTACCAGATGGATTACCGGCTCTTCCTTCAGGATCATTGGACGGCCGGGGCCGACATCACGATTTCGACCCTCGCCATCACCGAAGAGAACGCATCGCAGTTCGGTCTCCTGAAGATCGACCGGTACGGCCGTGTAGTCGAGTTCCGGGAAAAACCCGTGGGCGAAGAACTGCTGGCCATGCGGGTCGACACCTCGTCCGTGGGACTCAGTCCCGAGAAGGCCACGAAACGCACGTTTCTGGCGTCGATGGGTATCTATGTCTTCAATCTGAACGTACTCCGCGAATTACTGAAAGAGGAAGCCCATGTGGATTTCGGACGACAACTCATCCCCGCGGCGATCGCCACTCGCCATGTTCGGGCGTTCCTTTACGATGGGTACTGGGAAGACATCGGCACCATCGGCGCCTTTTACAACGCCAACATCGACCTGACGCGGGCCATTCCGAAATTCAACCTTTATGATCCCGAAGCGCCGATCTACACCGCGCCACGGAACCTGCCGGCCGCCAAGATCAAGGACTGCATCATCCAGGACTCGCTCATTTCGGAAGGAAGCATTCTCAACGGCGCGGAGCTGCACAACTCAGTGATCGGCATACGATCACGGCTTCAGCACGGGGTGAACCTCGACAGTGTGATCGTCATGGGCGCCGACTACTACGAGACGATAGAGGAGATGTGCGAGGATCAGGTGGCCGGCCGGCCGCTGATCGGCATCGGCGAGGGCAGCATCATCCGCAAGGCCATTATCGACAAGAATGCCCGGATCGGCGCCAACGTCCAGATCCTCAACGAAAACCGGGTCGATGACCTTGACGGTGAGAATTTCTACATCCGGGACAAGGTCGTGATCATTCCGAAGGATGTCACGATTCCCGACGGAACCGTGATTTGAACTACTCCCCCCAACGCTTGAAGAGCTGATGCTCGATGCCCCATACATCAAGGATGCGTCCGACCGTGTGGTCGATCAGATCCTCGATCGTCTTCGGTTTGTGATAGAAGGCGGGGATCGGAGGCATGATGATAGCGCCCTGAAGCGAAGCCTCGTGCATCAGTTTCAGATGCCCGGCGTGGAGCGGCGTTTCACGGACCACGAGCACCAGCTTCCTCCGCTCCTTGATCACGACGTCCGCCGCCCGCGTGAGCAAGGTGTCGCTGTAACAGTTGGCCACGGCTGAAAGCGTCTTGATCGAACAGGGGACGATAACCATGCCTTCGGTCTTGTAGGAGCCGCTCGAGAAGGGCGCGGCGATGTTTTTCTCACTGTAAACCGCGTCCGCCAGGGCCTCCACGTCCTTCACCGAGTAAGCCGTCTCCAGCCCGAGACTGATCCGGGCGGCTTCACTTATGATCAGATGCGTCTCTACATCCGGCGTGCTTTTCAGTACCTGAAGCATCCGGATGCCATAGATGGTCCCGCTCGAACCCGTCATGCCTACGATCAGCCTCATCGCGTCACCTCCTTCTCCCCTTCCATTGCCGCATGTTCCCGGCGTATTGTGCCCGGCCACGCCGGCGAGCCTGTGATCAGTCTCGGAG
>JACQTD010000175.1 GCA_016210985.1 Acidobacteriota bacterium
GCTTCTTCCCTATACTGATCATGGCGAACAATTCGCCATCCGAGTACGGGGCGAGCAGCTGCTTGGTCCACTTCGCGGGCGGTTTGGGCTTGAGTGCGAGGCCTACCTTGCCGTCGCCGCCACCGGTCGCGCCATGACAGCCGGCACAATTCTTGTCATAGACCAGCTTTCCCTTCGAAATTGAATCGGGACTGGCCGCGACGGGATTCTTGGTCTTCTTAGCATCCGGCGGGATTTTCCATTCATCGGCGACAGCGGCGTTCGCGACAGAAAGCTGCCCGACCCGGCCATCGGTCGCCACGAACAACATCAAGGCGCCTAAACCGAGCGTGGAAGTCAATTTAGTCATTCGCGTGAGGGAGAAAACGACCTTTCCTCTCTCGTTACGTTCTTTCATCGGATTCAATCTCCATTTGGTTTTTCAAGACTTAACTGCGACCCCACCCTGGCGTCGACTTTGCCGGGCGTATTAAAACATGATTTTGAACGATGTCGTCAACATGTTGGCGTGATAGTTCTGGACCCGCCGGCCCCTTTCGTCATAGCCATAGTACTGATAGTTCACGTTCAGGATCAGGCGCCGCTGGATCGGGATGGAGATACGACCGTACGGCCGGTGATAATTCATCGGGTAGGACCCATCGTTATTAACGAGACTATAGCCCATGGACATCTTCAGGTCCTTATAGATGCCGAGATCGACCGCGGCGTGTGCCACATGTGAGTCCTCTCGATACTTCAAGGGAAGTTCGCCCGGAACCGGGAAGAGAAGGTTGATGGTTGAGGCCGCGTGCCCGCGCGTGTAGTCGACGTCGAAGGCGATGCGGGGAGACGGGAAATAGGACAACGAGAACCCCCCGTCCCGATACCGATCCTGATTTCTCACGTACGAGTCCGGCGTGGGAGGAATGATGAACGGCCGGATCACCGGACGGTTGGTGCGATCCATATCCGTCACCATTCCGGTAAGGGTCAGAATCAGGTTGTCCGTCGGGCGGTACTGGACCCGCAACCGGCCCCGCTGCTGATCGACCGGTCCCACCATCGTATAGACGTTGTCGTAGCCTCCGTTCTCATAATCAAATGCGATCCGGATACGGCGCTTGAGACGATAGCTCACCCCGGCAAGAAACGTCCGGGTATCGAGATTCGACCGGTCGATCGTGGTGTCTTCGCCACCGAAGAGCAGGTCGTTCGAGTACTTCTGGATGTCAACCTTGCGATGGGTATGGCGGAATCCCGCCCTGACGAGGAATCCGGAGAAGAATTCATAGCGCGCCTCCGCCTGATCCCAATAGGAATTGTAAAAAATGCGACGGCTCGAAAGCGTTTCGAGAGGTAGTTCCTGAACTTCAGCTTCGCCGAACGGGGACGACCCCAGGAACAGCAACTCATTCACCAGCGTCGATCCATAAACGTTGAAATGATTGAATCGAAAGGTATTCGAAATGGTCAGGCGATTGGTGACCGCAATCCCCAGGCTCCAGTCCGCGACCGTCTGCGGGCGGGTCGGCGCGCTCACGTTCTGGGTGAACGTGTTGGGCATATAGCTCTGGAAACTGCGATTGAAGACTAAACCGGCCAGGGCCTGGCTGAACGCGTACTGGAGATTGGCATCGCCATAGTAGAAGCGGGCCGTCAGGGCTATGCGGCGATGCGGTTGCACCGTCACCGCGAAGCGCGTGGTCGGAAAGGTGCCCCTAACGTGATAGGAGCGCGAGAAGGCCGACAGGTAGAGCTGCTCGGGAAGCGGGACTTCACCTTCAAAGATGGGATTCCGGTCGTTTCCGATATTGTAGTTACCGGCCAGGGAGACGCCTTGATCATCCCGAAACCGCCGATAACCCTGCTCGAATGAGAATTTAAACTTCCAGAGGGAAAAATCGACTCCAACGCCGTAGTCGTCGTAACTGTTCGTGACATTGCGCGGGAGTACAAATTCGTCACCGCCGGCGTTGTAGGTGATCAGCGAGGGACCGAAGGAGTGGTTGCGTCCATACGTGAGGTGGAACTTGAACCGTTTGGAATCGGGGAAAAAGTCCACTCGGGCGTTCGACATCCGGCGGGTGATATCGAAGGTGTGCTGACCCTCCAGTATGCCTTCCGCAAACAACGGATTGGCGAATTCAGGAACAAAATTGAAGTAATTGATCTTCGAGTAGCGATACTGAAAGTCGTAAATCCGGAACTTCTGGACGCGCACCGTAGACGTGTTGTAGGGATCGCCACCCCAGTTGTCCATCGTCATTCGAAATCGGTCAAACAAGGTTCCCACGTTCTCCGGCGAGCTGATTTCGACATCGGAATGGAGCAGCTTGGCGCCGTTTCCCAGATTGACATGACTACGGTAAACCTCGTCGTTTCCGACCACATCGCGCCAGCGCGCGCCGAATTCGACAGATCCGCGGAGCTGCATGGCTCCCAGGTTGACCGGAGGCTCCTGGCTGACGGGCGAGCCCGGCGAGACGGCCGGTGCGGCGGGCTTCGCGTTCGATTTCGGTTCGGGCGCGGCCGCGGATCCGGGAGCTGCCGCAATGCGCAGCTCCACGATCTTCGTCTCCTCGGGAGCGGTCCGGGTCTGTCGGCCCCAGGCCGCAGACGAGGCCGTTCCGATCAGGAACACGAGCACCAGGCCCCTCAGCAAAGTAATCAGCGTATGATCCCGGTAATGGATCCGGTTGCCCGGGAGCGGATGAACCGGTGATATAGGATGACCTGAACCGGACGGATCGAGTCGAGATGGATTCAGCATGATTGGGTTCGGCATGGCTCCTCCCTAGTGCAACAAAAGCCGGCTTGAGTTTGAGCCGTGGATCATGATGTGACAGCTGGTACAGTTCTGGTACCGCGGATCCCGCAAATCGTGCGCTTTTTGCGGATCGTCCGCCGCGGACCCTTGTCGGTCTGAATGACACTGCATGCACAGCATTTTCATGTCACTCCGAACCAGCATGCGATTGTTGATCGATCCGTGCGGGTTGTGGCAGGTGATGCAGCCCTCGCTCCGCGCGGACATGTGTTCGAAGACAAACGGGCCCTGCTTGTCCGTATGGCACCGCAGGCACATGGCGTCCATGCCCCCGGCCAGATCGATAGTCTGGGTCTTGTTCAGCAGGCCGTGCTGCTGGTGACAGTCGTTGCAGCTCATCCCGCCTTCAGGGACCTTGTGATGAAACGGCTTGGCGAAATCGCGACTGACCTCCCGATGGCACGAGATGCACAGCTCCTGCGTGTCGCTGATCAGCATGAATTCCTTCTTGTGGGGCTGGTGAGGTGAGTGACAATCGTTACAGGAGACGGTCGCGATGTCGTGCTGGTTCTGGTGGAAGTTCTGGCGGCCGGATTCGTCCTGATGGCAGGTCGCGCACATGGCCGCCACTTCCGTAGCCTTCGAGTTCTTGGGATTAAGGATCGATCCCGTTCCGCCGCCGGCATCCACATGCGTCTTCCCGGGGCCGTGACACATTTCGCAGCCCTTCTGCGTGTCAGGATACTTCGAGCTCGTCATGGTCACGTAGTGCGCCGTGACGGCGAATTGATCGAACTGCTCCACGTGGCACGCCTTGCAAGTGTCCGTTCCCACGTAGTCGGCGGCGGCGGCCGGAGCCCGCAGTTCCTTTGGAAGCTCGAGCCGGACCTTGTTATCGGCGTTGGCCTTGTTTGATTGCGCTTGGTTTTGCCGGCCTGTCCGCGCCATGAGCGAGGCCGCCTTGGAGAGATCAGCGCGACATACCACCCCGATTGACACGAAGAAAACGAGCAGGACGGCCAGCTTCAGCTTTGAACGTTTTGTAGACATAAGGCACCCTCAGCGGTATTAGAATCGCGTACAGATGGTCTTTCTTTCCTTATTTCCGAACGGAGATCGCAAGGAAAGCTGCGGCGGCGCTACGTCAGGCTCATTCCCGAAGCCTTCGGTTCACTCGTAGCGAAGCGGAACAAAATGACTCCCTGTACTCTCAGCCCTCCTTGTGACACAAGACTATTTTTCGAAAATTAATCGAATAAATCTCGGAGGTCAAGAAAATGATGAAAAGTTATCCAAATTGTGCTGGCATCGGAGCGGCAAATCCCTGGTCTATGAACTCGCTGGGGCACGACAGCACGCTGGAAGTCCGGGGTGCGGACTCGTTCCGAGCGTGCGCTGGAGTTTCTACATTTTGCGCCCGGCGGGTCAGAGCGAGAACTGGATGTCCGATATTCGTCTGTCGAATTATGTTCTCGGACTGGCCTCCGCCGTTTGCGGAGATCTCAAGCCGTCTTCAGACGGCTTACCCGAAGGGCGAATAGGCCGGTCGCTTTGCGGCCGGTTGGGTTACGGGGAAGGCCCCCGGAGCCCGTTTCAACGGGCTTCCC
>JACQTD010000182.1 GCA_016210985.1 Acidobacteriota bacterium
CGTGAAGTTGACCACGGCGGAGCACTGACCAGGATCGGTCGACGTCACGATGTTCGACGGGCAAGCTGAGATCGCGGGAGGGAGCGTGTCATTAACCGTGACGCTGAAGGAGCAGGAAGCTGAGTTGCCGGAAGTGTCGGTCGCGGTGCAGGTGACCGTCGCGGTTCCCTTGGGGAAAACCGAGCCGGATGGGGGACTGCATGCGATATTCACGTTCCCCCCGCAGCTGCTGGTCCCCGTCACGGAGTAACTGATTGCGGCAGAGCACTGGCCGCCATCCGTGCTCGTTACCACGTTCCCTGGACAGTTGATTACAGGAGGAGCGGTGCAGACGATCGTGGGTGAGACACAGACGTCAGGGTCAGGTGTCAGGGGGCCATCGTCGCTCCCGTTGGCCGTACCATCGCCATTCATATCCATCTCGCCGTTGATTACCGTTTTCCCCAGAAACGACCCGTCATCGGCATTTGATATGCTGCCATCATTGTTGATATCTACCCTGCCGTTGATGATCGTCTTTCCAAAGAAGCTGCCGTCGTCCTGGGTGTTCACGGCTCCATCCCCGTTCAGATCAATTCTTCCGTTCTTCACGTAGAAGTCGTAGGTGCTGCCATTCTGCTCAAAGGAATTGCTGGTATTGTGGTTCGCGCCGGCAGCGATGTCGTTAAGGCCGTTGTCCAGGCCAATTCTATTGTTATTCACTTCATAGAGGACGATACACACGGTGCTTGGAGCCGAGGCCAGCGTATGTGTATCCGACCAACTCCCACTGCTGGAGCAAGGAGCCGGCAGCAGGTGCATGGTGTTCGTCCCGGCGCCGTCGAGGGAGCCTGTACCCGGATTGATCGGGTCGCTTCCATTGATGAAGAGGGCATAACCGACGCTCTTGTTCGCATTGCATGTGGCACCCTCGTAGGTGCCGGATACCGTGAGCACTCCGGTACCGGAGTTATAGGTGGCGGAGATAGAGGTTGAATGCGCGGCATCGTCAGTAAAGGTATGAGAAGCCAAAAGCTGCCCCTGCTGGTCGAACGCTTCGACCAAGTAGATTCCCCTGACCCCCTTCAGCACGTAGTCGAATTGAAATCTTCCGTCGCCATCGGCCGTGACGCTATCGTATCCCGTGGGCCACGGAGCAAATGAACCGTCACCTGTCACCACCAGGCCTCGCGGACGGGTAACTTTGATCTGGATGGATTCTCCTCGGGAGAATCCTTCCCCGCGCAAGTGGACAATCTCGTCCGGATGATAGTCCGCCTTATCTGTGCAGAGCATGTAGTTTCCGGTCACTGTACAGAGATCCGTGCTGAATGCGGTCGAAATCGAAGCCTCCCAGGGCCGTGCCATCAGCAGGAATACGGCAACTACCTGCACGATCAGAATCAGGTGTGACTTCTTCGCCGGTATCGAGAAGGAGTAGGTATGGGTGAGTCTTGACATATTTAGTATCAGGGCTTAGGCCGGAGGAGGATTCGGATGAGGGCGTTCCCATGGCAATCACGCCGGCGTTCGGAGACCACCGCAAGTCGCCATGGGCGGACTTCACCCCGTCAGTCAACCTGCCAAAACGCAGGTTACCGCCAGCAGGGTTATCCTTTTCGGGTCGGGTCAGGATCGCAGCAGTCCCAGAACAGGGGACAGCGCCAGGCTACACTCTCGGGAAAAGTCCTCAATTGCCACTGCGGGGATCAGGTCCTGGCTCTCGCCCATCAGATCCTGACCGATTGAGGTCTATGCTTAAGCAATTCTATGGCTTGGAATTCAGGCGGTCAACGAAATCATTACTAATGCAGCACGAGCACTTGTTCGCTTTTCCGAATCGGGCGGCCAACTCCAATCATCCACTTGCGGCCAGGGTCGGCTAAGCTCTTCGCGAGGCTAAGTACTCGGCGAGGTCAACGAGCACCCCCGTGGAGCGGTCAAGCCGGCTCAATGATTTGAGGGCATCCTCGACGAGTCGGGTGACAATACGGCGCGACTCATCGATGCCCACAATCGAGGGATAGGTGGCTTTGGCGACGGACTGGTCCTTCCCCGCCGTCTTTCCAAGGCGCTCGGTGGTGCTGGTCACGTCCAGTACATCGTCGACGATTTGAAACACCAACCCCAAGTTGATGGCGTACCTGTTCAGGTGGTCCATCTCCTCGGGCTGGGACCGGCCCGCCATCGCTCCGGTCAGGATGGAGGCGCGGATGAGCGCGCCGGTCTTCCATCGATGGATTTGCTCTAATTCCTCCGGGGTCACCTTGGTGCCCTGGCTTAGCATGTCGAGCACCTGCCCGCCGACCATGCCTTCCCGCGTGCCGGCCGCGGCGGCGATCTCCCTGATGATATGCACCATCCTCGGCGCCTCCTCCGGTGTGAGCGGAACGGCAGCAAGGGACTCGAAGGCGAGCGTGAGCAGCGCGTCACCCGTCAGGATAGCTATGGCCTCGCCGAAAACCTTGTGGCAGGTAGGCCGGCCGCGGCGCAGATCATCGTCGTCCATAGCCGGCAGGTCGTCGTGCACGAGCGAATAGGTGTGGATCATCTCCATCGCGCAGGCGACTGGAAGCAGCACGTGGTCATCGGCATCGAACGCTTCACCGGCCGCCAGGGTAAGGAGGGGACGAATCCGCTTGCCGCCGGCGAACAGGCTGTAACGCATGGCCCGGTGAATTTCAGCCGGATCCGAAGAGGCCGGAGGGAGCAGACGATCGAGTTCGCGCTCGACGTCGGATCGACGCCGGTCAAGAAAGGCTTTTGATGAGGGTCTCAATCGACCCGCTCCTCGAACGGAATCGTCCGGACTTCGCCGTCCGTTCCCTTAATGAGCATCTCCACCTTTCGTTCCGCCTGATCCAGGCGATGCTGGCAGGTCCTGGCCAGCTTGACGCCGCGCTCGAACATCTCCAGCGCTTTCTCCAGCGGCTGATCTCCACGTTCGAGCGCTTCGACGATCGATTCGAGTTCCTTCAAGGACGCTTCGAAACTCTGGTCTTCCCTGGTCGCCTTGGTCATTTTCGTGTCACCTCATTGACCGTGCAGTCGATTTCACCGGTGGCTACCTCCACGCGGATTCCAAGCCCTGCGCTGAAGTCTTCGGGGTCGTGAATCGCCTTTCCCGCGGCATTCCAAACGATGGCATACCCTCGCTCAAGGACGGCCTTCGGATTGAGCGTCTGGAGCTTTCCTGTCAGCAGCACCACCCGGTGATGATCGCGAA
>JACQTD010000170.1 GCA_016210985.1 Acidobacteriota bacterium
GGATAGGTCGTGCTCTCCAGGACCACGAGCATGCCGGGATGGAGATGCCGGCCGACGAGTTCCGACGCCGCGATGATAAAGGAGATGTCCGGGTCGCGTGTTTTCCGCAGCGGAGTCGGTACGCAGATGATTGCCGCGTCGGCGTCGCGGAGACAGGCGGCGTCCTGGGTCGGATGGAACCGGCCGAGGAGACGCTGAAGCCGGTCGTCGCTCACGTCTTCGACGTGCGACCGGCCGGCGGCGAGACGGCTCACCCGCTCCGCGTCGACATCGATGCCGTAAACTTCCTCGCCCGCCTCCGCAAAAGCCAGCGCCAGCGGCAAACCAACATATCCCAACCCGATCACAGCGACCTTGCCCATGCTCATTGCACCCGGGAATCGCCACTCAATTTCATTCGGAAATAGTCGGCCGTAAGGCATAACCCTTCAGCCAGGGGCATCACCGGCTCCCAGTTCAGCAAGCGCCGGGCTTTCTCAATCTCCGGTCTCCGGCGCCGGGGATCATCCAGCGGCAGTTCCCGAAACTGAATCGGAGATTGCGACGAGGTGATCTCAGCGATCATTCGAGCCAGACCCTCCATCGTGTGCTCTTCGGGATTGCCGATGTTCACAACCTCTCCGCTCAATCCCTCGCTCGTGGCCAGCCTAAAAACGCCCTCCACCAGATCCGATACGAAGCAGAGGCTCCGCGTCTGCTGTCCATCGCCGTAAACCGTAATGGGCTCTCCCCGCAACGCCTGGGTCATGAAGTTCGGCACCGCCCGCCCGTCCTGCACCCGCATCCGCGGGCCATAGACATTGAAGATGCGCGCGATCCGAGTATCGAGCTTGTGCGCGTGGTGGTAGGCCATGGTCAGGGCCTCAGAAAACCGTTTAGCCTCATCGTAGACGGAGCGGGGCCCGATCGGATTGACCCGGCCCCAATAGCTTTCAGGCTGGGGATGCACTTCCGGATCTCCGTAGACCTCCGAGGTCGAAGCCAACAGGTATCTTGCGCGTTTGGCCTTGGCCAATCCGAGTGAATGGAGCGTGCCGATCGAATCCACCTTCATGGTATGAATCGGGTAGGCGAGGTAGTCGGACGGGCTGGCGGGACACGCGAAGTGGAGGATGAGGTCGAGGGGTTCGGCGACGAAGAGATACTGAGTCACATCGTAACGAATGAACCTGAATCGATCGTGACCTGCCAAATGCGCGAGATTCTCCGGCGCGCCGGTGAGGAAGCTGTCCAGCGCGACGACGCGCCAGCCTTCGGCGATGAACCGGTCAGTCAGATGCGAGCCGAGGAAGCCGGCGGCGCCGGTGATGAAGACCGTAGCCATGCGTTTTTAGATTCTCCTCTCGCGTTTGAGTCCGGAAGCGGCCCCGATCGATCAATAGCGGTTCCCGACGCTGGGACGGCCGATGGAGTAATACTCGAAACCCGACGCGGCCATTTTGGCGGGATCGAGCACATTCCTGCCGTCGATGACGATGGGCGTGCGCATGGATCGCCGTATCCGATCCCAATCCAGCTTACGAAACTCATCGGCTTCCGTGAGGATCATGAGCGCCTCCGCGCCATCCGCGGCCTCCTCCGGTGAACTGCAATAGTCAAGCGCTCCGGCCACGGGCGCGTGGATCGCCCGCATGTTCCCTTCGGCCTGCGGGTCGTAGAGTCGCAACCGCGATCCTTCCGCCCGAAGCCGCTCGATGACCCGGAGGCTGGGCGCCTCCCTCACATCGTCGGTATTCGGCTTGAAGGCCAGGCCCAGGAGTCCTATGGTCTTGTCGTTCAGAACCCAGAGCGCAGCGTGGGCTTTCCGGATCAGGTGATCGACCCGATGTTCGTTCAGGCGGTCGACCTCTCTAAGGAGGCCGAAATCAACCTCGAGCGACTCGGCCATGTTGAGAAACGCTTTGACGTCCTTGGGGAAACAGCTTCCCCCGTAACCGATGCCGGCGTTGAGGAACGCGCGACCAATCCTACGGTCGAGTCCGATGCCCTCGGCGACGCGATCGACGTCGGCGCCGGCCTTCTCGCAGAGATTGCCCACCATATTGATGAAGGAGATCTTCATCGCCAGGAAGGCATTGGACGCGTGTTTGATCATTTCGGCGGACACCAGGTCGGTCAGCAGCACGGGGCAGTTGAAAGACTCGTAGAGATCGAACAGCAGCCGGCGCGCGCGTTCCGACTCGGCGCCGATGACCACCCGGTCCGGCCTCATGAAGTCCTCGATGGCCGAGCCCTCCCGCAGGAATTCAGGATTGCTGGCGACGTCGAATTCAACCCGGGTGCGGTTGAAGAGCGTGACCGTGCGGCGGATCCACTGGGAGGTCTGTACCGGCACGGTGCTCTTCTCCACAATCAGCCGGTAGTCGTCCATGCAGGCCGCGATGGAACGAGCGACCTCTTCGACATAGGCGAGATTGGCCCGCCCGTCCGAGAGCGGTGGTGTGCCTACACAGACAAAAACAATGCCCGCCTGCCGGATGCCATCGGCGATTTCGCCTGAAAAAGAGAGCCTTCCGGCGGTGATGTTCCTACTCAGCAGCTCCTGGAGCCCGGGCTCGAAGAAGGGTGCTTCCGATTTTCGGAGGCGATCGAGCTTGCCCTTGTCGCGGTCGACGGCGATCACCTGATGCCCCAGCTCGGCGAAGCAGCAAGCCGTGATCAATCCCACATGGCCGGTTCCGATGACACACAGATTCGACATCGCTGATCTCCACGCCTTCAAGAGGCGCCAAACCATGCGGTGAACCAACCCCTTCGCCGCCGCTCGGGGGCGACTTCCGGGATGTGGCTCAGTTCCTGGTTTTCCACCGCCGCTCGGGGATTGTCAATCAATACCGCACGCGCCAGGTCCTCCCCCAATTCACGGCGGATCACTTCGTAAGGCTCGGCCAACAAGGGGGCACGCCAGCCGGGGCGGTGGGCGTCCGACGCCACGAAATGGACCAAGCCTTCTCCCAGCCATTTCAATGCCGTCCTCTTCAACTCGCTGCCACCGGAACCCATCAGACAGGGGGCGTCCAATTGCCCCGTGCATCCCATTCGTACGAACTCCCGCAGCCGCTCGGGGTGCTTCAACAACATCCGGTTTCGCTCGGGATGAGCGATGATCGGCTTGACCCCGGCGGACGTCAAGCCGAACAAGAGGTTTTCGGTTCCGACCGGGATCAGGGTGGAAGGCAATTCGACCAGCATATAACGGCCTCCATTGACGAACAATTCGGGCCGGTCGAGCAGATCAAGAATGTCCGGAGTAAGGCGCACTTCGGCTCCGCCCACGACTTCCAGTTTCCCGCCGTCCGCCTCCCGAACCGCCCGCAACCCTTCGTCGATCTGCGCCGCGGTCGGGCTCGGGTAACGGTGGTCCAGCACATGCGTCGTAGCGACCGCAAGAGTTACCCCCTCTGTTCGCAACATCTCCAGCAGGCGAACCGATTCCTCCAGCGATCTCGGGCCATCATCGAGGGCGGGCAGGATATGGCAGTGGATGTCGATCATTCAGCGCCAGGAGCCGGGAACGGTTGAGAGCACCGCAGCCCCGTCCTAGTGGGGCTGTCCGCCGGGCTGATCATCGGCGTAGTACTGGTATCGGTAGTAGTACGAATAGTAGCCGTCCTGGTTGATGTCAACCCGGTTCAACACCACGCCGAAAACCCGGGCATTCACATCCTCAAGCGCCCGCTTTGCGCGCACGACCAGCTCCTTAGGTGTTTCACCGCATCGGATGACCATGATGACCCCGTCGACCATGGTCGAGAGGATGAGCGCATCCGATGTGGAAATCGGAGGAGAGTCGATGACCACGTAGTCATACTGCTCGCTCAACTCCCGGATCGCCTGGCGCATTTTCGATGAAGACAGTAACTCGGATGGATTGGGAGGAATCGCGCCCGAAGGGATGACGGCCAAATTGGGGGTCGCATGCGCGTCGATGATCGAGGCGAGTTCGGTCGGGCTAGTAAGATATGCGCTCAGTCCGGGCGAGCCCTTGATCCCCAGGGCCTTGTGAAGACCGGGCTTTCGGAGATCGCCGTCCACGATGATCACCCGCGCTCCTGTCTGGGTCAGGCTGACGGCCGTATTGATGGCCGTCGTCGTCTTCCCTTCCCCCGGTCGAGTGCTGGTGAAGAGCATCGAACGCGGCGGATGTTCGGGACTCGATAGCAGAATCGAGGTCCGCAGCGAACGGTAGGCCTCCCCGAAGCTGCTCTTGCTGTTCTCCTCCTGGGTGAGCAACGGGCGCGGGCCTTCCTTCTGCTTCCCCGAGACCGCCGGCAGCGAAAGCCGGCCCTTGCGGTCGAGCGTATCCAGCGCCGGCACGACACCGAGGGAAGCCAGCCCGAGCAGCCGGTCTACATCCTCGGTCGATTTGACGGTATTGTCGAGATACTCAATGAAGAAGGCCAGGGCCACGCCGAGCGCAACGCCGATAATGAGGCTGAGCACGATGTTGAGCTTCTTGTTCGGTCGGGCCGGTTGCAGCGGGATTTCCGCCTGGTCCAACAATTGAATATTCGTGGTGGTGAGGGTGGACAGCAGGCTGACATCCTGCGCTTTACTCAGCAGATCGCCATAAAGTTGGCCCGCGGCATGCACCTCGCGCTGCTTGAGTCCGAGTTCGATGCTGCGCTCGTTCTGCTGGAGCGTCTCTCCTCTCGCCTTCTCCAACTCCCGGCGAAGCTCCCTTTCATGCGCCACGGCCGACCGATAGGCGGTCTCGATGTTGGCGAGGATCCGCTGCTTCTGGGCCGCGATCTGCTTCTCCACCTCGGAAAGCTGCTCCTGCACCTGGACGACCTTTGGTGAGGCCGGCGTATAGGTGGCCGAAAGCTGGGCCAGGGTCTGTCTCAAGCTCGCGGCGTTCGAGTTCAACGTCTGGATCGCCGGATCCGTGAGGATGGGCTCGATCGCATCCACATTGGTCGCAGGATCCCGGCTGAGGTTGTAATTCAGCGCGGCCCTGATCGATTCCGCCTCGGCCTCGGAGACCCGCTTGCTCAGATCCGCGAGCCGCTCGACGGTGATGGTCTGGTTTTCACCCAGTTGGACGATCTGGTTCTCGCGGGTGTAGGTCAGCAGTTCATCCTGCAGATTCCTCGCCTTCTCGCGCAGATCCAGCACCTGGCGGTTGAGCCAGTCGGTGGATTGCCGCGTCGCATTGGCCCGCATGTCGAGCGTGTACTTCCCGTACTCATCGCTGATCGTGTTCGCGATGTCCGCCGCCAACCGGGGATCCGGCGAGGCGTAGGTCACGTTCACGATCCGGGCGTTTCTCGTCAGATCGACACTCAAACCGCCCAAGAGTCGATCGACCATCATCCGGTCCCGCATCGCGGGCTCGGCCTGAGATCGGGCGAGGTCGGCGAACTCCCGATGCCGGCCGAGCGCCATCCGGTCAATGACCCGTTTGGCCAAGACGCGCGACCGGAGCACATTCAATTGGGTCTCGAGGTACTGCGCGTCATTGCTCAGCACGACCTGCTGGGGTTCGCGGTCGTTCGAGAGCCGAAGCGGACCCTGTTCGTTGATCAGTATCCGGCTGGTTGCCTCGTAGACCAGCGGCGCGCGGTACATCCGCACCGTGGTGACCGCGCCGACCGCGAGGAGGACTCCGAGCACGATCCATTTGCGTTTGCGGATCACCCTCCAATAGTCGAGCAGGTGGATCTCCCGTTCGACCACCTCTTCCTCGCGTGGGGGCGGGAAGGCCGTCGGATAGACGCGAGTGACCTGACCGGGGACGGGCGTGATCGAGGCGCCTCCGGTCGAGGGGAGAATCGGTCTGGGATCCGTATCAGCCATGGCTAAGTTTGGTGATCGGTCCGTGGAAACTCATGTCGGCCGGCTATCGGCGGATCATATAGAGTGGAAGCAGCGCCGATTGCATGCCAAGTGCATTGAGAAGCGAGAGTCCAAAACTCTTCGCGGCCGAGGGAGGGACCCAGACAATGTCGCTGGCCTGGAGCACAAGATCCTCCTCAGGGTGTTTTTCCATCCTACCCAGGTCGACTACCAGCTGTACTTTTCGGGCCTTGTCAGCGTCTTGCCGTACGATGACCACTTCGCTCTTTTTCGATGCCGGCTTCAACCCCCCGGCCATCGCCACGACCTGGGAAAGGGTCAATTTACCTCGAAGATCAAAGACGCCCGGCGTGTTGACGTTTCCTGACACGAAGACCTTCTCGGCTTGAGCGATAGTGACGACATCGCCAGGATAAAGGGGCGCATTGGCCCTTCGATCACCGGCCATGAGCTTTCTGAGGTCAACCAGCTCCACGCCCAGGCTGACATGTGAAGTCTCTTCCCCATTCGACGAGTCGTCGTCGTGCCTGGAGGCCGCACGGACAATGACGGCGGTTTCGCCGGCGTTTTCCAGAAGTCCACCCGCCATACCGAGCAGGTCCACAAGCTGGCTTCCCGCGGGGAGCTCGTACCGGCCTGGCGTTCGGACGAACCCGAAAATGGTCACCAACTGGTTCCGGTGCTCTTCCACAAAGATGCTTACTTGCGGATCCTTGAGTTGGGCCTTCAACTTGTCTCGCACAACATCCGCCAACTGCGACTCCGTGAAGCCGGACGCCTTGATTTCGCCCACGAACGCTATCCGGATATTACCTTGCGCGGAGACCCTGTGCTTGCCGCCCAGCTCGGGTTCCCCGAAAACCCGGACGTCCAGCAGGTCGTAGGCCCCGATGACGTAATCCTGCTGGGCGGCCCAAGTCCCCGCCCACGGCGCAAGGCTGGGCGGCGCCAGGTTCGCGTGTGCCGGTGAGAACGGCGCCGCCGGCGTAAGCGCCATCAAGAGAAGACCGGTCCATCGAGCTGCGAGAGACCTTCCCAGACCTGAGCGCATGATCGCCTCCTGATCGGAACTGGGTGTCCCGATCAAATTAAAACAAAACTCTGGCCCCGGAATTCCGTGTCGCCGCCCTTCGACTTACCGCGCTTCGGTAGTGTGGAGCCTTCGATTGAAGAGAACCCACCTCTCTTCGGTAGCTAAGGTAAAACTGAAATCCCGCACGCTTGGCGCCAGATTGATTAGCCATCCTTGCAACACCGCTCGGCTGCCACATCGGCGGTCGTTGAGATGACCGAGCCTGCATCCCACGCGAAGATTTATATGATGACGCCCGGTGAAGTCAAGTTACGCTTCTCCCTGGGATCGCACGTGCGGAACGCATCCGCACCCCGGACTTCCAGCATGCACTGGAGTTTCTACATTTTGCAAGTGGAAGCCAAGTGAATCA